>CAIYZV010000449.1 GCA_903930765.1 uncultured Pirellula sp.
CAAACCTTGCCGAGGTAATACTGAGCCAGCGCGCCGCCGTCGCTTTGGCGAAGAGTGGCGTCTGCGTCCCTGAATTTGCCCAGCAGGTATTGGCAAACCCCGAGACGGGTCATGGTTGCCGGTGAGAGGTTCTGCGATTGTTGCAGCTCGCCGACCGCATCGCGCAACAAGGCGACTTGGGTCAGATCTTCTTCGATGGCTCGCGTGATCCGGTCGATGTCTTGCGGACCAAACGTCTGGTTGGAAAGAACAATCTCTCGGATATCAATCCCTGCAGCCATAACCATGCGCTCTATACCTCGTGTTTACTGGGTAAAACCAAAGCCGGCAGTGGGAGTCGAACCCACAACCCCCGCATTACGAATGCGGTGCTCTGCCAATTGAAGCTATGCCGACGGTCGTCATTCCTTCGAGCCAGCCACAGTACCTCGTTCCGGAGGATCCCCAAGGTCAACTCGTAAGGGCATAAGGATACGTGCTTTGTGGTGAAATCGTCAAGGGCTGACTGGGCCGCATCCGCTTATGCGGTTCGGCTCGCCATCGGGTTGTCGGCAGATTCGGTCGCACCAAAGGTTGGGGGAGGGGATCCGTTGCCGGCGGGTGGGGGTTGTGTCCGGCTAGGAAACCGGTCCGCGTAGAAAAAACGCTCCCACCATGTCGGATGCCTGAGTCGGCGGTCCGTTCTCGGCAAAGCGTGCTTTTTTCCCGTTCGGGTTTCCAGGACCAAACTCTCGTCGGTGATTTCGCGAACGATCCAGTACTTGTCCACTTCGTAAGAATACATCTCACCGTACGGGGATGGGCTGATGTTTTTGGCTCTAGGTCCAGGCGAAAGGCTGTGCTTTTCTCGTGTGCAAACAACCCAGTCGTTGACTTTAAATCGAAAATCCATGGCCGAACTCCAGACGGACCAAAAGACTTGAGGGACGGTAATTGCGAGATCCAGAGACACTTCCTTGGCTCACCTCGTAGATTCTTCGTGAATTTCGAAGGAAATCTAGCCTACATGCGTGCATTTGCACGCAAAATTTGCGAACTTTACCTAACCTTCTTTTTCGGATTGCCTCGCCGCTTAACACACGCGATACGCATGTACCAGGAAACAGGCATCGGGTGTACCAGGAAACAGGCGTCGGGGAAACATGGATTCGTCGTTTTGAATCGGTTCAGCGATCGCGAGCTTAAGTGCTGGCGAGCCTAGCGGAGGGTTTGTTTTGAAACGCGTGCTATTCGTTTGCTTGGGAAACATTTGCCGCTCCCCCGCAGCCCACGGCATTTCGGAGTTTTTGATCACCCAGCATGGGCTTGGCAACGAGGTTTGCGTCGATTCTGCGGGCACGGCGAACTATCAAGTTGGAAGGCCCGCCGATGCTCGCATGCAGTTGGCGGCGGGCAAGCGGGGTTATGCGCTGAAAACATTTGCAAAGCAATTGACACCTGCGATGGTTGCCGCGCATGACTTAGTGATCGCCATGGATCGTGAAAACTATCGGGATATATTCAGCATCGCGAGCGGGGAGCCTACCCATATCCGTATGCTAAGCGATTATCTGGATGAATCGTGGCCGAGAAATGTACCGGACCCTTATTATGGCGGCCATGATGGATTCGATGATGTCTTGGACATGCTCGAGGCCGCGTGTCCCGCGATCCTTCTCGAGGCACTAGGCCGACCCCTCTCTTGATCCTCCCTATCGGCGCAACCCTAGCCAGCCTCAAGCCTCTCGCCTGTTCGCGGAACTGGCTCGTTGTTGGTGTTGTCGGGTTGTGGCGGTTCTAGGTGTGCGATATCTTGAGACATTGGCGGGCGAATAACAATCGTTGTTGTTAACCAAGCATCCCGCGGGCCTTTCTTTGCGTGAACCGTTTCATATGTCTGACCATTGGAATTCCTTAGCAAATTTGCTTGGTACACCCTCCCTTGCTCCGCAAAACCGCAAGACGGATTTGGCAGGGGCTCCCAAAACGCCCCCCGCAGCGCCGATTGGAGTACCGGTAGAACCGGTAGAATCGGTGGATGCGAACGTTAATTCAGGTGATGAAATCGATAACGCAGAAAAACCAAAACAAGAAAAATCCCGTTTGAAGAGTTCATGGGATGCCGTTGCTAGCTTTTTTGGAGTGGCGGCACCCGAGTCGACCGGCAGCGAAACGGGTCAGGCATCATTGAGCGAGCCAACGTCCGAAAGGAAAACGTCGGAAAGCCAAACTGCGAGAAGTGCATCGAGCAAGCCGCAGCAGGCGTCGCGGCCACCTGCAGGTAAAAAATTGAAGCCAAGCATGTGGGGTGATGAGGACGCGGCAGTGGTTCCGGTGGAGTCCCCGAAGAAAGAGTCCCCGAAGAGCGAGTTGCCTCGTTCGGCTTTCGAGCCCAAGGCATCTTCGAGCCGCGACGTCGAGGATGCGGACCTTCGGTCGTCGGACTCCGGTCGAGCATCCAGACCCTCTCGATCGGCAGAGCCTGAGGCCGTTTCTGAGGAGTCGAGTGAATTTGGGGATGTCAGTGACCGCCGCTCCAACCGCCGCCCTCCCCGACGTGGCAGAAGCCGCGGGACCTCCGAAGAAAGCGTGGTCGACGAACCGTCGTCCTCGGAAAATGCAGATGTCCAAGGAAGCATGTCCGGAGAGTCTTCGGATCGTGATCGCTCCGAGGATCGGCGCGGTGATGCACCGAGGTCCAGCCAACGCGGCGGCCGCGACGGTCGATCTTCCAGTCGCGATCGCGACAATAACGAGCGTCCTTCCCGATCTGATTCCAGCCGGTCCGAACCGAATCGGGGTGAGCCGCGCGGAGAATCCTCTGAGAGAGGCCCACGTAGCCCTCGCGAGGGAGGTCGCCGCGGTGACTCCAGCCGCGATTCCAACCAGCGTGATGCAGGAAGCCTTGAGGGGAATCGCCGCGATGAACCCCGCCGCGATGAACCCCGCCGCGATGGCGCACGCCGAGAAGAGCCAAGCCGCGAAGGCGCACGCCGAGAAGAGCCAAGCCGCGAAGGCGCACGCCGAGAAGAGCCAAACCGCGAAGGCGCACGCCGAGAAGAGCCAAACCGCGAAGGCGCACGCCGAGAAGAGCCAAACCGCGAAGAATCGCCACGCGATGAGTCCCGACGCGAAGATTCGCGTCGGGGGGGCCGACGCCACGAGAATAAGTCGAGGGACCGAGAGGTCGATGGTGCCGATCGGGATACCCGATCCACAGACCGCGGCGCGAGCGATGATCGCCGCGACCGATCGCGCGGACCGCGCGACAGCGATCGCAATCCACGATCGCAATCGCAGGATCGCAAGTCTGGTTCACGCGTAGAGTCTGGAAGCGACGAAGTGCGATCGCGATCTGGGTTCGGCGCCGGCATCCATGATGATGCCGATCGAGACGACGCGTTCGTCAGCGACGACTCCCGCGACTACGAAGATTCCGGTAGCTTCATCGAAGTCGACGATTCCGATGCAGACGCACAGGAGTTTCGAGATCCCGATGCTGCCGGCGAAGATGGGGATGCTGATAGTGGACGACGGCCTCGTCGACGACGCCGACGCGGCGGTAAAGATCGCGAGCGGACGGAAGGTAGCGGTGAGCGAACCAAGTCTCGAGCGGGTTCCGCAGCGGCGGAGAGCGCTCGCGAAGCCAATCGCAACGAAGGTGACGAGGAAGCCGAAGAAGGAATCCGTCACAGCAAGATTCCTTCTTGGTTGGAGACCATCTCATCCATTGTCGATTCGAATATCGAAAACCACCAGCGATCGCAAAACACAGGCCGTGGGGGTCCGCGAGGACGCGGCCGCAGATAGCACAGCCGAGATAGCCCAGCGTAGATAGCCCAGCCGAGCTTGCGTGCTGTCGACATCGAGTAATTCACGCTTCAACAAACGGGTCGCATTGCGCCATGAACTTCGTTGGAGCGGGGCTCAATCAGAAAGCCTGCAAATGGTCGTGGATTAGCACGGCTTTTGCTTGTGAAAACGCACTTTTTTACCTTCGCGTTTCGACTTGATGATGTCTTCTTTTGTGCGATACTCTCCCCCCCGCAGCGTTGGTGGATGAAGTAGTGTTCGGTCGCGACGCGACGGCGCGATGCGACTGGCAATACGGTCTTTCTGCTCGGTCAGAGTCGATGACTTTGCACCGTCTGACCATCCAGCGATGGACTGCAGTGATTTGTGAAACCAAGGAGAGTTTTGAATGTATAAGAATTTGAATGCGGAAGTATTGGGCGTATCCGGGCGTCAGAGCGAATTGATTGAATTGGCGATGACCTACGGTTTCAAAGGCCTCGATGTCGATATCACGGAAGTGGTCAAAAGGACCGCGCGCACGGACTTCGAACGAGCGGCTCGTTACTTGCTGAGTTCTAAGTTGCAGGTCAGTGGTTTTGATGTTCCCGTGGACTTGGATACCGATGATGATTCGTTCGAGAAGGCGCTCGCCGCGCTTCCAGCGACGGTCGAGGTTGCGGGTAAACTGGGGGTCTATGCTGGATTCTTGAAGCTTCCCGCGGCCACCGATCGGTTGGCCTTTCCTGAGTATTTTGAAATCCTTCGTCAACGCGTAGAGAAGGTTGCGGAGCTTTTCGAAAAGAACAATGTCCTGCTCGGATTGAGCTTCAGCACCGCCGCAGAGGATCGAGAAGGGAAGCAATTCAAGTTCATTCAGGACGTGGCTTCGTTCCTGGCGTTCTTTCAAGCCTGCAACTGCAAGGCCGTAGCATTGATCATCGATACATTCGATTGGACGATCGGCGGAGGAAGTTTGGAGCAACTCGCTTCGATTCCAGGAAAACGCATCGCCGCGCTTCGAGTTTCCGATGTGGCTACGGTTCCCACGGTTACCGATTGCACCAAGTCGATGCGTCTGTTGTCCGGAACTCACGGAACCATCGATAACGTGCAGTTCGTTGCCGCTTTGAACAAGAGTGGTTACGAGGGACCCGTGTCGAGCTTTGCCGATCCGAGCAGTTTCGGGGGAGTGACTCGCGTTGCCATCGTCGCGAAAAGTCAGGATGCGCTCGATCATGCCCTCGCGGGTGCGGGGCTGCCTACGTTCACAAGACGGCCGGACATGGTTATCGATTCCAGATCACGGATCATGGATGAGATAGGCATTGACGCGTAACGCCCCGGATTCATCGAGATCCAGAACCACGATCGACCGCTTTGGCTCGCTGCCGAGGCGGTCGTTACCGACCGCGGGTTTGGTGAGGAGAGGCGTTTTGGTGGTCCTTTCGTTCTCAGACTTTTGGATCGCGTCCGAGCAAGATTCGTTGCACTGAAAATAATCGAAGATTTTCCGCTTTTTACGGTAAAGAGGACCTGGGGCCAGCCAAAAAAGAGCTTGGGTATGGACTCCGAAACACCGACCTGGGTAAAGTGCTAAACTAATTTCGTTTGGATGAGAAGCTCGCTAGTTATAATGGGGTTTCTGTTCATGCGGCGATTCGGTGTTCCGGCGACGGTGTTTCGTCCGGGTTCCAGGTCTGTTTCGAGGTATCCATGTCTAGATTGACCCTACGCGTCGTTCAAGGGGCTGATCGAGGGCGTGTCTTTGCCGACCTTCGGCCACCTATCACGATCGGGCGTGAAGAAGGTAACACGATCCAGTTGAACGATGAACGGATCAGTCGTTACCACTGCAAAATTCAAGATGACAATCAGCACCTTGTTCTGACGGACCTCGAAAGCACCAATGGGACGCGGGTCAATGGCCAGGATTGCCAGTTGCGCATTTTGCGCTTCGGCGACATAATACTTCTCGGCCGAAGCATGCTCTTGTTCGGAACCGCTGAGCAGATCGCCGGTCGCCTTCAAGAGCCAAAAACCTCCGATGAGGACGTTCGGCGTTCCCCTGCCGAACGCGAGGCGGATTTCGATTTGGACGCGGAAGTGCTCGCTGCCGCTCCAAGATTTCGAGATGCAAACGTTCTCCCAGAGATTCCTGAGCGATTGAGTCCCAGTCAAGCTGCCCAGCTGGCGGAGCTTTTTGAGTACTTTCACACGCGCATCGGCGAGGTGGTCGACTCGGTTCAAATCAACGATCGCAAGTCGACGATCACCGTCGATTTGGCGACTTGGCAAAATTTGCTTCAGGTTTATAGCCGGTTGGCAGAACTCATCCGCGGTATCGCGGACCCAGATTTCCGATTGCCCGGCTAGCGTCCTGGCCTAGCTCTCGTAGGCGAGCCGTTCGCTTCTTGTGAGTGTGCGCCTCATTCGTGGTAGAGAAGGTATTTCTGCCGCCGCTCGAGAAACTCTCGGACTCCCGAATGAATCCGAGGGTCCTCAGGAATCGATAGCGAGCCATCGATCAGTGCATCGCAAACTCCTTTATTCACCAGCAGTCGGTCGAGATTGCGGGTATCCCAGGTGTCTCTATGCAACGCCCGAAGGGATTTGGCGAGAGCGAGTCCCATCGGCACGCTTCGGAAAACCTTTCGATCCGTGATGGCGATTTGGATGCCTTGGCATTTGGTATTGGAGTGCTTGCTCGATGATGGCGTGAACTCAACGGGTGTGAACGTAACACCTGCGATTGCGTTCGCATTCATGGCGGCTGCCAGTGCGCGGCCGTCCATCCACGGTGCACCGATGATTTCGAAGGGGGTGTCGGTTCCTCTGCCTACGGAAATGTTGGTCATCTCAAGCAGTCCTACACCGGGGTAAAGGATGGCCTGCGTCAAGCTCCGCATGTTGGGCGATGGGTTTAGCCAAGTCAGTCCTGTACGATCCCACTGCGTATCTCTCGTCCATCCTTGGCAGGGGATCACGGTCAAGTCTAAATCCAATTCGAATTCGGCTTGAAACATCTTTGCGAGCTCCCCCGCAGTCATGCCGTGTTGCACGGGGAGTTGGTGGTAACCCACAAACGACTCTCGGCCGAGATCGAGCATGGGGCCGTGCACGTCGGTTCCATTGATGGGGTTGGGGCGATCCAAAACCACAAATCGGCGTTTATGCTCGGCGGCGGCTCGCATCGCCTCACCCAGCGTCGAGATGTAGGTGTAAAACCGAGTCCCGATGTCTTGGATGTCGAACACCAGCGTATCGATACCTTCGAGCATTTCGAGCGTCGGTCGGCGCGTTTCACCATACAAACTGTAGATCTTGAGTCCGGTCTTTGCATCTGTTACATCGTTGATTTTGGCGGTATCCAGTATCCCTTCGAATCCATGTTCGGGGCTGAACAAGGCTCGCAATTGCAGACCGGGCGCACGGCTGAGTAGTTCGGCTGTGGATATGCCGGTCGCATTGCGTCCCGTGTGGTTGGTGATCACTCCGATGTTGGATCCTTGGAGTGAGCAGAAATTTTCTCCTTCCAATCGATCGATGCCCGTCAACACTGTTTTGAGGCGCGGGGAACGTTGCTCGGCGTTGCCGTAGGTTGCGGCTGCGAGATTGGCGATCCGCCCAGCAAGCCCATTGACCGAACCATCGCCGGTGGGATGGACTCGATTGCTCAAAAAAATGAAATAAAGATCCAGTTCCGGATCGATCCAAAGAACGGTGCCTGTAAACCCACCATGCCCAAAGGCGCTATGGCTGAGCAAATCTCCGCGATTGGTTGAGAAGCCTGTTTGTTTGTCCCATCCCAACCCTCGGAATCCGGAGGGAACTCGATAAGCGGCGGTCATCGTCCTGATGGTAGGACTCGCGAGGGTGCGCGCCTGCGCCGTGGGCAGATGTCCTCGGTGGAGCATCATGCGAGCGTAGATGGCCATGTCGCGCGCGGTAGAAAACAAACCCGCATGTCCAGCGATACCGCCTAACGCATACGCACGCGGATCGTGGACCGTGCCCTGAATCCATTCGCCCTCCCGTTTTTCAGTCGGCGCTGCTCTAGCCCGCAATTCAGGGCTCGGATTAAATCCCGTTTCGTTCATGCCTAAAGGATTGAAGATCGCGTCCCGGGTGTAGGCATCAAGCGTTTGGCCGGACAGGTGTTCGACGATCTTGCCGAGCACGATGAAGTTGACATCGGAGTATTTGAAGGCGCTGCCGATCGGGGCTGATAGCTTGAGCTCACATATCTTTTGCCACGCGATCTCAGGACCGTCTGCATAATCCGACATGGCATTGTCAGGGATGAGACCGCTGGTGTGCAGCAACAGATCTTCGACGGTGATCTTTTTCTTTTCGTTCGAAGCGAATGACGGAAAGAAGGAAGCGACGGTGTCGTTGCGGCGCAAGCGACCCTCTTCGATCAGTTTCATAATCGCCGTTGCGGTCGCCACCGGTTTGGTGATCGACGCCATGTCAAAAACCGTATCGATCGCCATCGGTTCAGTAGTCGGTTCCACCCGTTTATGGCCATAGCTTTGGACAAAGAGGTCACCTTGGCTATTCCCCACCGCCAGAACACATCCGGGCATTTTGCGTTCAGCGATGGCCCCATCGATGATTTCTCGAACTCTGTCCGCAAAGGTGATTTCTCCTTCCGCTAAGTCAGTTTTCGAACCGTTTTCCGACGCTTCGGATTGGGCGAGGGCTTGTGGGTGTGCTCCCGCGAGAGCGACGAGCACCAGGGTGAACGGTAAAAGCATAGACGGTAAAAGCGAGAACTTAACCAGCAGGTCGCGGAATTGCTGTTGGTGTGAAGTAGCTCGACGGGAACTCACAATTCGATAAACATGCTGGGTTGGATAGGTTCGTATCATGGCTCTGGCGATTGGGTGGTAGGGGCGTTCGATGGTCCGAATTGATCCGTGCAGTTGTCGACGGGTAGAGAAACGCTGGTTCGCGAATCGCATGGTAAGAGTGCGTTCAAAAGGAGGCCAGACAGGAGGGTGGCGAGGGAACCGAATACGGGAAGCCACGGAAACGCGATGGTTACTTTCGACTGTGGTAATCCGAATTGGAGAGGGGGTAGTCCGAATTGGAAAAGGGGTAATCCGAATTGGAGGAAGAGAAGCACGGCCAGGCCGACGGCGCCGCCGAAAATCGCGGCTCTTTGTGAGCGTTTCTGGGTCAGCAGTGCGAGGGAGAACCAACCGAGAAGGATCCCGGTGGAGAATCCGGCGATGGTCAATGCGTTGTCGACCACACTCCGAGCAAAGGTGCCCGCCCATATTCCAATACCGATTTGTAGGATACCAAAACAGACCGTTGCAATCCTCGTTACGGTGACTTGAGAGTGTTGGGATGGCGTCTTTGTCAAGTTGGACAGCCACAAGTCGCTCACGACCGAAGAGGCTGACGCCGAGAGGGAACTTGAAAGGGTCGACATCACAGCGGCCAGGATCGCGGCTAGCATGAGCCCTACCAGCCCTGTGTTTGCTGGAAACGAGTGGATGATAAAGTGCGCGAAAACTTGATCGGGTTTAGTGCCTTCGGGAAGCAGGTTGGATTGATAGAAACATCCCAACAGCATGCCGATGAAAAGAAACAGCGAGAATTGCAGGAAGACAATGACGCCACTCCATAGGATGGCCTTGGCCGCATCGGATTGGCTTCGCGCGCTGAGATAACGCTGCACCATCATTTGGTCCGTACCGTGCGATCCCATCGAGAGAACAGCGCCACCCAATAGGCCGGCCCATAGGGTGAAGGGATCGCTCAAGCTGAACCGTGGGTCGATGAGTTTCCACTTGCCCGAGCTGTTCGCGTATTCCAGAAAACCAGCCCAGCCCCCGGGGAGTTGATCGATGATCACAAAGACAGCTGTAATACTTCCGGCCATGTAGATCAGGAATTGGATGCAGTCATTCCATACGACCGATCGCATACCCCCTAAGAACGTATAGAGGATGGTGACACTACCAATCGCGATGGCGCTCCAAGCCAGGGGCCAGCCAACGAGTTTCTCAAGCACCATCGCTGCCAGGAACAGACGAAGTCCATCCCCCAGGTTTCTAGTTACCAGAAACAGCACGGACGCAATCCGCTTGGTCGTCGTTCCGAATCGGATACCGAGGATCTCGTAGGCACTGATTAATTTTCCATCAAAAAATTGCGGCAAGAGAAAGATCACGACAATGATCCGCCCCAGGATGAAACCGAGTGCCAACTGCAAGAAGAGGAACCCCGTATTGCCGAACCCGTGACCCGGTACGCTCAAGACCGTCGCTGTGCTTGTTTCCGTGGCGACGATGGATCCGAGGATCGCCCACCACGGCAGATCGCGACCCCCGAGAAGGTAGTTTTCCAAGGACTGTTCTTTCCCAGCGACCTTCAAACCAATGAAGATGGAAGATCCCACAGCGAGCAGCAATACAATGATGTCGACGTTCCCTAGGGCGCTTTGCATTTTGGAGTGCTCAGGCTCGTCGGTTGAAGCCCTAAAAAGGTTGAAGCCTTAAAAAAGTTGGAATACCTATAAAAGGTGGTAGCCCCAAAAAACGGAGCGAGAATAGGGTTGCTGCCTGAGCATTTTAGCCGAAGTACTGTTCCGATGTGGGGGCGATGCTATGGCTTGCAACCCTGCTTTCGTGTGAAATGATAATCTGTCAGGCCAACCGGTCGGTCGATACGAATACATCCTACCATCGTACATCCTACCATCGTATATCCTACCATCGCGCATGTGAGAACCCAACGCAATGCAGCATTTGACGACCGAACAATGCAACCACGAGTCGACGCAACTCGATCAAATGACTCCGCTAGAAATCGTTCGATTGATGAATCGAGAGGATGATCGAGTGGTCGAAGCGGTTGCACAACAGGGTGAGGTCATCGCGAAGACCGTCGACGCAATCGTTGAGCGCCTTCGCAAGGGGGGGAGGTTGGTGTATATAGGCGCTGGAACGTCCGGACGGTTGGGGGTACTCGATGCCTCGGAATGCCCTCCTACGTTCAACACTCGCCCGGAAATGGTGGTCGGTGTCATCGCGGGTGGCTTGCCAGCGTTGACGTCTGCGATCGAGGGGGCCGAAGATAATGGCGAGGCTGCCATTCGTGACTTAGAGCGAATTGGCCTTGGAGGGGGGGATGTTCTCCTCGGGATTGCAACGAGCGGTCGCACACCTTATGTGATCGCTGGTTTGGAGTATGCAGACAAAGTCGGGGCGCTACCGATCGGGCTGTGTTGCAATCAAGGTTCCGAGTTGGAACGGGTCGCCCGGTGGGTGATTACGGTCGTTGTCGGGCCAGAGATTTTGAGCGGTTCGACGCGATTGAAAGCCGGGACCGCAACCAAGATGGTGTTGAACATGTTGACCACTGCGAGCATGGTTCAGCTGGGGAAAACCTATGGGCACTGGATGGTCGATTTGCGGGCGACCAATCGCAAGCTCAAAGACCGGAGTGTTCGAATCGTTGCGGCCATTACGGGATTGTCTCAAGATGCCGCCTTGGAACTGTTGGCGAGCTGCGATGGTGACGTCAAAACGGCGATCGTTTCGCAGAAGTTAGGTGTCGCTCCGGACCAGGCCAGATTACGATTGCAGCGAAGCTCTGGTAGGCTACGCACTGCGTTGAGCGATACGCTCGATTGATTGGGATCCAGTTCGTCATTGATAGATTACGCGGGGCAATCAAACATGCATACACCGGACGAATGGATCCTCGGCGTTGATGGCGGAGGGAGTAAAACGATCGCATGTGTAGCGACGTTGCCATCAGGAAGCCCGAATCGGATGGGTTCAATGGTGGTTCGCGGGAGAGGAGAATCAGGGCCCGGAAACCCTCGCTCCGTGGGGTTTGCTGCAGCATACGAGAGCATCATCGCGGCGATCCGCAATGCGATCGAGGATGCAGTTTCCAGTGCCCCTTCTGCCAGTGCCCCTGCTGCCAGTGTTACCTTGGACGCGGCGTGTTTGTGCCTTGCAGGGGTTGGACGCGAGGAAGAGCAGCGACCAATTCTCGAGTGGGCATATCAAAATAGATTGGCCAACAAGGTTCGTGTGACGGAGGATATTGCCCCGATCCGCTGGGCGGCACGGTACGAAGCGGCCGTCGACGCGTCCAACGCGGAACCCCTTCCGTCGCTGCGAACTTCTTCGCGATCGACTGGCGTTGGGGTCGAGGATCGTTGGGATCAATGCGTCACTTTGATCGCTGGAACGGGATCGATCGTCAGCGCGAGCAACGGGGTCGCTCGGGATCTGCGGGTTGGAGGTTGGGGGTATTTGCTCGGGGATGAGGGGAGCGGGTTTGCGATGGGTTTGGCGGGGCTTAAGGAAGTCTGTCGCGCTCACGATCACGGTGAAACGCTCACCTCCTTCCATCGGATGCTGCTGCGTGCGATCGGATGCGAGTACCCGATGGACCTAATTCCGCGCGTGTATACGGTACCGATCCCTCGTCCTGAAATTGCGATGTTGAATCGCATCGTGCTGGACTTCGCTGGACGCGATTCGGTCGCCTCGCAGATTGTCGATCGGGCGGCGATTGAATTGAGTGAACTGGTGATGACGGCGGCGAGGCGAATGTCGCTCACCGCGGACCGGTATGCGTTGGCCATGAGTGGAGGAATGCTGACGGCTGGCTCTCCACTGGTACCCGCGGTTTTGGCTAAACTGTCGGAGGCGGGAATGCAGCCGTCGATTTGCCACCAAGTGCGTGAACCCGTTTTGGGGACGCTGGCGATGGCTGCTTGGTTGGGCAGGGAACAAGATTCAGACAGTGTGTGAGATGGCTCTATGACAAACAGCGCAAACAATATGACAAACAGCGCAAGCAATTTGAACGATGGTTTAGGGAAATCGAGCGATTCGCAAAGTTCTCGGCTGATGTCGATCGATGCTTTACGCGGGTTCGACATGTTTTGGATCATGGGCGGGGATGATTTTTTCGCGCTGCTTTTGGGAGCATCGTCCTTTGCTTGGGCACCCGCTTTGAAAGAGCAACTGGAGCATGTCGAATGGCAAGGCTTCCGTTTCTATGATTTGATCTTTCCGCTGTTCTTGTTTTTAGTGGGATGCGCTATTCCGTTTTCGTTGGAAAAGTATCGAGGGGAACCCGGCCGGGTGTATGCGAGGATCCTGCGTAGAACCGTTTTATTGATCGCCATGGGATTGATCTACAATCAGATTCAGGCTCTCGATTGGAAGAATGTCCGATGGATGGGAGTGCTCCAACGGATCGGCATTTGTTATGGCGTTACCGCAATCCTGTTTGTCCAACTGAAGACCAAGGATTTGATCGCTTTGTTCGTTGGGATCTTGTTCGTGTACTGGGCAATGTTGACGCTGGTGCCCGTTCCGGGAGGATCGGCGGGTGTTTTGACACCTTCTGGAAATTTGGCAGGATACATCGACCGGGCGTTTTTACCTGGCAAGATCCTCCCGCTGTACTATGGGCATGGTGACAACGAGGGCTTGCTTTCCACACTGCCAGCGATCGCCACGACGTTGCTCGGAGTCTTTTCAGGGATGCTGTTGCAATCGAAGCTAACCTCATGGGGGAAGGCCTCGGTACTGGCACTCGCGGGCATCGTCTGTGTCGTTGCCGGCGACGGGTGGGGGAACGTTTTCCCGATCATCAAGAATCTTTGGACCAGTTCGTTTGTGCTCTACGCGGGCGGATGGAGCATGATCCTGCTGGCGATTTTTTATACGATCATCGATGTCATCGGATGGCGCAGTTGGGCTTGGATTTGGGTGGTTATCGGCGCCAATGCGATCACGATTTATTTGGCTCAGCGCTTTATCTCATTCGAAGGAATATCGAAGTTTTTGTTCGGAGGCGTCGCGGCCTTGAGCGGAAACTACAAAGCGTTGGTATTGGCGGGTGGGGTTTTGGTCATCAAGTTGGCTCTATTGGCTTTCATGTACCGGCACCGGATTTTCTTGCGTTTTTAAAATGTTTTGCCAGGTTGCGTTCCTTTTTCACACTATTTTGTGGTTATCGAGAGGGAGCGGTTGCTTTCGAGGCACTGTGAAACATGGGAATGCGGGCAAGCACGGTTTTACAGGTGCAGCAACGATTCTTATACTGTGGGCTGGCGTGGTGGTGGGGTTGTGTTCACATCGTATTCCCTGATGCCACCCTAAGTTTGGCTTAATCAATTTCGTTACCGTTTAAGGAACATCGAATGAAGGTGCATTTCCGTCGTCTCGCTGCACTGTCCATTGCAGCCCTGATTGGTTCTATTGGCAGTGTTTCGGTAGCTACTTCGCGGGCCGCGGATGATCTTTTGACGATCGGTTCGGACGCACCATTGCTCGATATCGAGCATTGGGTCCAAGACGGCGAAGGAAAGTTTGGCAAGGTAACCAAGTTCAAGAAGGACAACGTTTACGTGGTTGAGTTCTGGGCGACATGGTGCGGACCATGCGTTGCCAGCATGCCTCACATTGTTGAGATGCAATCGAAGTACGCCGACAAGGGCGTTCAAATCATCAGCATCAGCGACGAGCCATTGGACACGGTGCAGGAGTTTTTGGACCGCGATGTGCCTCGATCGAAAGAGCCCAAGACCTTCCGTGAATTGACGAAATCCTACTCGCTGACGACCGATCCTGATGGTTCGTCGAATGAATCGTACATGCAAGCTGCCAAACAAAATGGGATTCCATGTGCGTTTCTCGTTGGCAAGGATTCGAAGATCGAATGGATTGGGCATCCTATGGAGTTGGATGCAGCGCTCGATGCTGTCGTCGAGGGGACTTGGGATCGTGCGAAGTTCGCCGAAGAGTTCAAAGAGTCCCAGGAGATGCAGAGCTTGATGCAAGATGTGCAAATCCAAGTCGGAGGCTTGCTCCGAAAAAAGAAGATGCCAGAAGCGTTAGCGAAAATGGATGAGTTCATTGAGAAGGTGAAGAAGCCAGAGATCAAGCTTCAGTTCTCGATGATGAAACTGAACCTGCATCAGATCGCTGGCAGCGACGACAAGGAAGTGGCGAGTACCTTCGAATCCATTTTCAAGTTGGCTGAAGCAAATCCGATGATGAGCAACCAAGTTGCGTGGATGGCTTGGGAAATGAGCGATAACGGGCAACTCAATAGCAAGGAAACCCTCAAGGCCGCTTTGGTGCTTGCTCGTGCCGCGGCGGAAAAGCAAGAGGGGAACTCCAAAGCAGCGACCCTCGATACGGTCTCGCACTTGGAATACTCGCTCGGCAATCTCGATGCAGCCTTGAAACTCCAGCAACAAGCGATGGAATTGGCGGATGACGATCAAAAGGAAAGTCTCAAGGAGTTCCTGCAAAAGCTGAAGGACGAGAGCGGCGTGAAGAAGTAATCGCGTCGCTGGGGTCGAATCATTGATGGCGCGATAGCTGCTATCCTTGAGACTGCACGACCGATGAGAGTGTAAAAGAAACATGACACCGGCTTCACGCCGGTGTCATGCATTAACGGGCGGCGAAATCGAACGCGTGGAGAGAGGATTGGATTGGTGAAAAACGCATTGTCCGTCGCTGTATTGATTTCTGGAGGCGGAACCACGCTGAAGAATTTGATCGATCGCCGGGAGGCTGGTGGGTTGCCGATCGCGTTTAAGCTGGTCATTAGTTCCAAGTCGTCTGCGGCTGGTTTAGGGTTTGCCGCCCAAGCTGGGATACCTAGCCGCGTTATCGCTAAACGCGACTTTGCAAGCCCGACGAGCCACTCGGAGGCTGTGTTTGATGCCTGCAGGCACGCTGGCGTAGAATTGGTAATCATGGGAGGGTATCTGGAGCACCTCTTGATTCCGTCCGATTTCGAGAACCGAGTGATCAATATTCATCCTTCGCTGATCCCATCGTTTTGTGGGAAAGGGATGTATGGATTGCGTGTCCACCAAGCTGCGGTGGACTTCGGAGTCAAGGTGTCTGGTTGCACGGTCCATTTTGTCGACAACCAGTACGATCACGGCCCGATCGTGCTTCAACGGGCATGCGAGGTGCTCGATGGGGACACGGCCGAGTCGCTTCAGCAACGTGTGTTCTTGCTAGAACGCGAGGCATTGCCGGAGGCTATCCGCATGATTTGCAGCGATCCGTCCCGTTATTTTGCTCCCAGGTCGTAACGTTCCGCTTCTTTTGGAGTGGGGTTGGGCAGAGCGAGCTACTCCGTGCTGGAGATTGTGGGATAATCGTTACCGCCCACAGCCAGCGACCAATCGTGGGGATCTTTTCGTAATCTGCATTGCAACGGGGGGTGCAAAGCGGTACAGTACGGTATCTCGCGGTCTCAGCGGTCATTTAGTGGGTCTGTTGTCTAGTCTCGTTTTGTTCGTGTTCGGTTTCGCGAGTAGTTTTTCGATGTAGTCGCAGCATTTGTTTTGCTGCTATTGAGCGCGGCTAGCGTGGACTGTCGGATTCGTTAACGCTTAGGTTCTCTCGCGACTCTGTTGTTCTGCCCAACTCTTTGGTTTGAGTTGGTGCGCTCTTTCCGTAACGCGCGGGTACTTAGTGGTTTTTGTTGAGGTGTTTTTGTGACCAATATTTACGTTGGAAATTTGTCGTTCAAGGCTACGGAAGCCGATATCCGCACGGCTTTCGAGCAGTACGGTGAAGTTAGCCGAGTTAGTATCATCGTTGATCGTGAGACCAACCGTTCCCGAGGATTCGCCTTCGTTGAAATGCCGAATGCTGAAGAAGCACAATCGGCCATCACGAATCTGAATGAATCGTCGATCGCTGATCGTCGTATCTCGTGCAACGAAGCACGTGAGCGCGAAAGCCGACCATCGGGTGGTGGCGGCGGACGCAGCGGTGGCGGCGGTTACGGCGGCGGCGGCGGTGGTGGTGGTGG
>CAIYZV010000450.1 GCA_903930765.1 uncultured Pirellula sp.
GCTGCACCATGGCACGCGCCCGAATTGCAACCATGCTTGGTGAGCAGGGGCAGGATATCCGTGTCGAAGACGGGTTCGTGCGACGGGTTTGCGTCGGTATTGGATGCGTCGGTATTGGATGCCGCACTGGGTAAATCATCCGCGGATGCATAGGGATACACGACGAGCATCGCAATAGCGACCATGCGAGCAACGATACACAAGTGCCACGACACCCCGAAATGCATCATTACGGTTTCTCGTTGCGACTTTCTTTTGTGGCCGAACCGTACTTTTCCGCCCATACCTTTAATACGGCTTGGGCGCGCGGTGTTCCGTAGTTGGCCAAGTTTCCGCTGCCGACGATTGTAGAAGCGATCCTGCCGATTTCGCGACGGATCTTAGGATCTGCATCGATTTCTTTCTCGATCGCGATCGCAGCCTCGTCGACTTGTTCGTCGCTCGCGCTGAGCTGGATCAAAGGTCGGACCAAGGACCTCAGGCGATCCATGTCGACCCCTTCGCTCGGATTTCCAGGTTGGCTGTTGGCGGCGCGTTGCATTTGCGGTTCGTCGCCAAGCAGTTGCTTGAGCTCAGGCTTGTCCCCGCCGATCCGTTCGACAATCGCCGCTGCGATCATCGGTAAATCGACTTGAAGGCTGGGTTGGATCAATGCGAAATTCGCTGTTACCTTGCCGCCGTCAACGACGAGGACCGTCAGTTGAACATTTCGGTTCAACCCGTAGGCACCTGGTCCTTCGCGGCCATCGAGGCTGACTCCGGTAGGTATCCCCGATGTCAGCGCGTGCTGGATTCGTTTCAAGGTGGCTTCGGCGGCCGACGCGTCATCGCCGAGCAAAATGACGGAGGTGGTCAGCCCATCGTTCGTCCGCGAAGCAGCGTACTTCGTCAAGGTACGGGTCATCGAAATCGACTGACGATTCACATCGTGCAGGAATACCAATAACGCGGGTTTTCCATCCGCTATGGCGATCGGATCCAATTCTTCAGGCTCTTCGGTACCCAGTGTTTTTAGGAATCGAAAGTTCGGAGCAGCTTCACCGACCTGTGGACCGGAATAGACCTTAGGTTTTGGCGGCGCATCCTGCGAGACTTCAGTCCCCTTGCCATCGTAACGTTTTTCGCCAGCCGGAATCTCGACAAGCAAGTGGTTTTGCTTAGGAGGCATTGGGCAAAGGGTATGGGGCGAGAATGCGCACGGAGGATTGTAGGACTTGTTGAAGTCCAATGCGAAGGTGGCACCATCGGCGGGTAGCGGCGCATTCAAGAATCGACCAGGGCCATAAGTGGTCTTGCCGCTCGTCAAATCCTTGAAGATTAAAAACAGTTCGGTCGGTGAATCGAGCATCGCATCCAGCCGGTAAGGCTTGTCGTTGAGGGTGAACTCCACATAACCAACCACTTCTGCCACCATCGCATCCCCACGGATGTTGACGATCGGCATCGCTTTCGGGGAATCATAAGCGTGGTAGGTTGCGTCGACTCGGTACTTCGGATTCACGGGAAACCATTTCTTGCCGGCGAATCGGGCGATCGCATCGCTTCGAGCATCTCGAACGCGAATGGCAAGCCGATTGGAGCGTCGCACCAATTGCAGTCGGATACGATCGTCGATCGTTACGAGTTCCTCGCTATCGGATTCCGCCTTGGAGGAATCGATCCGCCATGCTGTCTTTGCTTGGTGCTCACCGTTGACCCGAATCGACGAGCCTTCGTCGGTGATGAGTTGCACTCGTCCGTTGTCGACTCGAACAACCCCGCGGGCATACTCCCCTACATCGCCAGGCAACCGAATTGCATCGCTCGGTCGGGTGCCTATCGACTGCTCGCCAGGTTCCAACCAAACATGAGCGGTAAGGGCCAACCAACCATTGGGCGAGGCTAGCTTCTTCTCGTTTTCAAATCGCCAATCCTCGATCGACTGAATGTACTCCGCCTCTTCGTCCTTGGATTCCACAGGCTTATCGCCGGTCGCCTGTACAGGCATCCCGATGGCATGGATTGGCATCGCCAACAGGAGAATGGCAAAGCCGACACTGCGGAGCAGGACCATGAGATAGATCCAATGAGGAAGATTAATTTTTGTCATAAGGCTGGACTGCGTTTGGGATTAGTTTTCTGGATCATAACGAAACTGCCCCCCTCTTTCCACGATTCGGGTGGGAGATTCTCTCCCCGGTTCCCAGTTTTCTTTCGGTGTAACAATTCTGTTTAACAATTCGGTGTAACAATCGGAGGTTTCTCGAAACCGAGAGGCCTTTCGCTTTGTCAAAACCTCTCGATAATGCAGTCCTATTAGAAAGACCCAGTTGGTTCCCTTAATCAGTTCTGAGAAGTAACGATGGCAAAGAAAAGTATTTCCGACGTCGATTGTCGCGGTAAAGTTGTCTTGATGCGAGTTGACTTTAATGTTCCTCAGGACGATTCAGGGGCCATAACCGATGATCGACGGATCCGAATGGCAATTCCATCGATCGAATCGGTGATCTCGCAAGGGGGCAAACTGGTCCTGATGAGCCACTTAGGCCGACCCAAAGGCAAGGGCCCAGAACCGGAGTTCACGCTCCGACCCACCGCGGTCCGTTTGGGAGAAATCCTTGGCAAACCGGTCCATTTCGCCGAAGACACCATTGGGCCCGATGCCGAAGGCAAAGTGAAGGGCTTGAAGGATGGCGAGGTGTTGGTCCTCGAGAATGTTCGCTTCAATCCCGGGGAGAAGGATGGCGAGGCGACGTATTCTGGCAAGCTCGCGTCGTGGGCTGATATCTACTGCAATGATGCCTTCGGCACATGCCACCGAGAAGAAGCGTCGATGGTTGCGGTTCCATTGGCCATGGGGAACAAGCCCAAGGTGGTAGGGTTCCTGGTTGCCAAAGAAATCCAGTACCTCAGCGATACGATTTCAAAGCCACAGCGCCCCTTCGTTGCTATCCTCGGGGGTGCCAAGGTTAGCGATAAAATCAAAGTCATCAAAAATCTCCTCACCGTATGCGATTCGGTCCTCATCGGTGGTGCGATGGCGTACACCTTTTCGCTAGCTCAAGGTGGCAAAACTGGAAAGAGTTTGGTGGAGCCGGACAAGGTCGAGCTGGCCAAAGAGTTGATTGCGACCGGTGGCAACAAGCTCGTACTGCCAACCGACACGCATTGTGGTGATGCATTCAACGCGAACTGCAACAAACAAATCGTCGCCGCTGGACATATTCCTGACGGTTGGGAAGGGCTCGACATCGGACCGGAAACCGCCAAACGTTACGCAGAGATCGTTAGGAGTTCCAAGACGGTTGTCTGGAATGGACCGATGGGAGTCTTTGAAATGCCACCGTTTGATGCTGGGACAGAAGCGGTCGCAAAGGCTGTTGCGGATAGCGATGCGATCAGCATCATCGGTGGTGGCGACAGCGCCGCTGCAATTGAGCAACTCGGCTTTGCCGACCAAGTGACCCACGTCAGCACCGGAGGTGGCGCTAGTTTGTCGATGCTCGAAGGGGAGAAGTTCAAGGCTGTCGAGATCCTCGACGAAGCATAAACCGAACGATTCTCGCGCGAGTATTCCAGCATCGACGCGGATCCGCTATGAGTTACCTCGAAAGGCCTCGCTCCGAACAGGAACGAGGCTTTTTTATTGCCGTGATATGCATGATCACCCACTGCAGTAAAACGAGCCGACTTCGGTGCTGGCTGCGTCAATCCAATCGGCTCAAAAACGCTTCAGCGGTGCGTTGGTGCTGTTGGAGTTTATCACCCATGCGATCCAGTTGCCCCGTCATCACGCTCATGCGCGGATTGGAGCTAAAGAAATCGCGGTGCTTGGCGATGAAATTCCAGTAGAGAGCATCCCAGATCGGGCACCAATCCCCTTTCTTGAAGTCACTCATTTTCAAGACATAGGCGGAGCCGCTGATGTACGGTTTGGTCGTGATCATACCCCCGTCCGCATGTTGGCTCATGCCATAGACGTTCGGCACCATCACCCAATCATAGGCGTCCACGAACATCTCCATGAACCATTGATAGATCGCATCTGGGGAAAACTCACACAACAGCATAAAGTTCCCAAGCACCATCAACCGTTCGATGTGATGGCAATACCCGTATTTTAAGACCCGTCGGATCGAGTGATCCACGGGTTCGATTCCGGTCGTGCCGTCGTAAAACGACCGTGGCAAAGGTCGATGGTGTTGCCAGTAATTTTTGGTGCGTTGCTGAACACCATAGTGACGATACACCAAACGCATGTACTCGCGCCAACCGATGACTTGTCGTACGAATCCTTCAAGAGAATTCATCGATACCGACTCATGCTCCTCTAGGGCGCGGGCAACGACATCGCTAGGGTTGAGCAAGCCAATGTTGAGCATCGGGGTCAATACGGAGTGAAAAACAAAATCCGATTGACGACTGATAGCGTCCTCATAATCGCCGAACGATGCCAATCTTTGGTCGATGAAGCATTCGAGATGGCGTTTGGCTCCAGGTTCGTCGTGGGGATACCAAAGGGGTTGCGATTCTCCAAGGGCGTTGGGAAAGTTCGTATCGACATAAGCGCGAGCTTCTTTCGCATATTCATCGGGTGTTGGGAAACCCAGTTCGGGAGGAATGACTTTGGCGGGTAGTTTGCGTCGGTTTTCGGTGTCGAAACTCCATTTGCCACCGACGGCCTTACCCTCCTCATCGAGGAGTATCCCAAGTCGCTTTCGCTGTTCGATGTAGAAATTGGTGAAGAAGAGTTTCTTTTTGTTCTCAACAAATCGATCGATCTCGGCACGACTGGTGAGGAAGTGTGGGCTCTCGAGCATTTCGAGTTCGACCCCATTTTCAGAGCATCCGCGAACAAGCCGACGGCGCAGGTACTCATCGTCAGGATCAATCGTACGGCACACTCGAATCTTGTCTCGGCGTAGCTGTTTTGCGATATCGCCCGATCGGGTGAGCGATGTGGCTTCGACGTAGGTGACTTTTCTGCCCGCTCCTCGCAAGCGGTCTGCGTAACTGCGCATCGATGCGCGATGGAGCATCAACTTTTGACGATGAAATGGGTACTGAGTGAAAAAGAGCGGGTCTTCGATCACATAGACCTGATCAGCACCATCGATCCAGGTTGGCGTCGGCGGCTTCTTCTTTGTGGGTGCCGCTGGAATCGGGAACAATTGGTGTGGGTAAATGAGTGCCGCGATCATTGGTCGGCCGCGTAGCGTCGAAGGTATTGCTTGACCGAATACTTCGAACGCGTAGACTCGCTCGTCATGTACCGGATCTTGCCAAAGATGGGCCGTTCGGG
This sequence comes from uncultured Pirellula sp., assembly GCA_903930765.1. Lineage (GTDB taxonomy): Bacteria > Planctomycetota > Planctomycetia > Pirellulales > Pirellulaceae > JBKCUI01. Next base: position 5,282 of record CAIYZV010000450.1, read on the forward strand.
ACCCCAGGCTCGATCGTATCGGCCTAACACCCAGAAGATCCCGCTGTAAGAATTAGGGTCACGCCCATCGAGTGCGTACTTGTTGTTAAGCTCGATCATGATGTCCAGCGCCTCGCGAGGCGAACGGCTCCAATGAAGGATCTTCTTCCCCCATAGCATACGGAGGTAGTTGTGGATGCGACCCTCGCGAACCAACTGTCGCTGAGCTGCATTCCAAAGTTCATCGTGGGTGCTTGCAGACTCGAATTGTTCGAGATCGTAAATTTGGGGCCGCGCATCACCCGCGTGATCTGCTAATGTTTTTTGAGCCCATGAGGGAAGGGACTCATAGCGATCGTAATCAGGCTCGCGGGAGCACATGTTGAACCCGATTTCTCGCCATGTCATCAATTGGTCCATGAAGGCTTCAGAATTGACACCCATGTTCCAAAACCCGTCCATCTTCCCATTGGGTTTGCCGATTTTGTCTGGGCTCCATGCGGCCGCTGACCCGGAAATGGAATCGAAGACTTCGTGAGGACTGACATGCCCGAAATGAAGATACGGAGATAATCCACTCGAGCCTTGCTGCTCCGGTTCGTTGCGGGCATCGGCATATTCGTCCAACCGCTGCTTGGCGAACCGTTTTAATGCTTCAAGCCCGGCCACTCGGCCACCCCGGTCTTGTGTGGCTGGTACCGAATGATCAATGGGGAGCGTTGAGAGATTGAGTTTTGCAAGCTGGCTTGCTGTTTCGAATTTCCAACCCTTCAAGATCTCTGCCGGGAGCTTTTCAATTCGCGGGAGGGCGGGACCTCGGAATGGGTCCATGGCTGGGAATTGAGGAAACTCAACCGCGACAACCTTCTGCATGTATCGGCGATACGAGTGCGCAACGGTAAAGGTGCGATCCGCGACCCGCATCGGCAGGATGCCGTTGCTGTCTACCAGCTCGACATACGCAGGCCATTTCCGAACCACCGACCCATAAAGGGCGGGATGAAAGAAACATGGAAAGTCATCGGTGATTGTGGCGCATGCTTGCGTTGCCAAAGTCCTCGCCAACCCATGTCCATCACCTCGTTGACGTTCGACGTATGCCAGATAGGTAGCACCCGCTTGTTCTGCATGGGATTGATTGTCGATCATCCCATCGATGATGAACCGATGAAATCGATCCGAGGCCCAGCGGTATCCCATCCGAACCGCTTCGAGAATGACCAACGGGCAGCGGTGTTCTCTCGCCAATTCGACGGCTCGCTGCAACGCAAAATTGGAATGCAACCGGCGATAGGCTGTCATCCAATAGAAAACGTATTTCCCATCCGTCCTGATAGGAAACTGTGTCGCAGTTCGAATTCGAATCGAAGGGGTTTTCGGCAACAGTTGTCTCGGCAGTGGGAGAGAGAAAGGCCCAGTGTGAACGGAGCTTTTCCATCTGGTGATGATCGGGTGGGTACAGAGTCCGCAAGATTCTACCCAAGCGTCAACCCATGACGCGACGCCACGTTGAAAAACATTGGCCAAAAGAGAGCTTTGTGAGCGACTTTGGCGCAAGCCATCGCTGTTTTTAGGAACGCGCAACCTGCGATCACGGCAATGACGATCGGTACGAACACCAAATCACCGGGCTAGCGGCTAGCGGTTCGCTGCTCACACTACGGCTCGTAAAATCAACTCACGATGTCGTCCGCTGCCGTCGCGTGAAACCTCTTCGGGCGGGGCTCTATGGGGAAACGATTTCAATACCGTTGACGATCTCTTCGCTTGGTCCGATTTCGATGGTTTGGATATCCCCAACCTGGGATTCTTGGAAGTCGTTCATGATGATTTCGTCGGCGTACTCGCTCTCCATAGCGAACCCGCTTTGGCCCTCGACGATAACTTCTGCAGACTGAATCTCAGCACCCAATGCGGGATCGCTGAAGATCGAACCGACCCGACCATTGCGCATATCGGACCGCGGTGTCGTGGAGGAGTATCCTCCATAGTCGTAATCGAATGCGGTTGGGCAAAGGCTGCAACCAGGGCTGATTCCCAGAACACAACTGACGACGAGGCACTTTGCGAAACAGACTCGCATTCCGACGAAATCGACCTTGGTCGTGGTCCAGAAGGAACTTTTGGAGGTTGGTCGCATAACTACTTCCTTAAGGATGATTGCCGTCTTGGCCATGCCCGAGTGTTCGAAGGCGTGCAGCTGGCCAAATACAAAGATGGGGGGACCCCCTCAACGCGCGCACCGGCCGACGGTAGAATTTTCGGTTGAGAGCGACCTCGCAGTTTAGAGAAACTTTTCCGAAAGAGCAGAGTGCGATGAGCGAAACGATCTTTTCCAAAATCATCCGCAAAGAGATCCCTGCCAATATCCTCTACGAAGATGAGCTTTCGCTAGCATTCGCAGACATCCATCCACAATCGCCGGTCCATTTTTTAGTCATTCCCAAGAAACGGATCGTGTCGTTGAATGATGCGAGCGGGGAGGATGCTGAGCTACTGGGGCATTTGCAAATTGTCATCGCACGGGTGGCGAAGGAGCAGGGATTAAGCGACTCTGGGTATCGAGTCGTGACCAATATCGGGAGCCACGGAGGGCAATCCGTACCTCACCTCCACTACCACGTTTTGGGTGGTCGAGCCATGGAATGGCCACCCGGCTAACGGGGTATTGGCTGGCACGATCAAGCTGAGATCGGTGATCGCGTCTCGATAACTGTTAACCTGGGAAGACTTCTCCGCATGGGGCGTTTGTTAACGCCCGACGCGCGTTGATCATGCCGTTGTACCGGAAAAACCGATGCATACGTCGTTGTCGAAACTGGCGGTGGGACCCGCAATTCCCGCATGCTTTCGACAAACCGAGGTTGCATTGATTTCCCGAACGGAACCGGGCCCAGAATGAAATTTCGCTTTGTCACTGCAAGCCAGACTTTGCTGCCATTCACATGCGCAGCATTGGGGCTAAGTCTTTCGTTGGGAGTCCAATCGGTTCAGGCCACGGACCCCTCGGCCCGCGTATCCCCGATCGTGCGCGCCATCCAGCGCGCAGAAGCAGCGGTCGTGAATATTCAAGGGAATAAGACCATCGCGAGCACATCCTCGAGCGGTGCGAGCTCCAAGCAAGAAGTCAATGGGATGGGGACCGGCGTCATCATCGATCGACGCGGGTACATCATTACCAACCTTCATGTGGTCGAAGATGTCACTCGGATCGAGGTCACCTTGGCCGATGGAAACAATGCCGTCGCCAAGCTTCTCAACTATGACCCTGAAACCGATCTGGCTCTTATCAAGATTCCGACCACGAAGGATCTGCCCACCATCCAGTTCGGCACCAGTTCGGATCTGATGCGAGGAGAGACCGTGGTCGCCATCGGTAATCCGTTCGGTTATCAGAACACGGTGACCCAAGGGATCATCAGCGCCCTGCACCGAAACATCCCGGTCAACGGATCCCAAGAATACAAAAACCTGATACAGACCAATGCGGATATCAACCCAGGGAACTCTGGGGGTCCGCTCCTGAATCTCGACGGGGATGTTATCGGCATCAACGTTGCGGTTCGGGTCGGGGCCCAAGGAATCGGGTTTGCGATCCCGATCGATTCCGCGTTAGAAGTCATGGCAGATCTTGTGGCGGCATCGCATCGCGAGCCTGTAGCCCACGGCCTGGACGTGGTGCGATCGTACGAGCAAGGTGTTTCCAAATTGATGCTTCGTTCCGGGAAGAGCGACGAGACATCCAGCCGCAATGCTCGAATGTGCGACGTCATCGAGTCGGTGGCGGGGCATCCCGTAACCAATCGCCTGGAATTGGAGTTGGCTCTGCTCGATCACCGCAAAGGTGAAACCGTGGAACTGGCGATCGAACGTGGAAATCAGCGGGTGGTGGATACCGTGGCGCTGCGTGCATCCGGGGCGGAGGTCACCGAGCAGAACGTGGGCCGGGTGGCGTGGGAGCAGATCGGTGTTCGAGTCGTCCCGGTCCCGGCATCGGCGGTGGCAGGAACCGGCGAAGACTACCCGGGCGGCTTGAAAATCACCGAAATCCGGGCGGGAAGCCCCGCGTCGAAGCAACGTTTGATGCCGGGTGACGTCATCGTCGGAATCATGGAGTGGCAGACCGTGAACCTGGACAACCTCCAATGGGTCCTTTCCAACCCGAGCTTCCAGGGGGCGCCTTCCGCAAAATACTACGTCGTCAGGAAACGCCAACAATCTGTCCAGCAGATGATGGTAGCCCTCTCGCCAGAAACCTCAAAATTGCGATAATTTTCGCGGTTTCACGGTGAAACGATGGCTGTTTGCTATCGGATGGTCGGTTTTCCAAGAAACATTTGACCGACCGAGAGCGGGATCCCCCCAGAGTTCCAGTTGCCGAGATTTGGACTCCTGGCTACACTTCGCCTAACCGTTACGAATTGCCCCGTGGTGTAATTGGCAACACAAGGGATTTTGGTTCCTTTATTCTAGGTTCGAGTCCTAGCGGGGTAGCTTGAATAAGCAAACACGAGCCCGGTTTTCAACCGGGCTCGTGCCATTTTCACACGCCGTTTTCGCACGGCATGATCGAGTGAGCCTTCGCCATGCCTGAAATCCACGCCTTTCGCGGCCTACGATATAACTTGGCCCAAGTCGGCTCGCTGTCCGAGTGCATTGCTCCACCGTACGACGTCGTCGATGCGGAACTTCAGAATCAGCTTTACGATTTATCCCCATTCAATTTCCTTCGCTTGGAACTCAACCGCCGCGAGGACACCGACGAGGATGAAAATGAGGTTTATCGCCGCGCCGCCAGGATCTACCGTTCATGGCGCCACGAGGGGATTTTACAGATCGAGCCGGACCCGGCGATCTATGTCTACCATCAGATTTTTGATCTGAACGGAAAAACAGTCACTCGCCGCGGCTTTATGGCCCGGGTCAAACTTCAGCGATTCGGCGAGGGGAATATCTATCCCCATGAACAAACCCTCGCCAAAGCCAAAGATGACCGCCTGAGACTCACGCGTGCAACCCAAGCCAACCTGTCGCAGATTTTTGGCCTTTATCCAGATCCCGACAATTTCATTCAAGAACTGTTGGAATCCAAAGTCGTAAGCGTCCATGGTCTCGAAGCTACCGATCACCTGGGCGTGCTGCATCGCATGTGGCCGATTACCGACATCAAGACCATCCAAGAGGTGATGGCGTTGATGGCCGATCGAGACCTGTTTGTTGCCGACGGGCATCATCGCTATGAAACCGCCTGCAACTACCGAGATGAACTCCATGCTCAATCACCACTCCCTGAAGAGCATCCAGCAAACTTTGTCCTGACCATGCTCGTTAGCATGAACGATCCAGGATTGGTCGTTCTGCCAACCCATCGTTTGCTCCATGGGGTACCCGCATTTACTACGGCCCAACTTCATGAAAAGCTTTCACCCTACTTCGATTGTGAGATCGTAGGAAGCGGACCCGAGAGCACCGGCATGGTCTGGGCCGAAATGGATAGGCTCGATGAGCAACTCATCATGGCACTCTACTCGCGAGCTTCCAACGAATGGACCCGAATCTCCGCGAAACAAGAAGCCGCGGATCGGATGGCTCAAATCGCAGCTGACCATAGCCACGATTGGCAGGAGCTCGGCGTTTCCGTCCTTCATCGATTGGTCTTTGAAGATATCCTAGGGCTCAAAGACATGCCGAAGCCCACCTATGTTCATCAAGTCAAAGATGTGATCCATGGCCTGAACGGCAAGCTCGAAGGGAACCTCGTCTATCCGCTCGCGTCCCTCGTAATGCCAGCCACTCTCGAACACATTCGCAAGATCTCGCTCCACCAAGAGCGAATGCCGGCTAAGAGCACTTACTTCTTTCCCAAGCTCGTATCGGGATTGGTGGTGCACCCGTTGGCGTAGCATGTGTTTTGGCCAGCACGGCTCTGTGGCTATTTCAGGCCCAATTACCGGCCCTATTACAAGATCGAATCCGAACCGTCGTCCGGAATCACCAGTATCTCTTGCTGGATCAACTTGGCTAAACTTCGGATCGCTTGGCGGGAACTCTCCGAGAGCGA
>CAIYZV010000451.1 GCA_903930765.1 uncultured Pirellula sp.
AATCCGCGATCGCAATCGATTGCTCGCCGATCGCATGCAATCAGGAGCCGTCCTCGTCGCCAATCATCGCTGCTCCCTCGATCCCTTTTTCATCCAATTGATCGCCGGAACTCGCGTCCACTGGATGGTCGCTGGCGAGTACTTCAAAACCCCCTTGGTAGGAAGCTTGCTCCGCGCATTTCAAGCCATTCCGACCAACCGTGGTGGTGTCGATACCGCATCGACAAAACGTTCGATCGCACTAGCCAAACAAGGAAAATTCGTCGGCATGTTTCCTGAAGGGCGCATCAATCGGACCTCGTCCCCCCTATTATCTATTCGTCCAGGAGCCGCTTTGGTCGCGCTCCGAGCTGGTGTCCCCATGATCCCGATTTGGATCGAAGGGGCTCCGGTCGGACCTTCGATTTTTAGCGCCTTTTTCATGCCCGCCAAAGTTCGCGTCATCGTTGGAATCCCGGACGCCTGGGGACTTCAATTCTCGAAAGTGAACGCCACAAAGTTGGATGCCAACGCTCCAGGGGAAACGAACGTCGAACGGGAAACCTCAGCCGACGGCGAACCTGCCAATCTGCAACGCGAACAACGAGATCGCTCGATAAGCGATCAATGGATCCATCGAGTGATGCTTGCATCGCTGAGGAACTCAGGACGCACCGACGAAGCCATTGCGCTGGCAGGGAAGAAATGGCTTGAGGAATGAGGAATAACGACTTAGGTAGTTGCTCCCCCAACTGCAATCCGCGATGAACCAACTGCTTTCAGCAATGAATGGTCGTCGTTCGGCGGTAGCTTTTCTTGATACCCAAACGGCTGCGATCAATTACAATCGTTCGCAGCGTTGGCTGGTTTTATTAGCCAGCTGGGCCGATCATCGAGATTTACCCTTTCCATGCAGGACGACGAATCCATGGTTCGCTTCGCACGAATAATCAATTCGCTCATGCCCAAATCCTCAAAGCTATCGATGTGCATTCATCTGGCGGCAAACAATCGATTCTTGTTGGCCCTTGGTGTCCTTAGCGCGAGTGCCCACTTTGGGACAGTCCTTGGGGGAACAGCCCTTGGGTTTATAGGCGAGCTAGCGGATCCGATTCCCTCGTCAAACCTCGCTTCCTCAACGCAGCAGGAGTCGACCGTTTCCAAGATCGGTCCGGTCTTTGAGGACGGTCAAGCCCAAGTCGTTCCTGCGTTCAAGTCCGATTGGATCGAGCATGACTTATTCGTGGAAACCGAGTTCGATTCCGACAACGATGGCAAGCTGGACCGGGTGCACGTAAGCGTCACTCGCCCCAAGCAAACCGACACCGATGGCTTGAAAGTTCCCGTCATCTACCAGTCGAGCCCCTACTATGCTGGTATCGGTTCGACGTCTTCCGCTCACATGTGGAGTCCCCGTCAAAACCTCAATAGCCCTCCACCAAAACATGAAACGCCCCCGCAGATCCCGCAAATGAGCAAGCGACCTCGTTTGTCCGGTGAACATATCGGGGAATGGGTTCCTCGCGGCTTTGCAGTTGTCCATTCCTCGTCCCCAGGGACCGGGCTTTCCCAAGGCTGCCCGACCGTTGGAGGAGTCAATGAATCGCTGGCCCCGAAAGCGGTGATCGATTGGTTGAATGGCCGTGCGAAAGGGTACACTTCGGTCGATGGAGACGAAGGCGTGGTCGCCACGTGGTGCACTGGCAAAGTCGGCATGATTGGGACGTCGTACAACGGAACCCTGGCGCTCGCGGCAGCGACCACCGGCGTCGATGGATTGGAATGCATCGTCCCGGTGGCACCGAACACTTCGTACTACCACTACTATCGCTCCAACGGCCTGATCCGTCACCCAGGTGGCTACATGGGTGAAGACATCGATGTGCTGTACAACTTTATTCATTCGGGATACGACGCCAGTCGCGACTACTGCGATTGCAATGTGCGCGACAAAGGGATGCTGGAGGATTTCGATCGCGTGCGCGGCGATTACAACGAGTTCTGGGCCAGCCGTGATTATTTGAACCAATTGGAACGCATGAAAGCCCCAATGCTCATGGCGCATGCGTTCAATGATTGGAATGTTATGCCCGAGCACAGCTTCCGAATTTACAAGGCGGTCAAAGAACGAGGGATTCCCACCAAGGCGTACTACCACCAAGGCGGGCATGGCGGGCAACCCCCTTTGCAACTTCTCAACCGCTGGTTCACTCGCTACCTCTACGATGTCCAAAACGGAATTGAACAGGAACCCAATGCATGGATCGTTCGCGAAGGCAAACGGAACAGCAAACCGGAAACCTACCCCGAATATCCAAACCCCGAATCGGTATCGGTGCCTTTTGCGATCCATCCCGGTGGTCGCACTATTGGCGAGTTAGCACCGAAGACCTCGGATACCACGACTCTCACGACCGCCAACGCATCGATTGAGGAAATCATCGATAACTACTCGTTCAGCGGACCACAGATGCTGCAAGCAGAGTGGTGCAATCACCGACTCCTCTATGCGACCCCCAAACTTAGCGAGCCTCTGCATCTTTCTGGGGTTTCCAAGATCCAGTTGAAAGTCGCTTGCGACCGACCGACAGCTTGCCTTTCGGTGTGGCTGGTTTCGTTGCCATGGACCGGCAGCGAACGGATCACCGACGATGTGATCACACGTGGATGGGCTGATCCCGCGAACGCAGCGTCACTGACCGAGGAAACCCCCATGGTACCCGGCGAGTTCCGAACCGTAACATTCGAACTCCAACCCGATGACCAAATCATCGCCGCCGGCGAGCAAATCGGATTGATGATTTTCTCAAGCGACCGAGACTTTACTCTCTGGCCGGAACCCGGAACACGCCTCGAGATCGATCTTTCTGGAACTCAACTTGATCTCCCGATTGTCGGTGGTATCGACGCTTACTCCAAAGCGATTGAGCCCAAACCAATTCCTCAAAAAGACGCATCGGAACCCGAGGAATAAGGCCTGAGAACATAGCTGGCAATGAATAATGTTTGCTGATAGCGACGAATTGTAATTGGAACAGCCCTTTTTTCGCCTTGCCAAAGCGGGACTGTTTCGGCGAAACTAGGCGGTTTGCACTTTGCGACACACCCCACTGACGGATTGCATCACGGAATGACGAGTTTGGCACAATTGGATTCGCCGAAAGCGAGTGGTTTAGTCGTTCACATCCTTAGTTCGATTGCACAGCTCGAAAAGAAGTTTCGACCTCAACAACTGTTGATGTCTCGTTACTTCTCCTCGAACGATCTGCCTCGCCTGAAAAAATCGGATGCAGCCCTGCAATGGAGTTTTGAGCTCGAGGGAGTTTCTCCCGTTCGAGGTCAGTTTTCGACCTCGATTACGGTCGAACTCGATCCGAAGCAGATGGCATTCCTCGACGATGTGAACTCGAGTCGCGTGATTCGCAACATCGGGATGACTTGTTCCTGCAATGAGACGGTCAAGCCGTGCGTGCATCAAGTCTTCTGCCTGAATTACATCCGACGGCACTTGAGCCAACGCTCTCCCGAAGCTGCCATCGAATGGATGCTCAGCTGCGTTTCCGATGGTCGGCAAGCCGGCCGAAAACTCGTGGAATCACTTCACTACCTCAAGCCAGATCTCGAAGCGATCACGGAGGAAGTGGACGAAGACGACGAACCAGAGCGGCTACAACGCTTGCAATGGCGACTGACCTTTTCAAGTTACGGCGTGCAGATCCAAACATTTTTGCAAACGTCTAGAAAACGGGGTGGATGGAACAAAGGCCGACCCATTCGCGAAAACCTAGATAGCGTACCCGAGGAGGCGCTCACGCATCCCTCGGACAAGATGCTCGTACTCCTTCTGCAATCCGCCGAAGACTCCTACCGGGGCCAAACTCCACGTGTCATCCGCGAATGCTTGAGGATGCTGATCGACCATCCCAATGTCACACTCGACGACCCAATCCAAACACCCCTTCGAATCCGCGAAATCCCCGTGGAGGTTCGTTTGGAATCCCAAGGCGAAGTGTTCAAGCCTGCCGTGTACCAAGCGGACGCAAGCATCGACGCGATCCACGAACAACCGTCGTTGTTCCTCGGGAATATCAACAACCGCGAATCGTTGCTCCTGCGCATGGACAAAGAACGACGCGTTCTCTGGATGAGCACCCTCGACCAGCGAATCCTGAGACTCATCAACGACTTGAGCACCGCCGAGCGCCGCGAAGCGGTCCTCGATCGAGAAGCAGCAGAGCACTTCGCTGACCTCATCGTCCATGTTGCACAGCCTCGACGTTTAGAAGTCCAGTTGCCCGAGTCGCTGGCCGGTCCCGAGCAACCTCTCGAACCAAAGATCGAACTCCACCTTTCGCCCCGAGGCAAAGAGGGGATGCAAGTCGGGCTCCGTGTCGCATGCGACGCTGTCGCTGACCAGCCGATCCCAGGCATGGAACCGGAACGGCTCCGAATCGCCACGGCAGCAGGTCGCTTCCAATTGCTGCGCGCTCTCGACGAAGAAGCATCGCGAGCCGACGAAATCGCCGACCAACTTCAACTTCATCTCCTCGCCTTCGACTCGCAATACACCTGGCTCGCCAGCTCACCCGACGAAGCCCTCGAATTGCTTCAACGGATCGAACAACTCGGCGAGTCTGCTCCTACGGTCTGCTGGCCCAAGAGCCAACCGATGCAAGTCATCGGCGAAATCACCCCCCATCGCTTGCAAGTAAAACTTACCAGCGGTCGCGATTGGTTCGGTGTGGATGGCTATGCAACACTCGAAGGGCTTGAAATCCCACTCGCGGAACTATTGACGGCCCTCCGCCAAGGTCGTCGCTTTGTGCCACTGGGCGATGGCCAATTCGCCCTTATCTCGGAAACGCTTCGCCAACGGCTAGGGGCCATCCAAGACGTATCCATCGGCGACCCGGGGCAAATCCGAGTCTCCAAAGCGGGTACTGCGGTCATCGAAGAAGCCCTCGGCAGCGATATCTCGGTCGAGGCCGATATGTCTTGGAAGGATGCACTCGCCCGACTCGCGAGCGCCAAGAACCTCCAACCTGTAGTTCCTTCCACCCTTCAAGCTGACCTGCGAGAGTACCAAACCGCCGGCTATGGCTGGTTGGCGAGACTCGCTCACTGGGGGATCGGTGGTGTCCTAGCCGATGACATGGGGCTCGGAAAAACCGTTCAAGCACTTGGTATCTTGCTCGATCGAGCCAAGAACGGCGCAGCGCTCATCATCGCACCAACCAGCGTCGGTTCTAACTGGCAACGTGAAACGGAGCGATTCGCGCCGAGCCTTCGCCCATTGCTCTACCGCGAACACGACCGCCAAGCCTTGATCGATGCCGCAGGACCAGGCGACCTTATCATCACTAGCTACCAACTTCTCCAACGCGATGTGGACCGATTCTCGGCGCGAGCATGGAATACGATCGTCCTCGATGAAGCCCAATTCATTAAAAACTTTCAAACGAAAACCGCCCAAGCCGTCCGGCAAATCCAAGCCGACTGGCATATCGCCCTCTCAGGTACCCCACTCGAAAATCACCTCGGTGAACTATGGAGCCTGATGCGTACCGTCAGTCCCGGACTCCTCGGCTCATGGGATCGATTCCGTAAGAACTTTGCTGAACCGATCGAACGCCATAACAATCGCGATCGATTGCAAGCCCTCGGACGCGTTGTTCGACCATTTATACTTCGCAGGACCAAGAAAGAAGTGCTCTCCGAACTTCCAGAACGGACAGAAATCATTCGACTCGCCGAACTCTCCGAACCGGAACGGAAAAAGTACGATGCGGCAAGGCTCGCAGCACTCACCGAGTTGACCAAGCCTACCACGGGTGGTGATACCGACCAGCAAATGCGCATCCGTGTCCTCTCATGGTTGACCCGGCTAAGACAGCTCTCATGCCATCCGAGACTTGTCGATAAACGATGGGATAAGTCCTCCGCAAAGCTCGATCTGTTCATGGAAATCGTCGCCGAGCTGCGCGAGGGTGAACACCGAGCCTTGGTCTTCAGCCAATTCGTCCAACACCTGAGCCTCTTGCGTGAATCGCTCGACAAGCAAGGCATCACCTACCAATACCTCGATGGAGCCACTCCCGCAGCAAAACGCCAAGAAGCCGTCGATCGGTTCCAAGCTGGCGAAGGGGATCTGTTCTTGATCTCCCTCAAAGCAGGTGGGACGGGACTTAACCTCACTGCGGCTGACTATGTGATCCACATGGATCCGTGGTGGAACCCGGCGGTGGAAGACCAAGCCACCGACCGCGCACACCGTCTCGGTCAACTACGCGCCGTTACGGTTTACCGTCTGGTAGCTCGGGATACCATCGAACAGCAGATACTCGCTCTTCATGAAGACAAGCGGGAACTCATCAGCGGCGTTCTCGACGGTGCCGATCGGGCAGGTCGCCTGAGCACCGACGAATTGATCTCTCTCATCCGACTCAGCCAAATCGAAGGGGCCTAAAAGCCTCCAGCGTTTATCAAAAACTCCGGAGGCTATTTTTTCTGCCGTCGACACGCCTCACATCCAATCGGCTAAACTAAGTCCGCCAAGTCGGTTTGGTTGGAATTCAATTCGCGCGGGATGCGCATCCTTGAGATCTCATCTATGTTCGCGCACCTATGCTTGCCAAACTCAAAACCTATTCCCTGGTTGGAATCGAAGCCGTTCCGGTAGACGTCGAAGTCGATTTCTCACCGTCCCCGCTTCCTAAAACCGTACTGGTTGGATTGCCGGAACAAGCTGTCCGCGAAAGCACGCACCGTGTGGAACGCGCGCTGGTAAATGCTGGTTTCATTCGTCCCCATGATCGCATCGTCATCAATCTCGCCCCGGCAGAACTGCCAAAACAAGCCGCCAGTTTCGACCTTCCCATTTCGCTCGGAATGCTCGTCGGTTCCACCCAGTTGCAATCCTCGCGTCTCAATGAGTACGCCGTCGTCGGCGAACTCTCCCTCGAAGGACTCGCACGCGGCGTCAAAGGGGCCCTCTCCATGGCCATCGCTGCGGCAAAACAAGACGGCATACGAGGATTGATCGTTCCCACCGAAAACGCCCAAGAAGCAGCCGTCGTTGAAGACATCGAAGTCATCCCAGTCGCATCGTTAACCGAAGCCGCTGCCTTCCTCGCCGGTACCCTCGACATCGACCCCGTGCCATCGCGGCTCCAGGAAATCTACGCGTCCTTTTCCAATTACGATGTCGACTTCAGCGATGTGCGCGGTCAGGAAATGGCCAAGCGTGCGCTGATGATCGCTGCCGCAGGAAACCATAATTTACTGATGCTGGGGCCGCCTGGCTCTGGAAAGACTATGCTGGCCAAGCGACTCTCGTCGATCTTGCCGACACTCAACCCAGGTGAATCGATCGAGACCACGCGCATCTACTCAGCCCTCGGACGACTCCAACCTGGACAACCTCTCATGGTCCAGCGTCCCTTCCGCTCGCCCCATCATACGATCTCCGATGCAGGTCTCGTCGGAGGAGGTAGCCCGCCCGCTCCGGGCGAAGTCTCCCTCGCCCATAACGGAGTGCTGTTCCTCGATGAACTCCCCGAATTCAATCGAAAAACACTCGAAGTCATGCGGCAACCCCTCGAGGATCGCGTGGTTACCATTTCACGCGCTATGCGAAGCACCACGTTTCCAGCCGGATTCATGCTGGTCGCCGCACTCAATCCATGCCCTTGCGGCTACCGAACCGACCCCAGACGAAGTTGTAACTGCACGCCCCCACAGATCGAGAAATATATGGGGAGAATTTCTGGACCACTGCTCGACCGTGTGGATATCCACATCGAAGTCCCAGCGGTTCCCTTCGAAGAACTCGCCAATGGACCTCCCGGAACGAGCAGCGCACAAATTCGCGAACAAGTCACCTCTGCTCGCGAAATTCAAAGCATTCGATTCGCCAACTCCAAAACGTTGACCAACGCGCAAATGAGTAGCCGCGAATTGCGACAATGGTGTCCCCTCGGAAAAATCCAGACCCATCGCATGCGAGCTGCCGTCTCCGAAATGGGGCTGTCGGCCCGGGCACACGACAAAATCATTCGGGTCGCTCGCACGATCGCCGATCTCGAGAATGCATCCGAGATCGAACCACACCACATCGAAGAAGCAATCAATTATCGGATGCTCGATCGAGACCTCTGGACCTAATCATCCACGTCGCACAACCGACATCATGTAGAACATCTCGCGGCAAATCTGACCCGATCGCTCATCGTAACGCTCGGATTCCTCGGGTGTGTCATCGGCTACCTTGGGGTCTTCATAACGAATCGGTACTCTCAATTCACACCCCATCACCACCGGACACGCTTCATCCGCTTGCGTGCAAGTCATCACCGCACAATAATCGGTGACCGGATTAGGAGGAGCGTCATACACCTTGGAAAAACACTCCTGCACCTGCCGCGATACCGACGATTGCACTAGGTAGATCGGGTTGGACGAATCAGGATTGCGAGCCACAATCCCTAACCCACAACGACGAAGAGCCTCAACGGCCCGAGGGTTAAAGGCGGTCCCCTCGGTCCCTCCTGAGAAGGTTTCGACTCCCTCTAGCCCATAATGTTCCGCTGCAATCTTTGCCCAAATCTGAGACAAGTGACTGCGCCGTGAATTGTGAGTACAGATAAATGTCAACCGAGCGATTTTGCCGTGTCCCAGTCGATCCCTCACATACTCACTCACCCGCTCGAGCTCCTTTTTCCGATCCACGCAAATCGCATCGTACTCTCCCATACGCTGCTCGATGTACTCTTTCAGATTTTCAAACATCGGAACTCCCATTCATTGCCTAAGTCAGAAGTAACCCAGTCACCGAGCAATACCAGCTGGCGCCTGATTTGTTTGTTAACAACACCCAGTCGGCCCACAGCATCCACCCGAAGGCTTAGCCAATGGCAACGCAGCCTTTGCCCCCTGCGTCCCCAACCAATCGGAAAAGGACTCTCGCGTCGGATAGGACGTTTGGCTCACGATATCGCCATCGATCAAAACAAGGGGCAAGCAGTTTGTCCCTTCGGTACTCAACAGGCTATGCACGAGCTTGTTTTCGATAAAGGCGGTTGGTTGCTGTGCCAGATTGAACCTTTCCACCAGATACCCGCTGCCCTTTAGCCATTCCAAATCGCTGGCAAACTGCACCAACGCCGAATCGACATCGGTACCGCAAATACCCGTTGAACAGCACATCGGCTTGTCATAAACCTGAATCCTTTTCATGGACCTACTCCTCTTTGCTCTGACATATAAAGGACACGAAAAATCGGAATCGCTAGAGTCGCGCCAATGACCGGAGCCACCAAATAGACCCAGAGACTTGCCAAATGCCCTGATACGAGCGCCGGCGCTAGCGAGCGTGCAGGATTCATCGAGGCCCCACTGATCGGACCAGCAAACATTGCCTCGAGAGCAATAACGGACCCTACGGCAACCCCTGCGAGGACTCCCTTTTCTTTAGAACCACTCGACACGCACAAAATCACCACCATCAAAATCATTGTCAGTAGGATTTCGAGAATAAAGGATTGCCAGTCGCTTCCCCGTGGCAACGTCGCTCCGAGCGTGCTGTGCTCAGGAAAGAGCATTTTCAGAACGGTACTCGCAAGGATCGCGCCTGCGCTTTGACTGACGATGTACGGAATCACAAGCCTCTTTTCCATCCGTCCTGCGGCTACGAATCCCAAGGTGACCGCAGGGTTCAAGTGACAGCCGGAGATATCGCCGATGGCGTATATCATCGCCAAAACAATCCAACCAAAGGTCAACGCAATCCCCACATGCGTAATCGCATGATCGCTTATGTCGTTGATGACAATTGCCCCAGTACCGGCAAAAACCAATGCAAAGGTTCCAAAAACCTCGGCAGCCAAACGACGCGAATCCTCCCGATCCATTCCTAGCATCCTCATGAACAGCAACCTCTCCAAGCTAGATTTCGATCGCGGCCACTGACTTCTTCCATCAAGCAAATCGCTTGATCGAGCAATGAGCGTACACAAAGATCTACGACTCGGTAATGGATACTGTTTCCATCCCGCCGTGAGGCCACGATCCCTAAATCCGCGAGCCGCTGAATTTGGTTGGAGACCGCTTGTGGTTTCATACCAATCGTCTTTGCCAAGTCGGTCACGCACAATTCATCGGATCGTATCAACGCGTGCAAGATCCGCAATCGAGTGTCGTTCGCCAACACCTTGAATACAGCCGCCAAACCTCCTGCTTGGATCGGAGAAAGCAGTTTGCGATCTTCTACTTTGCGTTTCGGTTTGCAACTCATGCTTAAAAACTATCTCCAATCGAATCGCCTATGAAACCATTGCCTGCGATGGATAGAATCTTAGCTCGCGGCGAGCTTCAATAATTGCTCACTCCCGGATGGGTCCGTCGGCAAAAATGGCACCAATGCTACTCTACCCGAAACTTTCCTCACCCGATCGATGTGTTCGATCTCCGAACATGCCCTGGCGACCAACAATGGATCGCTTGGAACTGCTGCCGCGAGCGAGGAGTTGATAACCCAAGCCCAAGGCTCGATGCCCGCTCTCCGCAAATCCCTCTGCAGTGATTCCGCTTCGAGCACGGGTGTTGTCTCTGGCAGTGTGACGATGAGCATTTTCGTTTGCTCGGGATCCTGCAATCGCATCATGGGTGTCACGACATGCCCGCTGGACTGCTGATGCCGAACCACCTCGCGGTGGTAAGCACCGGTAGCATCGAGTAAGAGCAACGTGTGCCCGGTAGGCGCCGTATCCACCACCACGAACTTTTTCCTCGACTCCAGGAGCACGCGAGAAAAGGCCTGGAAAACAGCGATCTCCTCCGTGCATGGTGAACGCAGATCCTCCTCCAGCAAGGCCAATCCGGCGGCATCGAGGTCCTTCCCTTTGGCCTGCAGCACATGCTGCCGATATCGCTCGCGTTCCACTTGAGGATCAATGCGATCGACGAACAGATTCGGGAAATTAGATTCCACGGAAAAGGCCAAGTGGGCGGCTGGATCCGTTGTTGTCAAATGCACATCATGCCCCAGTTTTGCTAAGCCGACAGCGATCGCAGCTGCAATCGTCGTCTTGCCTACACCTCCTTTGCCGAGAACCATGATCATTCCATGATCCCCCGACGCCATGCCGTCGATCAATGATGACAAGGGTGGAAATGCGACGCGGGAAACTCTCGGGCATTCAGCGAGCACAGCAGTCGGCGCTGGACTCGAGTCTAACAATGCCCTCAATGCATCCATCCCGACCATGTTGTTCGGTTTTAAATCCACGTACATCATAGGCAACAAAGCCAACTCAACCGGGATCTCGGCAAGTGCTCGAAGTTGCCGCTGGCGGAGCGATAGGGCGATTGGGTCGTTCCCCTCGCGAGCAGGAAACAATCCATTGACGATCAATCGCTGGTTTCCGATCCCCAGCGCCGTTAACTCGTGACTCGTTCGCGATGCTTCGGCCAAGGCGGACGGCAGGGGGCGTGCAACCAACACGAGCGTCGTCTTGGAACCATCCGCCAATTGAGCGACGGCATCTGCGTATTGCTCGCGATGTTTCTCAAGTCCTGCAAGGGGCCCTAGGCACGAGGCTCCACTCGTATTCGAATCCAGGAACTGACTCCAGGCTGTCGGCAATTGGAGTAGTCGCAGCGTGTGGCCAGTGGGAGCGGTATCGAAGAGGATATGATCGTATTGCTCGGTGGCGCGTTCATTCGCAAGCAACCCAGTGAACTTATCGAACGCCGCTATCTCGGTCGTGCATCCACCCGACAGTTGCTCCTCCATCCCCCTCACCACATCCTCCGGTAACAATCCACGCACAGGACCGACGATCCGATCGCGGTAGGCCTGTGCCGCAGATTCAGGATTGATGTTCAGTGCGTCCAATCCATGCACTCCGGCAATCGCTGTTGGCACCTGCTCGCCAATTTCCTGCTGGAAGACTTGACCAAGATTCGACGCGGGGTCCGTGCTCACCAGCAGCACGCGTTTCCCTAGGTCCGCGAGCTTCACTGCCACCGCGCATGCCAGTGATGTTTTTCCCACACCACCCTTGCCAGTAAAGAATATTAATCGCGTCGGGGTTTCGAACAACCATGCAAGATCCGTGTCCATAATCCCCTCTGAACGCAAAGAACAATCCCCCAAAGACAATTACACTATCTTGTGTACTAGTTTCGTCAAGCACCCTTCCTTTCCCCGTAGTGATGACGTTCTACTCCCCGTACCGGCTGGCGGATTCTTATGCCACTTTACGGGCCATCGCTTCGCGAATCTTTCTGGCTCGCTTCTCCGCCGCGATCGTTGCTCGCATCACCTTCGACCGCTCCACGCTATCCAGTGTTGCCTTGCGATCGAACGACTGCTCGATGGTTTCACCTGCGGGTCGGACGTCGATACTGGCCAAAAGCACACGCACCAGCTCCTCGCGTCGATCCCCGATCGGATACG
>CAIYZV010000452.1 GCA_903930765.1 uncultured Pirellula sp.
TCTTCGACCACAATCGGCTTGACGTTTATCGCCTATCGATCGAATACGTCGCCGCTGCATTTGCTTCTTCGCGGTCGTTGGAGGGACTTCATCGCCATGCTCGTGGTCAGTGGTTACGATCGCCACAGCAACTCTCAAGGGGAAATCGTTACCACGATGTACCTGTTCAGCGACGCTTGATCCCTTTCTGAAACTGAGCGATACTAGAACGCCGGGGTTATTTTGTAGGATCAAACGCAGCTCAGAAAACACAATCGCTATCACTGAAACCGAAGAAAAATTAGAGAGATACTGTGCTTACTCTAGAATCCGAACTTCGCGAAATCGTACGACGTTTCAATGAAGCGAAAGTAGAGTATGCCTTATGCGGGGGAATGGCGCTCGCTGTCCATGGATATCCTCGTTTTACAAAAGACATCGATTTTTTGATCGCCCCCGAGTCGCTAAGCCGAGCAAAAGAAGTTGCTGCGTCAGCCGGTTTTCTTGACGACTCAGGCCGAATTCCGTTCCCCGACTCTGAAGTCCACCGTATTCTCAAAATAGAAGGTACTGAATACCGAATCCTCGACTTGTTAGTACCAAAAAGCCTCGATACGATTGCTTGGACCCAACGACAATGGTTTGACTGGAATGGCCTTCCGATTTGCTCGGTATCAAGAGACGGTTTGATCGAAATGAAGCGTGCCGCTGGGCGAGATATCGATCGAATCGATATCAGACAACTTGGATATAAAGAAGATGAGTAGTGAATTGAATGACAAACCGTTTTCTGATTCCAACGCAGTGGACATGTCCAGCTCTGCGATTTCCACTCGCCTTCGAGAGGTCAGCGAACTCCATCAACTCGGGTTGTCATTGGCGAAAGCCAAGCCGATGGCAAATGTAAATCATGAGGCTCAAAACAAAGATACCGCTACACCAAAATCGCTCTTGAGCGTTATCGGATTGCCGGATGAGATCGATAGCGATGACGAGGCGATGCTTAACTCTCGAAACTAGGATTTCGGCAGTGAGTCTGAATGTTGGATAATCGACCTCTGTCGTTCGCTGATATTTCCCCGAGCATTTCCAAGCATTTCCCCGTCAACTCTCAAAACGTTGGTAAAACATCAAAAAGTTCGGTTCTTGTCCTGTCCTTTAGCATTCTGAAGTCCGTGCTGCAAAACCCTGGTTTTCCCAGGTTTTTTCGCATTTCTCGCCAGTTCCATTGGCCGTCTGTAGCGCCCATGCAACTCGGTGCATCGCGCCTGCGGCGTTGCATTTCGCGTCGCGCACCGAAAATCGAGTCGTTTTTCGCATTGCGCGAGTCGCCAAAACACTGGGGGGGCATCGCCCGTTCTGTCAACGATCCTCGACAGAAGAGACGGTAGAATTCGAACTAGGCGCGTGAATTTTTGACGCGAGGATGCTGAGATAGCAGGTTGAAACAAGCTGTCACGCAATCTGAAAATTGCCACATCGGAGGGAACTTAACTGCCCAAGAGTTCCGATCGATTGAGAGCAATCTCGATGCCGCTGCCAAGCAAAATCGGCTGCCTCGCTTTGTCGCGGTATTATATGCACCTGAGTTGAGTTGAATTTTCTGTTATGGTAGGAATGGAAACACTCAAGTCGTCCACTTCAGGTGGAGTGCGTTGTAGGTACCCAGCGGGCACAAGGGGCAAGTGTGACTGTGTCGTTACGAATCTCTGGAAATCGGTTTTTCTTGAGTGGGCAATGGAACAGCGGTTTCGGAATCGCGGGTATAATGGATCGCTAACGACAAAGGGACCTTGGTGAGGCCCTACGCATAAAGTACTTCGATCCATGGCAGGCACTCACCAATCAAACAAAGCGATAACATTGTCATGATGCACTATGCGAACCTTCCGCGGAATTCCCGAATGCAACCTGCCGCTCGGCCGACGGTTCACCACGATAATTACTCACACCTGCGACGACGAGGATGATCCGTACGTTGAGACCACGTTCGTTGACGTCGCTCCCGGTCGTATTGATGTCCTGCTTCGACCACACGCCGACTTTACAACCGTATTCCCGATCCAAGTAATTTCGGAACATCGGCCGGTATTCGCAATGATCCGCTCCTGGTTTTCGATGGTGCCAGGACGACTGTTTTCCGTCCCATCGGCCGATGTAATGAGCCGCGACAATTGCATAAATATACGAATTCGCGGATACTTTGACACGCGATTCGAGATTCGTTTCCATGAATCTGATTTCGCTGATGCAGTCGATCGATTCGGCAGCCTGACTCAAATGCCATCAGCGACCAAGGACTATCCGCGATCGATCGACGCGACGAAATCGGGTAAGAATGCCCGTTGACGGGCCCCCTTTCCGATATCGTTAGGCTTCGAGGTTGCGGCCTCGATTGATAGGCTGCATTGGTGCAGCCGACAAGGATTAGGCTGATCGGCACTAAATACTTAGCCAACATGCTGCGATACCTTGACCAATCCGAAGTTCGCCTCGGCGACCGCGTTCTCCACAATCTCGATCATGCCGTGGTTGAGGCGTTGATCGAAGGCGAAGAGGCCGTTGATTGTGGTGTAGACTTTGCGGGTTTCATGATTGCCTGTGAACGATGTGGGCGTGTATTCATTGTACCCGGTTCGGCGGATTGGGAAGATATATCGCTCATGTCACGTGCGGTATAGGGCACTCTCCCCTAACGACCGATTCACCTAACCTCCACCATCACCTTCGCCACACCAGCTACCTTGGCAAAATCATCCTCGGTAACCAGCAGGTAGCTCTGCTGAGCGGTTCGTGGTGAATTACCAAGCCAGACGCAGACCACTTGCAGCGGGAACTCGCGTTGCAGTTCCGTTTCGCATATTGACTGGAATTCTATCGCGGTAGGGACGGCCATTTCTGGCCGCCCCCCGCACAGATCCGTACGTGCAGAA
>CAIYZV010000453.1 GCA_903930765.1 uncultured Pirellula sp.
AAGCATCTTTGGCGTGAGCGACAACATCGGTGGGTTCCTAGGGAACGCAGTCAAGTACGGCGTCGGGGCGAGTTCGCTCGATGCGGTTGCCACTCAGATTCAAGGAACGCCTGTGGGAGCGGTATCCCTCTACCGTAAATCGGCCCGAAAGCTCGACCCCGAGCAGATCGAGGAGTTGAAGAAGGTGTTTGAGCGGATTTTGGATCGCATCCACTCGAATCCAACGGACGGGACTCCCAAGCCAACATCATCACCAAACGGTTGATGAATACCATGTTCGTGAACCCGATCTAACGCTTGATCCGAAAACCATGTTTCATTTTCTTCGCGAGCTTCCGATACTAATCTTACGAGCCATCTCAGATGGCATCGAATGGTTGCTCGTCGCCATGTGGAAGCCATTCCAGCGCGAGAGCGACGATGAGGTGCTCCCGTGGCACAAAACCGCTGTGCTCTTGCCCTTGTTGATTCCATACTGGCTGTTTCGATTGGCCTTGGGCGCTTTGTCCTTTCCGATCCGGGCCTTCTTCCTGCCGTCAGAGCGGCGAAAGCATTATCTTCGCGGGATTCCGGCGATGCTGTTGGGAACTGGGGTAACGATAGGTTTGGTTGGCTACTTTTTCGTGCACGATCGCGTGATCGGTCGGTATATCAACCGCGCCCGGGGGGAGTTGGTTCGGAAGGACATTGAAAAGAGTATCGAGTATGGTCGCCGACTGGTCTCGGAGCACTCGAAATTAAACACCGAGGGTAAGTTTCTCTACTCTGTTTCTTTAGCGCAGCAGGGATCTGATGAAGGTTCGAATGCGGTATTGGAGGAGATCGCTCCCGACAATGCAACTGGATTTATGCCGGCGCACCAAATGCGGGCGATGGAGTTTGGACGATTGCTCACATCGGGTGCGGAACCGCGCGAGGAGTTGCTGCAAAAGATGCTGTGGCATTTAGAGCAGAGTGGCGAAGCACGGGACGAGCGGATGCATGGACTTTGGGCGACGTACTATGAGTTGAGCGGAGAAACGTCCAAGGCGATTTCGAGGCTTGAGAAGGCTGGGAAGACGAACCCGGCGTTCTTCGTGAAGCTTTCCGAAATCTATCGTGAAGATGGCGATGAAGCCATGGAAAAGCGAGCCCTCGGCGACGCTGCTCAAGGGTACTCCGATCGATTGCGGGAGAACCCTCTGTCAAAGAATATCCGAGTTCAGTTAGCCCTGACGTTGGCGAGGCTTAAGCGTTGGGGGGATGCGGAATCGGTGTTGGTGAATGGAGTGCAGCTGCACCGCGATAAAGAAACCTTGGAAAAACTCGCCGACTTTTATCTGATGCGTTTGAAGGAGGAAACCGATTCAAATGCCATTGGGGCCGAACAAATCGATTTGCTGTTGCGGGCGTTGCGAATCGACGTCAATCATTTCCGAACGTACGCGTTTCTCGCGAAGTTGTTCGACGCCTCGCGCAGCGAAGAGGAATTGAGAGACTTGAAGGAATTGCTTGAGGAGCGAGTGGTCGATGGTGGGAATGCTGCTCTTGCGCATTTCGGTTTGGGGTGTTGGTTTTTGATGCAGCAGTCCGATGATCAAGGGCAATGGCATTTGAAGCAAGCGATGGCACTCGATCCGATTTTTGTGCTCGCCTGCGATAATCTGGCGTTTGCGTACACCCTTTCGGAACCGAAAAGGCTCGATGAGTCGCTTGCGCTCGTGAAGGCGGCGGTCGACGTTGCACCGGAATCGAACGGTACACTGGAAATGCTGGGGACGGTACAGCTGGAGCGTGGCGAGTTGGATAGCGCCGTGGAGACGTTGTTGCGGGTCGTGGCTGAAAAGGGAGATAATAAAGGGGCGCATGCCAAACTCGCCCGAGTTTATCGCCAGCGTGGTGATCTCGCGAACGCTGAAAAGCATGAAGCGTTGAGCAAGTGATGGACACCCAACGATCTATAAAGTTCACGGAGTTGATAAGGCCAACGGAGCTGATAAAGTCAACGGAGCCGATAAAGTCAACGGAGCCAATGCGGAAGCAGTGATGTTACGGGATGCGATGAAAGAGTTCTTGGAGCGGATGTGGAAGGGGATCTGCGAGCCATTTGTATGGTTTGCGGAGCACCTGGAGGCATTCAAGCACCGGACTCTGCCGACCGACACTGTCGATTCCGATCCGTCGACTCTTACGGGCACTGTCGACGGGGAGGTGGAAGATGAGCGACCTCGGAACGTTCGGGAGTACGTTCGACATCGGATCGAAATAGCCAGGAATGCTTGGCGTCGATTCATGGATCCGTTGGGTTCGGAGCATCGGACGAACGAGGAAGGGCTCGAAACGTCGGTCACGATGAAAGATCGTTTGACCGAATACAAATCGCAGTTGAAGCATCAGTTTGGGATCGAAGGGAACGAGATCGACCAACCGGAAGGCTCGGAGAAGGCCGACCCAACGCAACCTCGGGGGCTCGTTGGGATACTTTGGGGGCGTGTTTCGAGTTTTTGGAATTGGTTGACGTGGAGCAATCTTCGTGCATTCGTGAAATTGCATCGCCGCGAGAGTTTGCTGGCGATTCCTGTCGTGCTGCTGCCCGGATTTCTAGCATCGGTGGCCTTGACGCAATATTGGACACGGACTGGTACCACAACGCGTTATGCGAAGGAGATGGCCGAGGCGGTAAAGGATGAAGAGTGGGGGCGTACAGCGAATCTGGGGAAGCGGTTACTGCGAGCGGCGGGACCGAGAGCCGTCGAGTGGACGTATGCGTTTGGTCAGGGACTCGCGGGAATCTCCATGCCAGTTGAAGCGGATTTGGTGTTCGAAGCCATCGCGCCCGACAACGACATCGGTTATCCGCGAGCGCATCAAAAGCGCGCTAAATGGTGGGCAGAGCGGTTCCGCGTTAGCCAGAACTCTGAGTATTTGACGCGCCTGCAGTGGCATCTGGTGCAGTCAGGTCAGCATCGCGACGAAGAGTTGTACTTGATAGCGGCGGAGTACAACACGCTCATGGGTCGCTACGTGGATGCATTGGTGCAAACCGAGCGGGCCGCTCAGCTGAACCCGATCCATTATTTTGATCTGGCCGATCTTTATCGGACGTTGGGAAATCGCGACGGAGGGATACGAGCGATCCAGTTGGGCAAGTCCGAGTTTGCCAAGCGATTGGCGGCAGATCCTTTGAATGAAAGAGATCGGGTTTCGCTGGCAAAGGCATTGGCCAAGCAATCGCAGTACGATGAAGCCGAACGGTTGTTGCGGACAGGGATCGATTTGCAAGACACCCAAGGGTTGCACCGCGCGCTCGGTGAGATCTATGGTATTTGGTTCGATCAGCA
>CAIYZV010000454.1 GCA_903930765.1 uncultured Pirellula sp.
AAGCGGTACCGTCCAAACCCAACTGTTTCTTAGCATTCGCGATAGCTTCGTCATGATTCATTCTCCCGTTTGATGAAAAGGTTCTTATCGAAAAGTTGATGAGTATTTCTATCGTTGAACATTCAATGCTAACGCCACCAACACTTGGATGATCTGCTCGTGTTCTGACTCTGTGGCGCGAACTAGGAGGATCGTACCGTTGAGGGTCATTGCAATTGCGTCTGAATCGCCTGTACCCAGCATGCGTTCGAGCAACCGCACAACCTCCGCTGCTTCGAGATTGGTGCGGGACACGTGCGCCAAAGAGTACCGGCGCACCGTGGGATTCGCTCGCACATACTCCAAGTCGGCGATCTCGATCCCCGACGGCCGTACGATGTATCCCAAGTCACGCGGGCCCAGCACCCGTTGCAGGATCTGCTTGCGCGTAGCGCGATGCCTGAGTTGAACCGTAGACTCGAATTCGGACGCCCTGGACGGATCGGTCGCATAGCCCCGGTAATCCAAAGGAATCGGTTCCAACAGTTCCGCGAGCGCTTGCTCCAGCGGCAACCCATTCCAATCGACCTCGATCGTCTCGTCCAATGCGTTGAGGATTGTATCTTCGGGCGTGGTTGGCAATGGATCCACTTTCCACTCGAAAATTGGTGGTATGGGTTGCCTGGTGTCAGCGGGTGGTGTGGTTACCCATGGTGTCGCGGAGTTCGGAACTCGCGGATTTTTGGAGGACATGCGCATCACCAAAAGACTGATACCGGTCATCACGAGTGCTCCGGCGATCGCAAACTTCACGAATCGAATGAATTTTAATTTTGCTCTAGAACGCTTTTGCAACGCTGATGGCAGCGCCGAGTCGAGTGGATGCTGGACATGCGCCAGGCACTGCTCGAGCAATGCGGAAACTTCGCTCGCCGAGGCATAACGATCCTTGGGATCCTTGGCCATGAGAGTTTCGACGATCTGCACGAGCCAACTCGGAATCTCGGGATTGAGTTCGCGAATCGGCTTGGGCTGCGACTCTCGTATCTTCTCAAGCACACCGAGGGACGTTTCCGCACGATAAGGTGGACGTCCAGCGCACATGGCGTACAAGACACTGCCGGCGCTGAACAGATCGCTTTGAACGCTCAGTTTCCCCCCGCGAGCCTGCTCAGGAGACATGTACTGAGGTGTTCCCGGTAGAACCCCGGAAGCGGTCGCATTGGCATCATCGATTGCTTGTGCCAGTCCGAAATCGGTGAGCAATGCGCGGTCGATACCTTCTTCGAGGAGCACATTGGCTGGTTTCACATCGCGATGGATCAGACCTTGAGCATGAGCCGCAGCCAAACCGGCGGTGACTTGTTTGCCAATCCGAAGGATCTGCTTGAGCTCGAGCGGGCCGACACGATCGATGCGAGCCTGCAGCGACTCGCCAGGGACATAACGCATGACGAGGTAGGGGACTTCGCGATCGGCGTCGACGTCGTAGATCGGCACGACATCTTCGTGGACGACTGCCGCAGCTGCTCGAGCTTCCTTGGCGAACCGATGGCGGGCCGATCCATGGAAGGCTAATGAAGGAGCCAAGACCTTGATCGCCACGGTGCGATGTAGCTCGGTATCAAAACCCTTGAAGACGATTCCCATGCCACCTGAGCCTAGGAGCCGCTCAATGTCGTAGCGACCGATCCGGCCGAGCATCTCGGGATGGGACGGTGGCGATAGAAGTTTTCTCGACAGAGACTCTGCCAATTCATCCGTACGAGCAATGTGGCTGCGGTCGGTGGACGAGGAGAGCACTTCGCGCGCTTGCGACCAATCCCCTTCTTCGCCAGCCAAAGCATGAAGCTTCGTTTGGCATGTGGTGCACTGCTCGAGATGCTGCAGCCATGCATCGGAATCGGCATTGCTGACATTGCCGACAAGCAAGTCATGGAGCTGTTCGTTGTTGCAGCATGTTGGATGATGCGGAGTTGTCATTCGCTCGTCTCCCACTGCTTCACCAATTTTCGGATCCGATCCATGATGCGGCATCGACTCAGGTAGACAACACCTTCGCGAACGCCGAGCGACTGGGCGACGTCGGCGATAGGACGCTTTTCAATGGTTGACAACCAGAATGCTTGCCACGTCGATTCTGCTGCGGTGCGGCGAACCTCGGTTGCCGCCCGCGAGAAAAGTTCCCAGCGGTATTCAAAATCCCAAAAGGTCGCGGTGGCTGATTCGCGCTGCTCTAGATTGTCCCATTGGACATTGGAACCGAACTCGGGGCGTGTCGCCCGGCGAGTAATCAGGTCGAGGGCTTTATTCCTGGCGATCCGAAACAGCCACGGTCGAAACCCGATTCGTTCCTCGCGATCCAGCCACTGATGGATCGACTTGGAGACAGCCAAGAGAACTTCTTGGACGACGTTATCGGCATCAGCGGTTTGTAGTCCCATGCGTTTGGCGGTTCGGTGGATCACGGGCGAGTAGATTTCAGTGAAGTCCTGCCATGCGATAGCGTCGGCCGAATCCCGAAGCTTCAGGAGCAGACTGGCTCGCGTTTCGGGGTCGATGTCATGCATAACGATGGGAGAACCGGGAATGATGGAAAGGGCCTTCAGGGTCGGATCCCTTCCAGGATGCCCGTCCATTCAGAAAACGCAACCGTTCGCGGGATCTTTCAGGGGGAAGATGAACTTTTGGGCAGGTTTTTGGATGCTCAGTAAGAACGGTATCCTTGCCGATTCTTAGCCAACAACGCGTCCGGAAAGGAAAAACACTGAGACACTGAGGACACGGAGAGACTGGGTCCGAGAATTGGATCATGACTAGCATCGGGGGATATCGGGTTTGAGCGTCCAGTCGCCACTTGCTAACACGCGTGGCTCGGAGTTTCGACGTATTTGCGATGCTGAAAACGAAAAAGCCCTCGCCAATGGCGAGGGCTTTTGATGTTAGGTTGTGCCATCCTGTTCCAGGATCGACAAACTGATTACCAGGTGAACTCAGCACCCGCCGTGAACCCTTGATAGACCACGTTCGCGTCGGTGTTGACCGCTGCGATTCGAGATTGAGTCGGAGAGATCACCGATGGTGCGGTCATGTTGAAGTTGTCCGATGCCAAGGCTACGTTGTCCATCCACAGTACTTCGTATGAGGATCGGAAAGCCCACGAGTAGTTCAGCCGATAAACCATTTGCGGTGACAACTGGGTTACGTACGCCGTCTCGTTGTTCAGGGCCGACTCGCGAATCTCGGGGATTCCGAACGCTGGCAATGAGTTTGCAAAGATCGTTGTATTTTGCTTGGAACGA
>CAIYZV010000455.1 GCA_903930765.1 uncultured Pirellula sp.
AGCTGGTCTGCTGATCTACGAGCATTCTGCGATCTCTGAAAAATCACTCGATAGGATGCAGTTGGCGTTTTTCCAACTCAATTCCATCATCAGCGTCGTGTTTTTGGTGGCTGGGTCCGTAGACGCTTGGCTACGCTAACCGTGAACTTCCCAGCCTCATCCACCCCGATAAAAACGATGATTCGCCGATGTTCGCCGACACTTTAGGGCCACCTTGCGGCCAAAGCCAAAGCAAAACACGCAACCTTTTGAGGGTTTGCCGGAACGGTATAATTCGAAGCCACAGTGGGACGTCTCTACGGTGAAACGTCTCTACCCGACTTGAAACCATCGTCCCAAAATGCCAGGTTTCGCCCAGCAACATTTCCCCACCCCCGCAAAGAACAATCATGACTCCTGCTACCCGCGACCGATTCAACGCGATTCGTCAAAAAATCGAACAAGGGGGACGCCTGAATCTCGATGAGGGGATTTTTCTCTATTCCCCAGAGGTTTGCCTGCACGAAGTCGGCGAGTTGGCGAACATGGTACGCGAGCGGATCAATGGCAACGTCGGGTACTACAACATCAACACCCACCTCAATCCGACCAACGTTTGCATCTACCGCTGCCGGTTCTGCGCCTTTCGCTCCGACCTTCGCGATCCCAAAGGGTATGTGATGTCCGACGAGCAAATCTTGGCTCGTGGGAAGGAAGCGGTAGAAAATGGATGCACAGAGATGCATATCGTAGGGGGCCTTCACCACAAACTCGGTTACGATTGGTATCGCGGCTTGATCGAAACGCTTCACGATGCCTATCCGAAGCTACACCTCAAAGGCTGGACCGCGGTCGAAATCGATTGGTTCGAATTCCTCACCAAAAAACCTCTCAAAGAAATCTTGATGGACCTGCGTTCCGTTGGCCTCGGAAGCATGCCAGGAGGCGGCGCTGAGATTTTCCACCCGGAAGTCCGCGACCAAATCTGTGAGCACAAAGCAAACTCCCACAAATGGATTGAGATCCACCAAGCCGCCCATGAAATTGGCCTGAAGACCAACTGCACCATGCTGTACGGCCACGTCGAACAACCGTACCATCGCATCGACCACCTGCTGCGACTGAGAGACCTCCAAGACCGCACCGGTGGGTTCCAGACCTTTATCCCTCTCGCATTCCATCCAGAAAACACCAAACTTTCCAACATCAAGAAGCCATCGGCATTGATGGATCTCCGCACCATGGCCATCAGCCGCCTCATGCTGGACAACATTCCTCACATCAAGGCTTACTGGATCATGTTGGGAATTGGCACGGCTCAAACAGCGCTTGCCTATGGAGCCGATGATATCGACGGCACCGTCCGTCATGAACTCATCTATCATGACGCTGGCGCAACGACGCCAGAAATGCTCTCTGTCGATCAAATCCGCCAACTCATCGTCGAAGCTGGCCGCGAACCAGTCGAACGCGACACGATTTACCGACACGTCCATCGCGATCCAGAGGACTTTAAAAACTGGACCGTCGGTGACGAAGTCGCCGTCTCAATGACCGTCTCTTAAACAATATACCGTATGGCCTGCCGTCCAAAACCTTAGGTAAACCTCTGGTTATAGGACTCCCCGACTCCGGAATAACCAGCTCCATGATCCTATCGGCTGGCTGTAGGCACCATGGCCTCTCAGAAGTACACTGGGATAATCCCACCGGGACATCCCACCGGGGTAACTCGCTGGGCTATCTCACTGGGATACACGACGCATCGCACTTGCCCATCGTTCGCGTTGAAACCTAGATACCCTTCGGACATGGACTCATGGATGCTCGGCATAAACGGGATGCTCGCTCGGTTGATGAAAGCATCCAAATCTCGTTGATCGTGCTCTGGCTAGTTGCCTCAACATCCAGCGGACTTCTCGGTCAATCTCCGGGCGAGAGCACTCCACCACCAGACACCTCGAACTCGCCAGCAGAGACTCCGCAGTACGAGTTCTTCGAATCCAATATCCGACCCGCCCTGCATCAACATTGCTTGGCCTGCCACAACGAGAAAAAAACAAACGGCGGCTTGGCTCTCGATAGCCGAGAAGGCTGGATGAAAGGAGGTGACTCTGGCCCGGCGATCGTTCCCGGGAAACCGGATGAAAGCCTTTTGATCCGCACGATCCGACATGGGGAACCGGGCTTGGAAATGCCTGCCAAAGCCCCCAAACTCGATGATCCGGACATCGCGAAATTCAGTCATTGGATCGAACAAGGTGCATTCGACCCGCGCGAAACCCCCGAGCCCATGACATCCGTCGGCCAACGATCTGACACCGATGCTCAATGGGAATCGATCGCCGCACAGCGCGCCCAATGGTGGTGCTGGCAACCGCTCCCCTCCTTGCCCATTACCCCGGAAATCAACGTCCGCGGCAGCCAAGCCATCGATGCTTGGATCGAACGCAAACTTTTCGAACAAAGCATCCCTCCATCCGAGAAAGCAGACCGCCGCACCCTCTTTCGACGCCTCAGCTTTCAACTCCGTGGGATCCCACCGTCGCAAACCGAGGTCGACGCGTTCCTCAACGATCCCGCAGACGACGCTTGGATAAAACTCGTCGATACCATGCTCTCTACCGACGAGTTTGCCGAACACTGGGCACGTCATTGGCTCGATACCGTTCGCTATGCAGAAACCCACGGATCGGAAGATGATGCGTACTTACCCTTCGCCTACCGCTACCGTGACTACATCGTTCGCGCATTCCACGACGATGTCCCAATCCATCGCCTTATCCTAGAAAACCTCGCTGGGGATCTTGTCGAACCGCGATGGAATGAAACCGAAGGTATCAATGAATCTCTGATCGGCCTCGGCTTTTACCGTTTCGTTGAGTTCAATCAAACGCCAGTCGATGTCAAGCGCGAAGAGATCGTCGTTATCGATAGCCAAATCGAGGCGATTGGCAAAGCCTTTCAAGGCATCACGCTATCGTGCGCCCGCTGCCACGATCATAAATTCGATCCGATCTCCGACGAGGATTATTACGCGATCTACGGGATCCTTCGCAGCACTCGTGCCGGGTTACCCATCATCGATCGACCATTCCCATTCGCGCAAACAGCCGACGAGCTATCCAAACTGCAACAACGCGCTCGCTCCCTCGTCGCTTCTGACTGGGCACGCGACGTCGCATCGTGGCCTTCGGAACTCGAACGAGCTATCCTCGAGATCCAAACTCACTGGACCCCGGAAACCAAATGGGAGGAACTTGAGAAAAGAATCCCCGCCGACCGTTGGACAAAAGCCATCGGCAATTGGGTTTGCAAACCCAAGGAATCCAAACTCGCTGAATCCAAAGTCGCTGAATCCAAACTCGCACCGCTCGGCCCACTGCTGATTGCAAAGGATACCAGCGACGTCGAACAGCAATCGATCGCATGGGAGCAATCGATCCGCAACGAATCGGCCCCCCGCGAGTTCCCCCCCGACTCGACGACCCTCCTCTTTGATTTAACGTCCCAAAACTCGCTACCCGATGCTTCAAAAACGCAACTGCTGGAGAATTGGCGCATTCAAGGATCCGGAATGCCGACGTCATTGATCGGTGCGACGACGTACTGGTCGATCCTCGGCTCCGCAGCAGACCCGCTTTCCCTCCTTGTGGAACCAGGCTACCACTCGAATCTCTATTCCGATCGAGCCACTGGCAGCCTGCGATCTCCCGACTTCATCGTCGATGGCGAGGCGATCTCGATCCTTTGCCGAGGAACAGGAAACGCCCGAGTCCGACTCGTGATGGAGAACTTCCAAGGGGACTCGCTTCTGTTTGAGACGGTCAACCCGAGTTTGAACTCCAATTCATACCAATGGGTCACCATGACGATTCGGCCCCAGTGGCGAGGACTGCGCGCTCATCTCGAATTTCTGACACGCGATGCGAAACCCTACATTGGCATTGTCAAGGATCCCAAGGCTCTCCATGCGTCCGACGGTCGTTCCAGTTTCGGTGTGGCGAAAGCAATCATGCATTCCCGCGGACTACGAATGCAACCACCCAATGCAATCCCTCTAGAATTGGTGGAATCCCATCCGCGATCCACAAGTGCATGGATCGAGGCACTCCTCACTTTTACCAACGACGCCATCGATCGGATGGAAAGGGACGAACCTCGGCCGTCCGATGTCGCTTGGCTGAATACCCTCACCCGCAACGGGCTTTTGCGCAGCAACATCGACTCGTCCCCGGAACGAAAACAACTCGTTGACGAGTACCGAACCATCGAAGGCCAAATCCCAGTTCCCAAACGAACACCTGGTGTCTTTGAAGACAATCTCGCACTAAATCAGGAATGGCTTTCGCGCGGAGACCACAAACAACCGCGCGGCACCGTCGCGCGTCGCTACCTGAAAGTCCTGGGCTCCTCCGACTCCGAGTACCAATCCTCGCAAAGCGGCAGGCTCATGTTAGCCAATGAAATTGTCGCCCCAACGAACCCACTCACAGCGAGAGTCTATGTCAATCGCGTCTGGAATTGGCTCTTCGGCGAAGGCCTCGTGCGAACCGTTGACAATTTCGGTCGGATGGGTGAACCACCCAGCCATCCTGAATTGCTCGATCAACTCGCCATCGAGTTCATGGAAAACGGATGGTCGAACAAACAACTATTGCGAGCCATCTTGACATCGGAAACATGGCAACGATCCTCGATCGAATCAACGATCGCCCACGAAAGAGATCCAGGCAATCGGCTTTGGTCCCACGCGTCGGTACGCCGAATCGATGCCGAATCGATCCGAGACACCATGCTCTACATTGCGGGGAATCTAAAACGACCCGATGGTGGTCTCGGTACCGCAAACTACTATCGCCAAGTCTTCGAGCCGAACAAGCAGTCTCCGCCTGGGCCGCTCGATGGCAACGGACGACGCTCGCTGTACCTGGAGGTTCGTCGCAATTTCCCCAATGAATTCCTGCTCGCTTTTGACTTCCCAAGGCCCGCGGCTCCGGTCGGAAAGCGAAGTTCGACCACCGTCCCAGCCCAAAGCTTGGCCCTGATCAACGACCCTTTTGTGATCCATCAATCCAAACTCTGGGCAGACCGCATCGTCCGTGAGCACGCATCCGATGCAGCGAGGATCAACGCCATGTACCAATCCCTTCTCAACCGCCCACCATCGAACGAAGAATTGGTATCGGCGGAACAATTGATCCAACAACTGGCCGCGACGAACGCCCCCGAACTCGCATGGTCAACGCTGGCTCACGCGATGTTCAATTTGAAGGAATCGATCTTCGTCAGGTAACCCTATGAAAAACTTTCCTACTCGGCGAGACATACTCCAACACTCCGCGAACGGTTTTGGTTTGCTGGCCCTATCCTCGATTCTCGCCGAACACTCTGGCCTGCAATCCGGCGCAGGAAGGAACGGTGCATTCGCTGCAACATACGACCAGCATCACGATCCAGCCACCACAGGTCTGCATCACCCTGCGAAAATCAAAAATGTAATCTTCCTATTCATGGACGGTGGGCCTTCGCAAGTCGACACGTTCGACCCGAAACCACTGTTGCTCAAAGAGCACGGCAAGCCATTCCCGGCCTCGATCGATGCGACGCAGTTCGATCAGAACGGCACCTCCTTCGGCAGCCCGTTCCAGTTCGCTCCGTATGGACAGTCGGGGTTAGTGATGAGCGAACTGTTTCCACATCTCTCGAAACTCGCAGACGATTTATGCGTCATCCGCTCGATGAAGAGCGAGTTCTCAGAGCACTCCCAAGCGTGCATGTTCCTGCACAGCGGGAACCCGATCCAAGGTCGCCCGTCGCTCGGTTCCTGGGTCGGTTATGGTCTTGGCACCGAGAACAAAAACTTGCCTGAGTACGTCGTGATCAACGGAGGATTGCTTCCCATCGGCGGCCCCGAAAACTTCTCCAATGCGTTCTTGCCTGCCACCCATCAAGCGACAATTTTTGATGCGTTTAGCGGGGGGGAAACGGTCAGCAACATCTCGCCAGCAGAGCCGTCGTCCGTGCAGCGCGCCATGCTGGATTTTGTTCGCCAACAAGATCATCGCTTCCTGAGGAATCCAGCAGGACTATCCACCGACGAACAGTGGATCGAGTCGGCGATTCGGAACTACGAAACCGCGAGCGCCATGCAGTTAGCAGTTCCGGACTTGGTCGATTTCAAGAACGAAACACAGGAAACCCATTCGCTTTACGGGACCGACTCCGCTGACCCGCTACTCGCTCAATACGCCCGACAATGCCTGCTCGCCAGAAGGCTGGTGGAACGCGGGGTACGTTTTGTGGAGATCACTTGCGTCAAAGGAATCCGCTTCATCGCCCCCTGGGACGACCACGAAAACATCGAAGCGGGACATCGCAAAAACGCCAAGGTGGTCGATCAGCCCATCGCAGCCTTGATCGCGGATCTCAAGGCTCGAGGATTGCTCGACTCAACGTTGTTGGTGTTCGCGGGTGAGTTTGGACGGACGCCGTTCGCACAAGGTGGCAAAGGCCGCGACCACAACCCTCAAGGATTCTCGATTTGGTTGGCTGGAGGAGGGATGAAGGGGGGGTACTGCCATGGAGCAACCGATGAGTTTGGTTATCGGGCGGTAGAGAATGTCGTCACGATGCATGACCTGCACGCCACAATCCTTCATCTGCTGGGCATCGATCATGAACGACTCACCTTCCGGTGGGGAGGGCGAGACTTTCGATTGACCGATGTCCATGGAAATGTGGTGCGGGAGTGCCTTGCTTAGACGTCTATATTGCTCGGCCGTCCGATTGGGTTAGACGTCCAAGTTTCGGACGTCCAACGCGTGCTTCTCAATGAACTCGCGTCGTGGCTCGACTTTGTCACCCATCAGTACCCGGAACATTTCGTCGGCGGCCGCAGCGTCCGTCAATTCGATATTGACCATCGTACGGTTGCTCGGATCGAGCGTTGTCTCGCGCAATTCTTCGGCATTCATTTCACCCAACCCCTTGAAGCGAGTGATCGACAGACCGCGACGTCCCGACTCTCGAATCGACGGCAGCAACTCGCGAAGATCTTCCATCCCGATCGTGTTGTCTTCGCGATGCAGATAGAAACGGGAGTCGGTCGAGCCCGTTCGATCTTTCGGAATCAATTCCGAAATTCCGAATCCGAACTCGGCGAGATCCTTGAGGCCCGCATTGATCGTTCGTACTTCGAAGATTTCCGTGATGTGGGCGGCTTTCGGCGATGCCTCATCGGTTGTCGGCTCCGAATTGACCACCTTGGTGATTTCCGACGTGCTGGTCTCCACGACAATCTGACGCCTGGCCAGAAACTCGTCGAGTTTGTCGCGAGTTACGAACCAATGATCTTCGGGGCCTAAGTCGAGGTGGAAGACGGGCAATCGGTTGGTTTCCGGATCCATCCTCTCGGCATGGACCTTCAACGAAATACCGCGTCGTTCCAACGTCAAGATGGCTTCTTCGAGCGAAGCGAGGGATTTGCAAAGCGAACGCATTCGATCCCCTTCGATTTTTGTGCCATCCTCGCCGATGAAGTAACTATCCCCCAAGCCCTTCTCGAGAAGCTGTTGCTTCATCTCTTCTTCCGTTTGAACGTAGTAACGTTCTTTCTTGCCTCGCACCACTCGGTACAGAGGTGGCTGGGCGAGATAGACGTGCCCACCAGCCACCAACTGGTACATTTGGCGATAGAAGAAGCAAAGCAGAAGAGTACGGATGTGCGAACCATCGATGTCGGCGTCAGTCATGATAATGATGCGGTTGTAACGCCGCTTGGCGGTATCTTGGTCCGCCCCGATCCCCGATCCAATCGCTTGGATCATGCTCATGACTTCCTCATTCGCCAACACCTTGTCTTCGCGACTCTTGTAGGCATTGATAATCTTACCTCGCAATGGCAAGATCGCTTGGGTTTCTCGGAACCGGCCCCCCTCAGCGCTACCACCTGCCGAGTCACCTTCGACGAGGTACAGTTCGCATTCTTCCATCTTGTTGCTGATGCAATCCCGCAATTTGCCCGGCAATCCCCCGCCACCGAGCGCATCCTTACGCTTGCGAAGCGCATCTTTCGCCTTGCGTGCGGCTTCGCGTGCCTCGGCAGCGAGCAACCCCTTGCGAACGAGAAGTTTGGCGTTCTTGGGGTTCTCTTCCAAGTACTTGGACAACCCGTCACCCACTGCCATGTTGATGATGCTCTCAACGTCGCTGTTTCCCAGCTTCGTCTTGGTCTGGCCTTCGAACTGAGGATGGGGCACACGAACCGAAATAACGCAGGTCAATCCTTCGCGGAAATCGTCTCCCGTGGGAGTCAAATCCTTGAACAAGTTCTCTTTCTTGCCGTAGTTGTTCAGTGTTCGCGTCAAGGCAGAACGGAAACCCGAGACGTGCGTACCGCCTTCGATGGTATGGATATTGTTCGCGTAGGATTGCAACGTTTCGGTGTACTCCTCGGAGTATTGCAACGCGATGGAGTAACCGATCGTGTCCTTGATTCCATGGATCACGATCACGTCCTTGTGAACCACATCGCTGGCTCGGTTCAGGAACTCAACAAACTCCTCAATGCCTCGCTCGTAGCAGAACTCGTCGCCTTGGTTGCTCCGTTCATCGCGGACGCGAATGCGAACACCACTGTTCAAGAACGCAAGTTCTTGGAGACGTTTTGCCAAGGTGTCGTAGAGGAACTTGGTGTTTGGGAAAATCTGCGAATCGGGCTTGAAGGTGGTCTTTGTGCCCCGTTTGGTCGTCACTCCGGCATCGCGCACTGGACCCGTTGCAACCCCGCGCTCATACGACTGCGTCGAAATTTTGCCATCGCGGTAAACCTCCACCTCGCACCACTGCGAGAGAAAATTCACAACCGTCACACCGACGCCGTGCAGTCCACCCGAAGTCTGATAAGCCTTCTTATCGAACTTGCCACCGAACTTGAGAACCGTCATCACACCCTCCAAGGTGCTGATATCGCGTCCCATTTTCTCGGAAAGGTCTGTGTGGCGTTCGACCGGGATACCCCGACCGTCGTCCTCGACCGTCACCGAACCATCGGCATTGATGAAAACGGAAACCATCTTCGCGAACTGCGCCATCGCTTCATCGATGGAGTTGTCCACAACTTCATACACCAAGTGGTGCAATCCCTTGAGCGTGGTGTCCCCGATGTACATCCCCGGCCGGGCACGAACGTGCTCCAAATCGTTGAGGAACTTCAAATCCTCCGAGTTGTAATCGGACCGATCGAGCGCCACCTCTTGTGGGCTCTCGTCGTGCTGGCTTTCGTTCGAACTAGCGTTGCTACCTGGATTTGAGCTGTCGCTTGGTGCGTTCATCGAGTTCCTGAATGTCGGAATAGCGGATTCGAAATAACTAAACCGGAATTTTGGTGCGGCACGCGGCGAGCCGTTCCCCTCGAGATTTCCTCCATCCCAAGGACCCATCACTATACCAAATTCCCCGACTTTGTGACCGGGCTATCCGTTCGAATTGCCGCTCGTCAGCTTCTCACCCAACCTCCGAAGTCTCCTGATATGTTTCTGATGACCAACGCCGCTTACCTGGTCCGATTTTGGTCCGATTTTTCCGATAGCGTTCAAAAGGTCTTTAATAGCTTCTTAGAGACCTTTTTTATCGATTGACGCATCGGGCGAAAGGAATATCATGGCGGGGGTGCTAGCAATCGATCCATCCGCCCTTGCTCAATCACCTCGCTCCCGATTCTCAAACCTCTGTGAGAGTTTCCTTGAGAGATGCGAAGGTGTTGGCGACGAAATAGGAACCGATGCGAGGACTGGGTAGGTCGGCAGAGCATTCTCTGCATCATTGCAAGGAATTGCAGCTGCAACGTTGGATTGGGTTGCAATGGATTGGGCTGCAATTGATTGGGCTGCCTAAATCGGCGATTTCGACCGCCGACCGCACAGAAAGTCCGGCACAAAAAGTCGGCTCATAGAGTCCGGCACATAAAGTCCTGCAAAAATCTGGCCGAGGAATCGCGCACGCAAATCGATATCAACGTTCGTTTCGCTTTTGCAAACATCGAGAAAATTTTAAACGCACAGTAAAACGCCCACAGTAAAACACTCCCAGTAAAACACACCCAGTATTAGAAATCATAAAGCTGCGAACGTGCGGTCTTATCATGAACTCAAATGAATCCTCCAGCGTCCCTCCAACCTGTTGAGTCCCACTCAGGAGTAATTGCACCTATGGTAGATATTGAACGAGTGATAACACTCGATGAATTAGTAGAAAGCGTTCCCGAAAACTTGATCCGTCAAGCCGAATCGAGGAAAAGCATCGCCGACGAATCCACCACCGAAGCCGCTCACATTGCAAAGGAAAAGAACATGTCGAAAGATCTCAGCAAAGCACAACGCATCCGAGCCTTTATGGAGGCGAACCCAGAAGCACGTAACAAGGATGTCGTCGAGGCCTTGAAGCAATACAAGGTAACGGCTGCGGATGTTGCCAACGTCAAGAGTATCTCCAAGCGAGCAGCAGGCAACGCCCCCGCGACCCGCGAACCGACGCGAACTCGGAGCGAACGCGTGGCATCGACCGCCATCAGCTCCCCAGGCGCCAGCATCACCTTACCCGAACTCGAGGCAGGTGTCGCATTCGTAAAAGCTGCAGGATCGATCATGCGAGCCAAGCACTTGCTGATCATCATCGAACAAATCAAAGCCTGTTAGCAGTCTTGGGGACGTACCAACTGCACCGCGCGAGCAAATGAACTGCACCGCGGTAGCAAATGAACTGCACAACCTCAAGCGGACGCGGCGAACTCGGCAGCCGCGAGTGTGTTTTGCAATAGCATCGCGATCGTCAACGGTCCGATGCCCCCAGGAACCGGCGTGATCGCGCTCGCAATTTCCTTCACCGACTCAAAATCGACGTCGCCGCAAATCCCGTCCCCTTCGCGATTGATCCCGATATCGATCACCACAGCCCCAGGTCGAACCATCTCTGCTGTAATCGCTCGCGCCTTGCCGATCGCGACCATCAATATCTCCGCGCGCCGTGTGACACTCGCCAGATCCACCGTTCGGCTGTGGGCGCACGTCACGGTCGCATTCGCATTCGAACCTCCCCATGGCCCACTCTTCTGCAAACACATCGATACCAAAGGCTTGCCGACGATATCGCTCCGCCCCACAACAACCACTTCTTTCCCCGACACGTCGATCCCACATCGATGCAACAACTGCATCACTCCATGGGGCGTGCAAGGCAAAAACCGGGGCCTTCCTTGGGATATCAAACCAACATTCTCCGGGGAGAACGCATCGACGTCCTTGGCGGAATCCACGCGGTCCAGCACGCGGCGTTCCTCCAAATGCCCGGGCAATGGAAGCTGCACCAAAATCCCATGAATCGCATCATCCTCATTCAATCGATCCAATAACCCCAACAACTCCTCCATCGTCGTCGACGCAGGCAACCGAAACATTCGACTCTCGATTCCCGCTTTGTGACACGCGATCTCCTTGTTCCGAACATAGACCTGACTCGCAGGATCCTCCCCGACGAGAACAGCAGCCAAACAAGCGACCACGCCGGTCTTTTCGCGGAGGCGCGATACACCCTCCGCAACCTCCATCCGGATCTGCATCGCAATCGTCTTACCATCCAAAATTGTTGCTGCCATCGTCTCTCCAATCCTGAAACCACTCGCCAATCACAACTGCATGCAATATTAGCCAATCCTATACATTGGCCGCTACTACGCATTAGCCGCTACTACGCATTAGCCGATCCTATACTAAGCCGCAGTCAGCGAAACGATCGCGAAACATTCATCCTGCCTTCGCCCCGAGTTCGCTCAGCCCAGAGTTCGCTCAGCCCAGAGCTCGCTCAGCCCAGAGCTCGACTGACGTATCCCTCCCAAGAACTCTTGTTATATAATGAGATTCCCAGGAAGCGTAGCGTCGTCCACCTTGTACGCATTGATTTATGCGCATCTAGACTCGGGCAAGCGATCCTCAACCAGGAACTGCGCGATCCTGCCCGCCACACCGAACCACACTCCACACCGAACCATACTCCACACCGAACCGGGGACACTCCCGCCGGCCAATAGGGCATCAAGAACCAATGTCAGAACCGACCACACCCTCCGTCGATACGCCTTCGGCAGAAAAACTCAGCGCTGTTGAATTGATCAAGGATACCAGCCGCTACTTGAGAGGCACGATCAAGCAAGAACTTTGCTCCGATTCAACGCATTTCGGAAAAGACGACCTGCAACTCCTCAAGTTTCACGGTACTTACCAACAAGACGACCGCGAACAACGCGGCGGATCCACGGAGTCCGGGAAAAGCGAAAAACTCTACAGCTTCATGGTCCGCTCCCGCATCCCCGCAGGCATCCTGACCGCTGAGCAACTCCTGACCCACTTGGACATCTGCGATTCAATCGGCAACTCAACACTGAAGATCACCACTCGCCAAGGCCTCCAGCTGCACGGGATCTTGAAGGACAACCTGCGCGAATGCATGCAAAGGATCAATCATGCACTCCTCTCAACGCTCGCCGCTTGCGGGGATGTGAACCGAAACGTCATGGCATGCCCCGCACCCTACCGAGATAACATCCGGCCCGCCGTGCAGAAACTAGCTTACGACCTCTGCTACCACCTCGAACCGAGAACCAAATCCTACTACGAACTCTGGCTGAAGGACTTGGACTCCGGTGAGGAAACACTCCAAGGTGGCAGCGACGAGGTCGTTGAACCGATCTATGGAAAGACCTACCTGCCTCGTAAATTCAAAACTGCGGTCGCTATTTCCGACGACAACTGCACAGACGTCTACACCAATTGCCTCGGGTTCATCGCCGTCGTTCGCGACGGTGAAGTCATCGGCTACAACGTGACTGTCGGTGGCGGATTGGGAATCACGCCCAGCGCGAAGAAAACCTTTCCTCGACTAGCAACTCGTATGGCATTTGTCACGCCCGAACAAGCCGTCGCGGTGGCAGAGGCGATCGTCAAGGTACAACGTGATTTCGGCTACCGAGACGACCGCAAACGAGCCCGACTGAAGTACTTGGTCCATGATCGCGGCATCGAATGGATGCGCAGCCACGTGGAGGAATACTACGGCTCCAAACTCAGCGACTGCACTCACGACGATGTTACCGAACACCGCGATCACATGGGTTGGGACGAACAAGGAGACGGACGTTGGTTCTACGGATTCAATATCGAAAACGGCCGTCTCTACGATGATGAGAACCGTGCCTGGAAAGCAGCACTCCGCGATATCTGCTCGGAACTGAACCCGGAGATCCGTCTGACCGCTCATCAAAGCGTCCTCTTTTGCAACCTCCAAGAAAACGAACGGAGCAAACTCGAAGGCTTGATCAAGAAACGAGGCCTTCCGCTCACCGAAGAGATCTCCAACGTCCGCCGCTGGTCGATCGCTTGCGTGGCCCTACCTACCTGCGGCCTCGCGATCACCGAAAGCGAACGCGCCCTTCCAGGACTCCTCGATGTCATGGAGAAAACCCTTGAAGAACTCGAACTCGATAAAGAACTCTTCACCGTCCGAATGACCGGCTGCCCGAACGGATGCGCCCGCCCCTACAACGCCGATATCGGCCTGGTGGGCAAAG
This sequence comes from uncultured Pirellula sp., assembly GCA_903930765.1. Classification (GTDB taxonomy): domain Bacteria; phylum Planctomycetota; class Planctomycetia; order Pirellulales; family Pirellulaceae; genus JBKCUI01. Next base: position 13,601 of record CAIYZV010000455.1, read on the forward strand.
CCAAAGGGAAATACACCGTCTACGTCGGTGGTGCCCGGTTGGGAACCCGCCTCGCATTCATCTACAAAGACCTAATCCCTCTCGAAAACATCACCGACACCCTCAAGCCTCTATTCGTGGCGTTCAAATCGCAACGCGAAGGCACCGAGTCGTTCGGTGATTTCTGCGCGAGACTCGGCCAAGAATCGGTCCAAGCAATCTAGCGACTATTTGCTTCGCTCTCGACTGCTTCGCTCATAACTGCGGTTGGTGCGTCACGTACCAACCGCTCCAGCGGCGATACGAACACCGTTCTTATCTCCCGCTCTGAAAACGATTCTCCGAAAGCAATACTCCGACAGCAATACTCCGAAAGCAATACTCCGACAGCAATACCGTGAGGAACCGAACTTCTCTTTCGAGTCTTTCGAGATTTCGCTTCGCAGCAAGACGAAAAGTGGCCTCCGTGCCAACGATAGACGACATCGCAATGCGCTATCGACCCCGAATCCTTGGGGTACTTTCCGTTCGTGCTACAGGACCGCGTCCGATTCATCCGTGAATCGAACGCGATCGCGGCGGAGAGAATCATCACCGAGCGTACCTCGAAGCGAGAGAGGAGCTTCGAGGCAATTCGTGCTGGAGGGCGGCACGAAACCATATCGCTGCAAAAAACAGCCGGGCGCCGCTGCAAAAAACAGCCGGGGCAAACTAAGCGGCCGCCAAGGACAATTGCCCAGCCCGCGCTTGGATGCCTTCGATAAACTCTTCGAAGATCCGAATGTCGAGCGCACTGGCTGCAGGAGATTCGGGATGGAATTGGCAGCCAACCACAAACCAATCTTCCACCTTGCTCTCGATCCCTTCGATCACGCCGTCTTGACAGCGAGCGGTGACACGGAAACTATCAGCCAGCCGATCGATGGCCATGTGATGCCGACTGGTAACCCGGATTTCCCCTTCGCCGTAGACTCGGCCAAGGATGGAATTGGGCTCGACCACCAAGGAATGACGATGGTTTGGATCCTGGGGATCGCGGTGAGGAATCGCATTGGGCAGGTCGACTGGGATATGGTAGAAAAGGTTGCCACCTTCGATCACGTTGATCAACTGCAATCCAACACCGATGGCCAGCAAGTTCATGCGGCGGTTGGAAACCTCCTGAGCCAAACGACGATCGAAATCTTCGCGGCGAGGTTCCATGGGCCGTACTGAGCTATGCAGCATGTAACCATCGTTGCGTGGATCCAAGTCCGCGCCACCGACCAGCACAAACCCATCGAGCATGTCGAGCGTTCGCTCGAGACTGTCATGATCGGTGGTGGGAGGGAGCAGCACTGGGATCCCTCCTGCATTCACGATCGAATCAAAGTACCCAGAAGCAAGATAACAATATGCGGGCGTGCCTTGGTGTGCACCTCGATAATCGCAATTCAGGCCAATAAGCGGCTTGTGTGCCATCGTCAGGATCCTCCTTTAGACTGAAATATGTCGCATGCTGGGATGAGCCACAATCGGTGCCACCCGCGGCCAGAGCACACTTCACGCGATGCGGTACGCCGCATTCAAGAATCCCTCGCCCCCAAAACTCGACCAATCACTCCACCCGTCGAACGAATCCTTCGTGTGGTGTCTCGGATGAATCCACAAAGCCCCCGTGCAATCCGTGCACAAATCACTTTTTGGTCTCCGCTCTCTGAGAGATCTTCGCGATGAACGCTAAACCATTGCGTCCAACCCGCAGAGCCCTTCCATGGTCCAGATGAGTTGCTGATCCTTTGTCGAAAAGTGATGCCGTCCGTCGGTGATCCCGACATGCCGCATTCCCGCCATGCCGTTGGAATCAACTCTTGATCGTCATCGATGACTGAAAAGCCGATGGATGAAAAGCCGATGGTTTGAAACCCATCGATGACTCACGAGAGGGCGTAAGTTAGACAAGCCTTTGGCACAAATCAATCATCACACAACATTTTGCGCCAACTTGAAATGCTATCGCAACATCACGTGCTAGCATTCCCCTGCAATCCATCGTTGTTTCCCAGGGAATTCGTAACTGGCGTGCTTTCGAGTCGACTCGCTACTGGGACTGACGCAATCGGAACAAGTCATACATCGGCTTGGCGAACTTGTCGGCCGATGCGTTGGATAACTCTTCGGTGAGTATCTGATCGAGTTGCCCCTGAAAGATCTTTTCGGCTTGCCCACCATGAAAATACGCGGGCTCCTGCTGCGTGGATCGCATCGACGAGAGGACTTGCGCAAACAATGTTTGCCCGACAAAGTCGGTAAAGGCCTTCTCGAGTGCATCATCGCCCTTGCCAACCGATGGGCCTTTGCGATTGACCATAGGAGCCCCATCTCCCGAACTCTTTCTCGCCTCGATTTCCAGCGCCGAAGCAGGCTCTCGCGGCAACGCGTTTTGCGACATGAGATGCTGGAATTGCGCATGAAAATCCGTGTCGATCGCACGGGAATCGCTGCTACGGGAATCGCTGCCACTGAGCTTCGCAATCGCACTCGCTTGGGGAGATTGAGCAAGCGTGCTTTCGATCCTTGCTTTTGCCTCGTTCATAGGGTTCGATGCGATGCTGCGAAGTGACGCTATATCCATGAATCTCATCTCCCAAAAAACGCGTGTTCGACATTCGGACCCGCCAGTGACAACGCCGGCGAGCAACCACCATGGGGCTATCGTTCCTCATTCGACGACAACATCGCCATACAGGTTGCCTTGACGCTTTAACGCCTTGATGATCGCGATCTTGTCTTCGTTGGTAACGTTCAGCGCATTGAGCGCATCGACCAGATTTTTCAAGGTAGCAGGGGGCGTCGCACCATCCTTCGAACTCACTCCGACAAAGGAGCCTAAGGCTGTCGGCCGGGTCGAAATACTCAGGTTTTTATGGGAAATCGCAACCGGCGCAACCAGCACGTCCGCTCCGATGATCACCGTCCCATCCCGTTCGTTGATCACCACCCGCCGGGAGTTTTGGATGTTGATCAAATCAATATCTAAGACCATGGAAACGAACTGAACCGGACGATCTCGATAGGCTTCCGGAATCCGGACCTCAACGTGCGCTTGGTCGATAGCCTTCGCTAACTTCGAACTTTCATCCGCCACCGCCGGACCCGATTTGGAATAACTCTTGCTCCCTTTTCGCAAGTAATCATTGACGACATCTTCGATGTACTGTGACTTGTTGAACGATGCGTGGTCCGGATCAATCACCAGCGTGATTTTGTCATTGAACGTAAACTGCGTTTTGATCGCGCGCTCTATCTTGCACCCATCGACAATCTTCCCAGTGGTCGGGACCCGTCGATCGTCCAACACAATGGGACCTTGGGCGAGCGCAAAAGTCTCGGGCCGATCCGCACGTGGACCGAGCAACTGCGTCAACAGCAGCGTCCCTCCCTCCAAACTCTTCGCATGCGTCGCACTGATCGTGCAGTTGAGCTTGTCTCCCTGCTCCGCCCCCGCCGGCGGCACCTTGACCGTCACGAACACCATCGCCACGTTCTTCGCATTCGCCATTTCCTTGTCCAACAATCGGCCTTGGGTGTCGGTGGCCACCGGGGCTCCAAAATTCTGCAACGCCCGGGCCAATGCCCGCATCATCGTCTTGTTTCCATCCCCGTCGCCGGTTCCTTTAAGACCAACCACAAAGCCGACGCCCTGCAGCACGTTTTCTTCCTGTCCCTTGAGTCGGCACAAATCTCCCACGGTCAGTTCGGTATCACCCCATGCCGGAACCGAAAGCGCAATCAGCCAGATCATGGCGAACACACCCGACAGTCGTTTCGTTACATTCCCCATGGAAATTCCTCTCCGCAATTTCGATCGATCGCGACGATTCCTCGAACAAGCACCCTCGGTTCGCGGTTCGCGGTTCGCGAATCCCGGATGGCGCTTCGTCAAAACCGCGCCTCAACGCAGCTACCGACGAAAATGGGATGTACCCGATATCCAATCTAGGTTTCGAGAGAAACTGAGCCACTTAGTCAAAGGGGGAAAGACAGGGAAACCTAAACGGATACAATGAAATTCCCGGTGTTGCGGCCTAGGAGGGGACGATTTTCTCAAGCTAGGTAGGTGTCTGCATTTCAAAACGTTCGCGACAGCCAGCAGACTGACAACCAATTCCCACTTTTCTCCAATCCTCGCTTTCACTAAAAGATCCTGGCATCCAACGAAAGTACTGCGAAAAAATCGCACTCAAATCAATGGCTAGCGTTCCCAGGACGCCGATGGTCCAACCGCCGGCCAGACGTGCCGATTCCCTATCCGAGCCCCCTCCACTTTGGAGCGAAAACATCCCCCTTTGGAGCGAACTTCAATGGCTTCCGACTCAAGGCTTAAAGAACAACTGCCACGACTGACCGATGCGATTGTTCAGACGTACCACGCCTCAGACCGGATCAACCATCTGGGCCACTGCCCGCTCCCCAAATACGAAGTCGTCGTTCAAATCATCGAAGACTTGAAGGATATTTTTTATCCCGGTTTTCGACGCCGAGAGGGACTGCATGCCGGCAATGTAACGTACCACGTCGGGAACCTGATCGATTCCCTTCATGATCGACTCACCACCCAAATCACCCGCGCCTTGATCCACGCAGATCGAGTCAATGGCCTTCGCGTCGAAGGCTGCCGCGAAGCGGATGACTACGAGGCCAAAGGGCAAAAAATCGCGATCGCTCTGCTCGAGCAAATCCCAGAGCTTCGTGGACAACTCGCCAAAGATGTCGATGCCGCCTATGCGGGGGACCCGAGCGTCTCCAATCGCGATGAAATCGTATTCTGCTTTCCAGGCCTCGAAGCGGTGACCATCTATCGCATCGCCCACGAATTGTTCCGCTTAAAGGTCCCGTTCATCCCACGGATGATGAGCGAATGGGCCCACAAACAGACAGGAATCGACATCCACCCAGGGGCTCGTATCGGCGAGCATTTCTTCATCGATCACGGCACCGGTGTGGTCATAGGGGAAACATGCGATATCGGTGATCATGTGAAAATCTACCAAGGCGTTACGCTCGGGGCGCTCAGTTTTGCCACCGACAGCAACGGCGAATTGGTCCGCGGCACCAAACGCCACCCCACCATCGAAGACCATGTGGTGATCTATGCCAACGCAACCATCCTCGGCGGCAAAACCACCATCGGTCATCACAGCGTCATCGGATCCAGCGTCTGGGTGACGTCTACCGTCGCACCCCACTCCACCGTCGTTCTCGAAAAGCCCAAGCTTAAAATCAGAAACGGCTCGGTCGACGACGCACTCTTTGATATGAACTACCAAATCTAAAAAGCGAATCCAAAAAGCTCGCCTTCGGGGAATGTCAGCACTGCGAGACGGCGGAACTTCTAGACATTAACGCTGCCGCTGATCGCTGTTTGCAACGAGCGGTACTGGGATTTGAGCAAGGCGACCGCAACCGAATGCATCCCTTGGTTTTTGGAGATCTGAGTGATCTGCGTTTCCAGATTATCGTCGCTGCCGTCATGATAGACCACTTGCTTGGACGCGTCTCGAACCTCCTGAATGGCTTGCTCCTTGGAAAGACGCATGGGCTCTCTCGAGCCGGTGAGGCCCGCGGACTCGCCCGGCGAAACGGAACCAGCCCCCCCCTTCTCCTGCTTGAGCATCCCCTTGAGACTCTCCTGAAAATCGTCGACCGAAAGATCCTTGGTCTTGTAATCCGGAGTGTCCATATTGGCGACATTCCCGGCCAAGATTTGATGCCGGCGCTCGGCGAATGCGACCGTTTCCTCCAACGCCCGGTTCACGCCGCTGTTGAACATCGATGGAAACATCGTTTTTCCTCATGAACTCACAAAAGGGAAGGTCTTGAAGCACAAAACCGATTCGGGGAACAACCTGCCCGAAGCATTAACCTGTATAGGACAACGCCCCGCCGTCCGCCTGAAAACCGCCTCCGGACGATGCTTCATAGGCTCGGGATAACCGGGATGCGTCGGTCACTTGCTGCAGTTGGCTGGCGACCACCTCGCGCTGGAGCGCCATGTTGTCGATGGCTCTGTTTTCCATCACCAAAAGCTCGCCCACCAACCGATCGCATCGTGTTTTGATCGCTTGGCACTCCCGCCGGCGTTCTTCCGATCGCCAAATCCGCTCCTCGGGATCCTCGGAAGCATACGGAACCAGATCGACCTGGATCTCCATCAATGTATCCATCAATCGCTGCTTCCGACCCAGCAACGACATCAATTCGGACAACTCGTGTCCAGAAACTAAGTCCGATTGCTGGATTGCCAACGCATGCAATTCCGTGAGCAACCGCAATTTGGACTCCATCAATTCGTAAAGCTTTTCCGTCGTGGGCATGATTGAAACACCTCATAAAACTCATTTCGCCGGAGTGTCCCTCTGCTACGGATTAATACCCGTACAGGGACTCGGAACCGTTGTCGCCGAGCAACCGCAGATGCATGACATGTTGGGAGTAGCAAAAACCGGTGGGCGTGCCAATGGCAACATGCCCGGCCCCCCCCCGCCCCTACAAACACCCCGACCGACAGTTCCGCCCAGAAGGCAAAATCAAGTCGTCGATATCAGCCGTCCAAGATTGGGTAGCACTGCCTAGAAGTTCACGAATCGGCTACAATTCGGGTCGATATGCTATCAAGGGGCGTAGGGCCCCGTTATTCCTAACGATCCGATTGGGCTTATGAACCAAAAACCACAGGAATCCAAAGGCAGCACGCCAACGCCCTCATCCACGCGCCGTCCGAACGGAATGTGGTGGGTTCTGATCGTCCTCACCGCGGTTTTCGCCATGCTTTTCTTAGCAGGCTCGCCGCTGAGCTCGCGGATCGACTATAGCTTTTTTCTCGAACAACTCGATCGCGCGAATATCCAACGCGTCACGGTCTATCCGACAGCCATCGAAGGAACGTTTAAAGTCGCCCCGGAACGCCCGATCACCTACGATGCCTTCGACAAACCCGTAAAGCCCAAATCGCTTTCGGACGGTACCCTGGAACGTCTCAACAGTCGCTTCGAAGTGGTCATCCCCACCGATGGTGAAGTCCGCCGGGAACTTTTTGAACGGCTTGAAAAACTTCGAGCCAAAGCCCAATCGACCGAAACCACCTCGGGCCAAGAACCCTTCGTCTACGACGTCGTTTCGACCAACAGTGCGAACACGCTCTACCTGCTGCTCTCCTTTGCGTCCCTCCTGCTGCTGGGCGCCGGGCTCTACATGTTCATGCGCCGCTCGCGGGAAAACATGATGGGTGGTGGGTTTCTCAACAGCTTCACACGCTCAACCGCAAAACGGTTCGAGCCTAGCGACCAGCATGTTACCTTTGATGATGTCGCAGGCCTCGAGGGTGTCAAAGCAGACCTCAAGGAAATCGTTGAGTTCCTGCGCTCTCCGGAAAAATTCCAAAAGCTCGGTGGTCGTGTGCCCAAAGGGGTCCTGCTGAACGGCCCTCCAGGTACAGGTAAAACTCTGTTGGCACGCGCAGTGGCCGGTGAAGCAGGGGTGGCGTTCTATTCGGTGAACGGCAGTGAGTTCATTCAGATGTTCGTCGGCGTGGGGGCTTCTCGCGTTCGTGATCTGTTCGCCACCGCCAAAGAAAACTCCCCCGGCATCATCTTCATCGATGAAATCGATGCTGTGGGCCGACAACGTGGCGCTGGACTCGGCGGTGGTCATGATGAACGCGAACAGACGCTGAACCAAATCCTCAGCGAAATGGACGGATTCTCACCCAATGAGTCGGTCATCGTTATGGCCGCAACCAACCGCCCTGATGTGCTCGACCCCGCACTCCTTCGCCCCGGTCGATTCGATCGGCATGTCACCGTAGGTCGGCCAACCCTCAAAGGTCGCCAAGAGATCTTCAAAGTCCACGTGCGCGATGTCCCTCTCGACAACGATGTCGATCTGCATCGACTGGCCGAAGCCACCGTCGGACTCACCGGTGCGGACATTCGCAATATCGTCAACGAAGCGGCATTGTGGGCCGCTCGACACGACAAAACCCGCGTCGCCATGGAAGACTTTGACTACGCTCGCGACAAAGTCCTCATGGGGGCCAAACGCGAAGAAGTCATGCTCCCGGCCGAAAAAGAGAAAACCGCCTACCACGAAGCCGGACACACACTGGCCGCTTGGTTCCTCCCAGGTGCCCAGCGGGTCCATAAAGTGACCATCGTTCCTCGCGGCCAGTCCCTCGGAAGCACCCAAATCCTTCCTTCCGAAGACCGCATGAACATGTCCGAAAGCGAAATCCGAGACCAACTCGTCGTCCTCCTCGCAGGCCGCGCCGCAGAACGGATCGTGTACGACGAAACCTCCGTCGGCGCCGAGAACGACCTCGAACGTGCCACCTCACTCGCTCGACGTATGGTCTCCCATTGGGGCATGAGCATGAAACTCGGCCCTGTTTCCTACAAGCTCTCCGATAGCGACCCGTTCCTCGGTCGAGAAATCCACCAACAACGCCAGTTCAGCGAGAAAACCCAAGAAATGATCGATGCCGAAATGGGAGATACGCTCCGCGGTGCCGATCGTCGCGCGATGGACATGCTCCACACGCGCCGCGAGGAACTCGAACGCCTTAAAGACGCGTTGATGGAACGCGAAGAACTCGACGAGAACGAAATCACCTCCCTCATCGGGCAAAGCATCCACGCTCTCAAGAAAGCGGAAAACTCTGCCGTCGAACTCCCCGTGGTCAACGATCCATCTGTGGCATCAAGTGTCGACAACACCCCCGCCCCCATAGGGCCTCTCGGGGCCGGATGACCCAATGCCTCGCAAGAAACCGAACAAGATCCGGATCGAGTTTCGTAAAGGACACCAGTCGCAACCCAGACGCGGTGACTTGACCAGCGACTACGAAAAATCTAAAGACGAAATCGATACGGTCGGTTCGCAACGGGTCAGCGGAAAAGGAGACCTTACCCGCAGACGCACTGTCCGCGGTGTCTCCACCACACCGAGTGAAAACGATACCCTCGGCAACGTCACCCTCGAAACATCCGAAAACGTTCTCCGCGGTACGGTGCTTCGAGTTCACGGTGTCGAATCGATCGTCCTACTCGATGATGGCAAAGAACTACGGTGTGCCGTCCGACGCGTTCTTAAGAATCTCGCCACCCAACAACGCCATGTTGTGGTCACCGGCGATCGCGTCGATGTCGAACCCAACGGAACCGACCAAGGCTGGATTGTTCGTATCGAGAACCGCCGCTCGGAACTGAGCCGCACGAGCAAGAAACGTCGGCACGTGATCGTCGCCAATGTCGATCAACTCCTCATCGTCACCAGCGCCGCAGAACCGTCGATCAAACCCAATCTGATCGATCGGATTCTCGCTACCGCCGAACAAAACCATCTCGATGCCGCGATCTGCATCAACAAATGCGACTTGGTCGATACGATCGCCCTTCAACCCTTGATCGGTACCTATGCCCAATTGGGATACTCCGTCATCCTCGTCAGCGCTGCCCGCGGCTGGGGTATCGATCGGCTCAAAGATCTTACCAAAGATCGGATCAGTGTCGTCGTCGGTCAAAGCGGTGTCGGAAAATCCTCCATCCTCAACGCCATCGCACCAGGACTCAACCAACGCGTTCAAGCCGTCAGCGCGGAGAACCAAAAGGGAAAACATACCACCACCACCGCCGAATGGTTCCCTCTCTCCTATGGCGGCGCTATCATCGATACCCCGGGCGTCCGCCAGTTCCAGTTATGGGATATCGTTCCCGAAGAACTCGCCGGATTGTTTCGCGACATCCGCCCCTTCGCCTCCAAATGCAGATACCCCAATTGCTCCCATCAACACGAAAACCAATGTTCCGTAAAAGACGCGATCGCCGACGGGCGCCTCGACGCTCGCCGCTACGATAGCTACTCGCAAATGCTCGACCAACCCTTTGGCGGCTTCGTCGAGGAATCGGATGAAATGCCGCTGCCCCCTCCTCAGCCAATCTCTCAATTCACCGATTCCGACGAGAACGATTTTTCAGAGGACGATTTTTCAGAGAGCGTATCCGATGCCGCCCTTCGAGATGACGATAGCCCGGAGAGCACTTCCGAAGACGATAGCGACGAATAAGCCTATCCGGGTAAACCTATCCGAATAAGCCTACCCGGGTAAGCCTATTGGGGCGTACCACGTGCTAGGGATTCCAATCGTGCTCGTCGTACTCTGTATCCAAATGCCCGGATTTGTTGATCGCTAACAAAATCCGAAAAGCCACCATCAGGCTGAAAAGGAAACCGAGCAGGCCGATCAACGACAGGTCCTGCAGCCCGAGCGGCCCGCCGTTGATGAACAGCAACGGAGGGACTTTCGATGCCATCAAGATCGAGGAACCCAAGAGCAACGAGCTGGTCAGCAGCCCCAGCACCAACCGGTTGATCGAAGGGCTTAAACCGCGATGCGTCAGATGCACATCGAGCTTTCCAGACTGGACCAACTCCATGACGGAACTGATTTGAGACGGTAGCTTCTCCACCAATCCCTCCATCTCGACGTACAGTCGCCGCATCCGCCTTATCTGGCGACTTGGCGAAAATCGACTGCGCCACAGCTTCTTGAACATCGGCTCGATCGCTTCGAGCAAACTGAATCTCGGGCTGGTCTTCGAAATGGTCCCCTGCAAAGTCACCAACGTCTTGATCAACAACCCGAGCTGGCTCGGCAAAATGATGCGATGCCGGTGCAAGATATCTGTTAAGTCGTTCAAGGCGCTCGCCAGATCGATATTCTCCAAAGGCTGGCTTCCATACGTGGCAATCAGATCGGTCACGTCGTTGGATAGGAGCGAATCGTCAATCGTAGGCGGTGTCTTGCCTACCCTCTTGATCAGCGAAGTGAGCAACCCGGAATCTTTAAGCGCCAGCGCCCAAAGCATTTCTTCAATGTTCCCCCGCAACCCATCGTCGATACGGCCGACCATGCCGAAATCCAGCAAACCGATGGTTCCGTCTGGCTGGATCAAAATGTTTCCGGGATGCGGATCGGCATGATACAAGCCATGAACAAAGATCATGTCGACATAGATCGCAGCCACTCTGTGTGCGAGCGCATCCAGATCAAGATCGGGAAACAATTCGCGATTGTGGACATCATTGATGGAGCGGCCCTCCAACTGATCCATCGCCAACACGCGTGCGCTCGAATGCGACGCATAAGGTTTCGGAATGAGGATTCCAGGAAAGTCCTTAAAGGAATCGCGCATCATCAACAGGTTGGCTTGCTCCTGAGAAAAACTCAACTCCCGCTTCAACGACCTGGATAGTTGATCCACGATCGAACGAGGTTGCCACGCGGCCAGTTCCGGCATTCGCTCAGCCAACGTCGCAAGCCCTGCAAGGACTTCCAAATCCTCATTGATCTTTCCACGAATGTTCTCGTGCTGAACTTTGACCACGACCCGTGTTCCGTCGGGCAATTTTGCCGTGTGCGCTTGTCCGATCGATGCCGAAGCCATGGCGTTCTCGTCAAAGCAATCAAACGCCTCAGCGATCGGCTTCTTCAATTCCGATTCGACCACACGTTTCACCGAATCGAAGGAATCGGCTGGAACATTGGCTTGGAGTGATTGCAACTCCGCCGCCAAATCGGATCCCACCAAATCCGGACGCAACGACAGAACTTGACCGAGCTTGATGAACGTAGGTCCTAATTCCGTCAAAGCCATCCGCACGCGGGCTTCGCGGCTATAACTCGCCAACGGTACGCCTTGATCGTCTTTGATCCAGTCCCGAACGAAATCAACACGGAGCGTGCTGAGCCAATCCGCCAATCCATAACGACGCAAAATCTGAATGATTTCGCGCCAACGCCTGATGTTGCGATAGTAACGGGGCAGCGAGGTTATCTTCATTTCGGTTCGCCACCACCCAAGTTCGGCAGGGGTGGGAGGGACTTGCTCGGTGGATCCTGCCCACCAACCCCTTGCTTCGAGGTTATCTCATCGATCATCTCTTCCGCATGCTTGCGATACTCCTCCGCATCCAACTCGCCAATCTCATCCATTCGATCCAACGGAGCCAACCCGGATTCATCCTCTGTCCACTTCGCCGTGATCGTGTTTCCAAGGTAATTGACAATCATCACGTTGTCTTTTGGAACGAGCATTTGCCGGAATCCTTCACCTCGGATGGCGGGCATATCATGCTTTTGGAACAGCAAGCGACCCGTTTTGATGTCCACCAACGCCACGCTGGTGAAGTCCAAGTTAACCCCACGAATCTTCGTCAACGACAATCGCCTTACGAACACCGCGGCTGGGGAATTGCGACGCTGACTGATCGGAAACATGAAATGCTTGACCCGTTGGGAACGTTCCCATACCGGCTTGCCATCCCGAACCGAAATCGCAAACAACTTTCCTGCGCACGCCGCAACCGATGGATCGTTCCTTTGGGACGGATTCACGATTATCTTTTCCAATTCCATCGAACCGGCATACGGTAGCACCAAAGCCACATCCCCAAAAACCTGAGCGGTGACGATGCTGAACTTTCCTTCGACATCTACCGTGTAATTGAACTCCTGGTTGGTTTCAACATTCCAATAGTACATCTGCCCATCGCTGCGCATCGCCGCGATACCGTACTCCCCGACCATTGCGAGGCGAGTGTCGATGGTATGCTCCCTCGCGAGTATTACCTTGCCATCGATCGGGTCGATCAATCGTAATTTCATCTCGCTGGCGCGATCCCCGTCTTGGGCTCGCACCGGTGCAAAAAGCCACCTCTTTCCGACCGTCGCCATCGGCAACCAGCCATCTTGACCGCCATCGCGACTCTCAATGATCATTCCATCTCGAATATCGATCTGAATCAATTTCCCGCTCGCAGGATGATAGACGTGCAACACGTCCTCCTTATGGACGAACGATGAGTTTCGGAAGCCAGTGACTCCCCAAACCTTGTTTCCTGTAATCGCATCCAGACAAACCAACTCATCATTGTTGAGGATGATCACTCCCGATCGCGAGACCGCCGCCACGCGAAACGCTTTCTTCTGAACCGGTAGCCCCCAGGCATTCCGCTCGATGCTGATGACTCGACCGCGTCCTCGATCGAACTCTGGCGTTTCCTCCCCATACGAGTGACGCCAGAGCTGGCCATCTTGTTGGCTGGTGTACGCTTGCAATGTATCGATGGCAATCAACTGGTTTTTCAATTCGATGTAAACCAAACTATCGACCGTGTGGATTCGAGGTACCGTCGATCGATCGAGCGCACCCATGTCGACCATCTGCTGGAACAATTCACCCGTCATTGGATTGACAAACTGCAAATTGCCAGCGTTGTAGTAGACTTGCCAATCTTGGAACGCATCTCCGATCGACTCGACGATGGTGCATAGACTCGACGAGTCACTCACGGCATCAAACGCTCTGCCGTTGGGGTTCTCGGTAAACTGCGTGGTTACGTCGACGCGACCTTTCGGCCAAACATGCGGGTCCGTCGCCGATTTCGCAGCCGCAGCAAATCGCTCCAACTGTGCGGTGTCGATCTCGGTCCTCATCGCGAATTGCCGCGATTCGGAATTGATCTTTTCCATCATCTGCTTGATCGCAGCAATGTTTCCCTCAGCATAACGCAGGGCCAAAAAAGGCCTCGACGCACGGAGATAAAGCTCGGCCAACGCCAATTTCTTTGCTGCACTCAGTGGCGCATTGTCGGGCGTGCGTTGTTGAAGCATCCGTTCGGCATCGATCGCGCTGCTGCTAGCGATCGCTTTAGCCGCAAGGATTCGAAGCGGCTCAGCAAATCCTAGCGATTGAAAATGATCCAATCGCAACCTCAGCATGCTCCCATCTTTGATCACCGCAGGATCCAGTCGCGACTGAACCATCGACCCTAACTTGCTCCACGCCCCCTCCGGAATCTTTTCGACGCATCGCGCAATACGGGTGGATAGCCATCGGTCCTCCTGCACGGTCCACTGTGCATTCAAATCGATGTCTTGGCCATCGCTCATTTGATCGATCCGTCGATTCAATCGCGTGTCGGACAACTCTACCAATTTGACGAACATCTCCTCCCAACGCCCTTGCTTTTCCAATCCGTGAATCAGGATTCGCAAGTACGACGGCAAATCGAGATCGAGCGTCATCTCTTGGTACTTTTGCACGCGATCGACGTACTTGTCAAAATCTCGGCGCAGGGCCTCGGTACCAACCTTGACCAACAGCAACTTGACGTCGGGATCCTCCGGGGACTTGTCTCGGGCTTTTTCCAAAAAGCCCAACGCACCCTCGATATCCCCCGAAGCCATCGCCAACTCACCTTGCTTGACCCAGCCTTGAACGCTGTCCCCATCCTCTTTAAGTTCTTCGAGCAACTTGGTGCGGAAAACATCTCGGATCGAGTAGCAATCGAGTTCGAAGGGGCTCGCTGAAATCAACCGATCCCCGACAACGATCAAATTCCC
>CAIYZV010000456.1 GCA_903930765.1 uncultured Pirellula sp.
ATGACCATCGACAACAATTTGCGCATTGTCGAGAATGTGTCGCCCGCTCAAAGTCATGACTTGATTCCCATCAAACAGCACTGGGAACTCTTGCTTGCCCCGTTGACTCTCGATGGGACCCAGCGTCCAAAGTGCTGGCTGTGGAGTGTCGTAGTCGACATTCTTTCCCAATCGCGCAGTGAAGGTGCCAACAAACCGACCTTCCGATGCTAGTGAGATCAACTTGGTTTGAGATAAGAATTGGCGGTCATCAGATCGACTGACATAGACGCCTCCCTCCAGACTCGGATCAAATTGAAACTCCATCGACGCTGCTTTCCCCTCATCGATCAACACTCCCTCCCCTTGCAACACAATACTTCCATCGCGTGCAGCGCCTTCGAGAGTCTCGAGCATCTCTTTCGTGAACACTGTCTTTGCTGATTGGACGTTCAGCGTGACCTGACGTGCAAATGCACCAGAAAAACCAGTACTTCCTTCGAGGACCATGTCCCACACGGGATTAAAGCGTTCGCGGCCGGCCCATGAGAACTGCCAAACACTTTTTTCGGGTGTACCTTGCTGTGCGACGCGTGCATAAAAATCAAGGTCGATCACGTTGAGTCGGCCTTGTGGAAGAATCAGCCAACGATCGTAGGCACCTCGCCATGTCGGCGCATCCATCCCAGTTCCGGGCGTGTTGGTGCTGACCAAAAACGGCATACGATGGCAATCGCCGCAACGATTTGGTTGTGGCTTGCTCGGATCGTTGTCGCCGTCGATGTGAAACAGCTTGAATCCTTGAGCAGCATTGGCGGACAACTCGTTTGTGTACGCTCGTCGCTGCGCAGGGGGATAAGGGACACTCAAAAGAAACTTGGCCATGTCATCGCGCTCTGCCGCCGTTAGTTTTCCCGCCTTGCCTTCATCATTGACGGTATCGTCGCCGACTCTCATCATGGTCGAACCGAGCCCACCGTCGACCAAATGCCGCGTCGTGCTCTCTGGGCGATCTACACTCGAGTTCGACTCGACACTCTCATAAACGTGGGCGCTATTATTTCCACCATACGGGTCACCTGGGATGCCATCCCAATGAAATGGGGCTGTGTCGCGCAGACCCCGAACGGGCATCGTCGAGCGCGGCATGATCTGATCTCCACCTGTTACGATGGGAGTTTTCAGAACCCAGAGCAATTGGTCGGTATGACCATCGGGATGGCAACTGGCACAGGAAAAGGTCCCAGTCGTCGACGCCGAAGCAGTACTAAACGCGATCCGTCCACGCTTGACCGCCGGATGCGTGGGATCCTCGAGCGTGATGGTCGCCGAGACTTTGGGGTTCGCCAGATCGCTTAAGTCGACTTGCGACACCGTGTTTGCGGCTGCATTCAGCACCCACGCCTGGGATGGCTTGCCATCGGAACTTGACTCAAGTGCGATTCCCTCCGGTACCGCACCAACGTCAACTCGGCCGATGACGTTTCCGTCGTTGGCATTCACGGTGAACAACTTGTCCGAACCGGATGCTGTCGCAACCAACGTCGCATCATCATGGCTCACCTGAATCGCCGAAGGCGTTGCCAAGGCTAGCCCCGGCGCTGGATCGACGGGTGGCAACGGCTCGAGGTCGATAAGCGTTGGTGATGGTGCGGTCTCGCTCCCGAACTCAACTCGCGTAATACGGTTGAGAAAGGCCCGATTATCGAGTTCGGCAAGTCCATGCTTCTTGGTCCCAGCTCGACCGTTGACGTCGTTCCTCGCGTCGGTTTGCGCGATATAAACACGCCCCTTGGAATCAACACTCAATCCATACAGCAACGTGCCGAGCGTGTTCACCGTCTCAACGAGATTGTCCGTTTTCGTATCGAACACGAACAGATCCCGATCTGGCACTCGAGGATGCTTGACGATATCCACCCTGTGACCGATCGACAGAACATTATTGTTAGAAACCGAATGATCCCAAATGTCAAAGGTGACTAGCTTACCGTCAATCTTGTCTTTCGCTCCGCCAGAAAGCTGAGTCTGATTGTTGGATTCGAATGGCAGCACATACAAACGCTCACCACGGACTTGGATGGCTCGCGGATCTTGAGCGTTGATGCTCAAGTGCTTTACAACTTCACGTTTTTCGACGTCGATCACAGCGATCTTATTCTCGGACGAGAGAGACACATAGGCTTTTTCATTGTTGGCGAAAGCGATACCAACCGGTTCATCGAATCGCGTCGACTTCGTATCGGGGTCGAAGTCTTGAATCGTTGACACGACTTGAAGATACGTAGGGCTGGCAGAATCGGAGTCGATGACACTCACCGAATCCGAGATGTGATTCGCGACCCATACTTCTTTTCCATCGGGCCTAACGGCGATTCCAACAGGATTGATTCCTACATTAACTCGGGCAACGATAGCGCGGCTACTCGAGTCGATAACGTCCACGGTGTCGGAGGGTGTGTTGGTGACATAGACCAAGCCGCCACGGACTGCAATTGGCGACGCATGCGGGCTCATGAATGCGGGGTGCCCTGTGTCCACAGGAATTTGAGGTTCGCCTTTGACGGAGACATGCTGTATCAAATTCCCGATACGCGACGGAGGATGCGAGTTCGCAGTTTCGTTCTGTAGATTACTTGCAACGGTCAAGGACACGATGGTAAGAATCAATGCTGGAACAAAACAATGGATCCCCCCTGAACCTACTTTCGAGCGAGTCTTTATTGTAATTTCACGTATCATGGTCGAACTTTCGATAAGCGAAGAGGTTCCCGAAATGCGCGCAGGGCCGAATGCGTCCGCTCAAATAGGATACCATCAGCGATCGCTGGAGTGGCCTAGACGTAATCATGTTTTTTGTTAACAGCCAATACCTTTGGTGATTCACCAGGGTTGATGGCGCAAGTTGCCACGAGTCGATGCGTTCAGGGGTGCATCAGATTTGTGGATTTGACCTACAGTCGCTCGAAGAGCATGTACAGTGCGATTGCTCCAATCCCGGCCGAAATGGGAAGTACAACCCTCTGGCGATACCACGGCCTCTGCCGCGACCATCCGAGCAACAGGTACGCCACGCAGAGAATGGCAAGGTGCCCTAGTTCGACGCCGACACTAAAAGATCCTAAACCAAGAATGAGTTGATTCGTGGGCAAGTTCAATTCGACGAGAACTGATGCAAAACCGAGCCCATGAATCAGGCCGAATCCAAATGCTGTCAGCGTTTTCCAAGCATTCGAGATTTTCAGCCATAGATTCTCGATGGCTACGACCAAGATCGACAATGCGATCAATGGTTCGACAATCCGTGGAGAAATCAAAACCCAGTGCAACGAAGCAAGAGTCATTGTTACCGTATGCGCAACGGTGAAGGCGGAAACCTGAATCAAGAGTGCCTTCCCATGGGATGCCATCAGGAACAATCCAAGCACGAACAAAGCGTGATCCGCTCCGAAAGGAATAATGTGCAGGAAGCCTTGGCGTATAAATCGCCAAGACGTTTGAAGCCATTCTTGATCCACGCTAGGTAGGTCATGGTTAGTGCGATTATCTACTTCCATTGATTCCGTGATTGCGGTTGGATTCGAGACTGGCGAGGAAACCATCGAAACATCGATGGGTGGTGAAAACTCACCTGGATCCAAGGGCAAGATACTGCGTTCAAGGCCCGGTCGCTCGATCACTAAGAGGACTTGATCCAATAACTCCGGCACCCGAAGACTTATTCGTTGCGTACCTGACGCTAGCATCGCATGCATTACAATCCGCATTGCTTCGGGATGCGGCAAGCCATCGTCGGTATCGATCCATTCGCGAAAATCCTCCAACGTTGGTGGCTGAGAAATCGATGGAACTATTTCCTTCTCGTCGGCAAGCAACCGCACTTCCGTGCTCCAGCGATGGTGGCTATCGCTGAGCAGCTCGGAAAATCGTGTTGCTGGCGATCTCCATAATTCATGGATTTCCTCATCGGACACCTCGGCAGATACTCGGTGAAGAGCAAATGCCAAGGCATCATATTGGATCGCAATCGCAACTTCGCCATGGGATGAAATCGTGAGATGCACGACCGAAGTGACGGGTGGGTGCGCCTCCACCGTTCGTGCCATCGCGCAATAACTCAACAAGAGAGCAAGCCAAACTATGGCCCGCTCGATGAGGCGATTGGTGCACAGCCGTAAGGATGGCCTAACAGGGCACTTCATCGCTAGGGTGTCGGCCGTCCATTTGGATTCGGAGGACCGCCGGGTCGCCCGGCGCCTGGACCTGGACGCCCTCCAGGAGGCCCACCTGGTCCTGGTCGTCCACCTTGAGGTCCGCCAGGTCCTGGACGTCCACCTTGAGGTCCACCCGGTTGCCCACCACCCTGCGCTCCCCCGGGCCGACCACCCCCTGGTGGCTGATCGTTCTTGGCAAAACTCGTATTGGGAGTACCTCGAAACATCCGAGAAATATAAGGAAACTCTCCAGTAACTACGTAGTAGTAGGTGCCTTGCGGAAATTCCGGGGTGACACCGTACCGGCCGTTGCATTCATCGAGATCACCCGAACCAGCAACGTATTCGAAGTCTTGCGTATACGTTCCATCGAACGCCCCACCCGGCCCCGGTGGCGTGGCATTTTCATCGGGACGATTCCCTTGCCTCAGTCGGTAACTGGAATGCATTTCCTTGATGGGGCTCGTGGCGTCGTCGGCTTTAGAATAGCAGTGATAATCGTAAATTGGAAACCCGTCCGGCGACCAGCCGATTTGAATCATCGCATCGCCAACTTTCAGCCCCTTCTCTTTGGCGAGACGCTTCACCAGCCCCGTCGGAAGCGCGTGATAGTGATAAGCGCCGCTCGGTTGCACGTGTGCGTTGCTAGCGTCCAATCCCATTTTGGCACCGGAGATTGTCAGCGGCGAAATCGCTTCTTGCCGCCAGCCGGATCGTGGATCATTGCGCCACATTTCCGCGGTACCTGGATCGAATACAACGCCATTCAAAGCTATGCCGGCTAATAAGCGACGATGCGGCGTCGCAGTAGCACTTAACGTTGGCTTCAGAGGCATGCGGAAAACATAGCGCTGCTCGGTGATGGCCGCAGGGTTTCCTCGCCCCGGAAAAACTCCGGGGATATAGTCAGGGATGCCGTTGGCGGTCACGACGCGCAAGCCATCCACCTCTTCAAACTTGACCGAGTTCTTCAACTGAAAGGGTGTGTTTAGCGCCTCGGCCTGGGCCGCGCCTCGAACTGGATAAAGTTCTAATTCATCGACCACTTCAGCGAATTTGGCCCGTTGGGACTCGTTCAAAACTGCTCGAATGTCAGCCACAAAAAGCGCATTGAGCGGATCGACTTTCTCTTTTAGTTTTGTTTCCTGCTTGGCCCGCATCTCGGGAGACGGGGGGCCTGAATCATTGCCGAAACCTCCTCGATTGACTTCTTGAACAACGATGAATTGATCAGAACGAAGCTTTTTATATCGGGCGACGACGGACTCGATTTGATCGCGATCAAGTTCGAGAACTGTCTTCATTTTGAGAAGGTTGAAATCTCGCTCCGAGTCGACTTCCGGTGGACGGTTTTCGCCACGCCCAGGTGGTCCGCCACGCCCCCCAGGCGGTTGCCCGAAGCTGTACTCTGGTGCCATCGTGAGCTGGAGAAAAATGAGCAGACACAGCAAGCAGACGAACACGCGTTTCACGAGGAAGGCTCCAGGTAGGTTGGGAATTTTGACTTGAACCATCAGTTGCCCTTCGCTCGTTGCAATTGTTGTCGATAACGCTCACGGTCATTGGCCTCACCCTTTCCGCTAACGGGAATGCCCGTCTCGTAAAAGATACCCGCTTTTAGCCCTAGAGACGCAAGATCCCGTCGACTCTTCTCGATTGGGACAAAGTTCTTAAGGGTCTTTCGCATGGTTTGCGCGATGATCTCGTCAGGTTGGTCACTGGAAACTTCGCCGACAATTGCGCCGCCAGCTCCAAACATATCGGGTTCAATCAAAAGGATACCATCCGAAATGGAATGGCCTTGGAGCATCGGAAGTTCATCCATGGAAGTGGCCGTCGCATAGACGAAACGACCTGAAAATGCTTTACTCCAAGCAAGCTTTGCTACTTTCGTTTCCAATTCTTGCTGAAACGACGGCGTCGCTGCCAGCACGAGTACCAGCGGTTGATTGTCTGCCGCGGCAACTACCAACCCAACCTTGGCGTTGAGCGCGACAGGTAGCGCCGGTAATCCTCCGGTTTCCGTTGGTGAATAGTTGGCGGCAATCGCTTTCATCCCCTTGGCCATCTCCACAGAGTCCTTGTAGAGTCCACTCGGTCCTTTTCCGATCCCGCCATTATGAACAGCAGACGTTCCGTCGGGTGCAAGTATCGCGAAGGCAGTA
The DNA here is from genome assembly GCA_903930765.1 of uncultured Pirellula sp. Lineage (GTDB taxonomy): Bacteria > Planctomycetota > Planctomycetia > Pirellulales > Pirellulaceae > JBKCUI01. The sequence goes on from CAIYZV010000456.1 coordinate 6,359, forward strand.
TTTGATACTTGGCCCTTGACCAGTTTGCTCATGAAAACCCGCTCCGACTCGTTCTCATAAGCAGTTAGTCGAATGCAAACGAAATCCTGGGCAGCTTCGATGACCTCAGGTTTGTGCAGATAGGTGCTATCGATGTTGCCTTTGCCGGGACACCACATGCCTGAAACTCCTGCGCAACTCGGATTGCCGCTCACGAATAGAATCGGCTTCCCCGTTCTCTTGGCTTCGGCAAGTCCACGCGACAATGTGGCGAACCATTGGATCGCGGGAGCTTGCCAAACATCGGATGCGTTCTCAGAAATTTTCGGAGTTCGATCGTTGGCACCATCCAGAGTTGCAGCCACTCGCGTCGAATTGCCACTTGCACCCAATGGGATCACCCCCCATTCACTTTGGCTCAGCGCACCGTCCTGGTTCTTATCCAACGAAAGCAAAAATGCAGGGGCATTTTGGATCTCTACGGCCGAAAGGGTTTGATCATGATTTACGTCCAACGCTTCCATGATTGAGTTTGCCGGACGAGCACCACGGCTCGGGGCACCACGGCTCGGGGCGGCATTGTTCCTGGGCCCAAATCCCTGATTGCCTCGACGAGGCGGTTGCGCGTGCGCCAAACTAGAGAAAGTAACCAGAAGCCCCACTGTCCATACCCACCGCGTCATATGCGTTCTCTTTCGTTTTCAGTCACCCCCCCGCCGAATGCGTCGTTAACGCATTGAAGCAATCTCGGGTGCCGAGCATTATAGGCACATAACCTTAAGGGACGATGAAGAAACAGACCGTCTCCCTTCGTTAGCTCTTGAGAAAAGAACCATTTCGGTGGCTTTGGCGAGGTGGAAGAAATTCCTAGCGAGATTCGCTAACGCAGATGTTACCTAATTGCCCATCAGGCGAAGCGATCACGGCAGTCACCTTAAGTCGAACACTACCAACCAACTCCGAGCTCTGGCTCCCATGTAGGTTGTATGCGGCGGTCGTATCCCCTCGCTCCCCACAACCCGAATCCCCTTCCCCCAATTCCATACTCACGCAAAGGAGCAAAGACGCGAAGAGCAAGTACTGGAGCTTGCCAAAGCTCCTGGCTGCACAAAAAATCCTCACCAAAATTCTTTGAGTACCCCCGGCTATGCTCAACTCTATTAAACTGGGGCTCCAACGAACACCATCTGCTATTGAACGGACGCCTATCCTTAGCGAGAAATCACTATGCCGAAACTTTTTCACAGGAAGCCTATTGCGGGATTCGAATCATTAGAGCCTCGCCGCCTATTGGCCCTTGTATCTACGGATACTTTTCTCGCGAGTCACTGGGGAGATACGTATGACCGACCATCGATCGTCGTGCAAGTGCAACCGGTGGAACCAACTCAGGACGCAGCAGGCAAGTGGACTTATGATTTTCGGACCGACACCCCTCTGGATCAAACGGCGTTTCTCAAGATACAAAAAACCGATGACCCAGCTTATCGATTCTTGATCGACCCCAATCAATCCTACGCAATTGATGGCTTATCCTATCCAAATCGGGATGAGACTTCGTTCGCTGTAAAAGTCTTCGACACCCAAGGAGCGTTGATTGACTCTCTCTATCTATCGTTGCAAGGGACCGAATTTTACATGGCCCCTATCCAGTACTCTCCAAGTCCACTTGTCGAAGGCAAGGTTGTACTTGGACCTAAAGGAACAAGATTTCCAGCCGGAGCGGCGTCGATTGAATTTGAATCGAAATCAACGTTTATCAATCAGCTTCACACCTTTCGGTTTTTAAACGATGAAACACAAAGAGTCCAACAAGCAACTTGGAAGTTATCGGACGAAGTGGTCAGCGCAAAATCTCTCAATCAGCAAGTTGCCGATCAGCAAATTCCGATAGATGAATCATCTACTTATGTGGTTGAATTTGGAGGTAGTCGCGTTGATGGTACCAGTTCCACTCAATTGCATTCTGCCGGCATCACCGCATTGGACCTAGATCGACGCGTTATCTCAGGCGTTCACGTCGAGAGGTTCCTGTCCGCAGCCGACACAACCTTGGCAGTAGACCTGAAACCCGGTGATACACAACTCGTATTGACCAACGCAGATGGATGGAGCAATCGATCACAAGACCCGCGCACTCGAGCGCTAGCATGGTATGGCTATCGCAATTCGCGAGGTGACCTCTACCCGGACTACACATACACTCGCAACGTGGCATCTGATCCCATTGATGGATTGTGGGCTCCAGGTGCTGTCAATGGCAATCGCATCACTCTGATCAAGCCGTGGACAGGACCAACAATCTCTGCCGGAACGGCTATCCGCAACGCGGTGGATAGTGGAACGTTCTTCCCTGTAGTATTGGATAGAGGAACACTTTCCGCGTCAGTTAGAAACGAGGTCAGCGGTTTTTGGCAACAAGGTGGGCGAAGCTTGAGGGCATTTCCTCCTGGGACGGTTTGGGCAACACCAACGATGATTCTCAATCAATCGGACGTGTCCAGTGACGAAAACGTCCGTGTCTATTTCCGATATTGGCAAAAGAGTACCTCATGGCAGCAAGCAACCTCGGGTTCCGACACCCGATCCATGACACTGGATGTGCTCGCCAACGATGACTTGCTATATCGCGCAACGACGAAAATCATTTCGATCACGCAACCAGATTTTGGAACCGTTTCGATCGTTCCGGGGAGTGGTGGCATTCCCGACAAGGTTCAATACATTGGCAGCCGCTACTTTGTTGGATCGGATCGATTCCAATATCAAATCTATGATTCGCTTTCTGGAAAGGACGCCAGCGCACAAGTACGCCTAGATTTTATTGGCGGAAATCTGGATTCGAATACCGCATTGCAATCTCGGATGCAAACCAAGCCGCAGGTGGGATTGTACACAGAGATCAACGGGGCGAATTTTCTAATTGCGAGTGGACAGACGCTCGTTGGAAATCGCGTGACCAACGAAAAGACGGTCGCTAACAATGAAGAGAATGTATTCGCGATCCTTCATGAGGCACCCAAGTTTGGTTCCCTCCAAATCAACCCTGATGGCACGTTCCAATACAAACCTAATCTTGGATTTGTCGGGACAGACTACTTCACACTTTATGAGAGCAACCTCAGTTTACGGCGACTTCGCAAGGCGACAATACAAGTCGCCGCCGATCCGGGAGCATTGGATGCATTGCGATTATTGGAAATCGGAAAAGCTAGCCAAAACTACGAATCCAGTAATGGTCGACTTTTCTATCCAACCACAGTTAGCAGACCCTCGGAGTTTGATGCTGATTTTCGCCCACTGGTTGGTTGGCGAGTGAGAATGTTGCCGTATCTTGGATTCACCTCGCTGTATAATCGGTTTAAGCTCAATGAACCGTGGGATAGCCCGAACAATCTTGCTCTGCTTTCGGAAATGCCAGATGTTTTTCGTGGCGAAGGAGATCTCCCGAGCTCAACGACGACACGCTATCAAGTCTTAGCTAATGCGCAGAGAACTAACCTCGCGCCTTTGTTTCTGAATGAACGAGACCATCGCTTGAGTATGGCGAAACTTAGCGATGCGACGGATGGCCTTTTACATACGATCGCGTTAGTTGAGTCGGGCGCTGATAAGAGCGTACCGTGGACCAAGCCAGACGATCTCGACTTTGATCCAGCTGAGCCGCTGAGATCAGTGGGTGATGTTGGAGCGTTCCTAAATGCATTTTTCTACCAGGGAAGCACTTCTGCCATAGTGAGGCAGATTCCTATGAGCATCGGAAATGCGGCTTTCCTGTCCATGGCCTCACTGGTGGAGGCGAGTGGAGTCACGCTTGATGTCCCCACCAACGCCCGCAATTGGAGCACATTCTCGGGGATTCGACCTGCAGAAGGTCTCTTCGAAGACTCAGGCATGCAATCCTCGATGAGAAAAATAGGGTTAGGATTATCGAACTATGAAGCCGCATTCAAGCGTTATGCGCCAGAGCCAAACGTCCCTAAAGATTCGAATGGCATGCCCTATCTCAGCTGGCGAGTCTACATCTTGCCCTACTTGGGGTACACAAGCCTCTACTCCAAATTCAAACTGGATGAACCATGGGACAGTCTCAACAACTTGCCCCTACAGAATCTCATGCCGGATTTCTTCCGAAGCGTGGGGGATAGTTTTGACTCAGCGACCACGCGTATCCACGTCTTGGGTGGTCCTGGCATGGCTTACCAGAACTTCAACACGGCAAAATCTGGCCCTAAATATATGGACTTTACGGATGGCTCCAGCTCGGTTCTGTTTGTGGAGGCGGGTGTAGAGAAACGAGTGCCATGGACAAAGCCAGGGGTACTTGAAATCGATCCAGCGAACACCTTAGCGAGCCTCGGAACATTTCCAAACGGGGAAATGAGGATTTGCACACCGAGTGCCGTTGTTAGCAAACTACCGATGGATATTCCGTTGGATGCTATCGTATCTCAATTGACAGTATCCCCAGACAACGTCCGAAACCCACGCAGTCCCTACGAAGTTCTGGGTATTGATTCATTGCTCAGCCCGAAAGGAATGTTAACAAGCAGCGACGATTCATCAATGCGACAGCTAGGCTTAGCCGTCTTGAGCTACGATTCTGCATCTAAACGCCTTCCTAAAAATTACCAAGGTGCCAACAATACGCAATTGCTTAGCTGGCGCGTAGCAATTCTCCCCTATCTAGGCAAAAAAGTTTTATTTGACAGTTTTCATTTGGACGAACCGTGGGACAGCCCCCACAACCTGGCCCTTTTGCCTGCGATGCCTCGGGAATTTCGAAGCGCCAACAATCCCCTCTTGCCTGGCTATACTTCGTTTCAAATGTTCGATGGCACCGGAACTATTAACCCGAGTGGCACTGGCACTCGCACCAGTGACATAACGGACCCTAGGTACGAAACAGCAATGCTTGTCCGTACGGGCCTTGACAAGATTGTTCCATGGACCAAACCGGACGATGTCGATTTTTTCGGAACCAATGCATGGGAAAGCCTCGGGGACATCGGTTCCAAGACAATATTTACCACCGCTGATTCCGGAGTTACACGTTTTGGCCCCTCAAGCGGTAATAACTATCTCTCTGCCTTCATCACGATTAGGGGTGGCGAGGTACTAAGCGATGTAAAGGATACGAAATCCGTTCTGTATGTTCGTGAAGGTGGGATCCTCGACTTTGTGGATTCGAGTGCTACTACAATCACAGTTGATAATCCTACTCTAGTTAGCTTTGGAAGTGCGGGCGGGCGGGTCACAGTTGGAACTCCAAACAATAATTTGATAGATGGTACACGTCGCACCAAGATTCGACTCAATGGAGTTGCGTTGGACGTCGTGGCTTTCAACGACGACAGCAAGGAAATACTGCCAATCTTTTACTCTCCCGTTCGCGTAACCGAATTGGGTGACACAGCGGATCACTGGGTACGACTCAATTGCCCGATCGTGTCCGACGTCACAATCGAAGCGTCCGCCGAAGACGCAACGGAAATCGCTCTTTATAACACCAGCCTAACGTTTACGTCTGACAATTGGAACATCCCGCAACGAATTACCGTTCAGGGGTTGCCCGATGGAATCGCAGATGGGGATGTCGCATCACTGATTCAATGGCGAGTCACATCCAGCGGCGACTCTGCCTTTCCAGTTGGCATGCGGGCTACTTCGCAAGCAATCACCCTCGACAACCGACCTCCTCGTAATATTCGACTACAAAATGTCCTCGATGTTCTTCCTGAATCTACTGATACGACCAATTCGATTGAAATTGCGAAGGTGTTGTTTGATGACGATTTCGGGAACAATCAGCTAAGCCTCGCAGGAACTGATGCCGCCATGTTCGAGCTTGTTTCAGGCGCACTGAAGCTGAAACCAAGTTCACTGGACTTTGAGACCAAGCCTAAACTAAGGGTTACTGTGTCTGTGGATGATCCAACAGTAGGCACAACCCCCGATCAATCAGTCGACTTTGTGTTAACCGTGACCGATGTGAACGAAGCACCAAGTTTGGCGCTAACCAACGTCGTGACCTCCGTACCTGAGTCGAATACAACAGGATTGAGCATTGCGGACGTCGCGATCCTCGACGATGCACTCGGAACCAACACGATCACCTTGTCTGGTCCTGACGCTTCGATGTTCGAGGTGGCCGCTGGCAAACTAAAGCTGAAACCGAGTTCTCTCGATTTCGAGACCAAGCCCAAACTGTGGGTCACCATCTCGGTGGATGATCCCACCCTCGGTACAACTCCCGACCAGTCGATCGATGTTGTTCTCAACGTGACCGATGTCAACGAAGCACCAGGCTTGACGGTTACCAACGTCGTGACCTCCGTCCCTGAGTCCAATACGACAGGTTTAAATGTAGCCGACGTCGCGATCCTCGACGATGCACTCGGAACCAATACGATCATTCTGTCCGGTCCCGACGCGTCGATGTTCGAGGTGGCCGATGGCAAACTAAAGCTGAAACCAGGCACTCTCGATTTCGAGACGAAGCCCAATCTTCAGGTCACTGTCTAGGTGGATGATCCAACGGTAGGTGCGACTCCCGACCAATCGATCGATGTTGTTCTCAACGTGACCGACGCCAATGATGCACCAGGACTGACGCTCTCGAATCAGGTTTTTCTTATCTCGGAATCCAATACATCCGGCCTTAATGTCGCCGATTTCGCGATCGTTGATGATACGCTTGGAACCAACACGGTTAGCCTGTCGGGTCCTGACGCTGCCATGTTCGAAATTGACGCTGGCAAACTGAAGCTGAAACCAAGTTCCCTCGATTTCGAGACCAAGCCCAAACTGCGGGTCACCATCTCGGTGGATGATCCCACCGTCGGCGCAACCCCCGATCAGTCGATCGATGTTGTTCTCAACGTGACTGATGTCAACGAAGCACCAGGAGTGTCGCTCACCAACGTCGTGACCTCCGTCCCTGAGTCGAATACAACAGGATTGAACATTGCGGACGTCGCGATCCTCGACGATGCACTCGGAACCAATACGATCACCTTGTCCGGTCCCGACGCTTCGATGTTCGAGGTGGCCGATGGCAAACTAAAGCTGAAACCGAGTTCACTCGACTTTGAGACCAAGCCCAAACTACGGGTCACCATCTCGGTGGATGATCCCACCGTCGGTACAACTCCCGATCAGTCGATCGATATTGTTCTCAACGTGACCGATATCAACGAAGCACCAGGCTTGACGCTCACCAACGTCGTGACCTCCGTCCCTGAGTCGAATACAACAGGATTGAGCATTGCGGACGTCGCGATCCTCGACGATGCACTCGGAACCAACACGATCATTCTGTCCGGTCCCGACGCTTCGATGTTCGAACTGACCGCTGGCAAACTAAAGCTGAAACCGAGTTCACTCGACTTTGAGACCAAGCCCAAACTACGGGTCACCATCTCGGTGGATGATCCCACCGTCGGCGCAACTCCCGATCAGTCGATCGATGTTGTTCTCAACGTTACCGATATCAACGAAGCACCAGGCTTGACGCTCACCAACGTCGTGACCTCCGTCCCTGAGTCGAATACAACAGGATTGAGCATTGCGGACGTCGCGATCCTCGACGATGCAC
>CAIYZV010000457.1 GCA_903930765.1 uncultured Pirellula sp.
GCGGAAAAGGCCCAAAACGTTGGGTAGAAACGAAAAACGCCGGGCGTCGATCTCTCGTCGTCCGGCGTTAACTTTTTGGCGTTTCTTCCGTAGAAAAAACTAAGGCTCCCCCGGGAGGGCTCGAACCTCCGACACGCGGATTAACAGTCCGCTGCTCTGCCGACTGAGCTACAGGGGAATCTACTACCTAATGAGTCTCCAAGGATCGGCAAGGTTCACCTAACCCAATCCCCACCAACTTCCTCAGGCGAGTCAAAAACTGTACATGGTTATCCAAGCTATGGCAAGCCTCATTCCTAACCCCATCTGACTCATCCCGAAACCCAACGCTGCACAACCCATGCACCCGCAACAAACCCTACCACTCCCAAAAGCACACTACCCAACCCGTAACCTGTCGCAATCCAATACTGCCTCTCATGCATTAAGTCGGCTAATTCCATGGCAAAGGTCGAAAATGTTGTGAAGCCACCACAGACGCCGACACCCAGCAGCAAAACCCCAGGATGCGATCGATGGGTTTCCCCCATTCCTGCGATCACGCATCCCAAGAGGAAGGATCCCACCAGATTTACGATCCCAGTCGCCATGAGCGGGCTGACGCCGGGGAGTACCATCGCCACAGTTCTCCCAACTGCAAAACGAAAAACGCTTCCGGTCGCTCCGCCGACCCCTACCAAAAGGTAAGGATTCACTATCGACGGCATCATCGAACCGGCTGTTTGCAGCCAAGACCACCCTTGCATTCAATTGCCCTCTCCGGAAAACGGCTTGGAAAATCGCTAAGAAAACAGCATGCCAACCGCCTATCGTAACGTTCCGATAAGGATGTTCGTATCGATTTTCCGCATTTTGCTCCAAGGTGTCTTTGCGTTTTCAGATTCTAAATTCATCGATTATTGATTTATACCAATTTCGACATATCGTCGAATCCGTAGGCAATCGGCGGATTTTTCGCAGACCAAGTCCTCCAGGCTGTCGGTCGGGGGGATTCAGGTCACGCGATATTATCCCAAACGATGTTTGCCCGTAAGGAATGCTAACGCCCCAAGAGCTTTTTACCTTCTTCGTCGGTAGGAGCAATCAACGACCATGCCTCCTTTTTCCCGTATGTCCCGTTGGTCCAGTGTGTCGCGCCGGCAGTCGTTCCAATGGCGTTGGATCGGGGGATTGGCTGCCGCGTACCTGTTGCATTCGCCCCACATGCTTTTCGCTGAAATCGTTCTCAAGGTGGGGGATGTGCAAGTGCAACGTGCGTCGTTGCCCAATCAAGTCCTAGTTCCAGTCGTTGCCATCAGCGATGATCCCAACTTAAAACTATCGGGATTCCAACTCAATTTTGATATCGGCGGGGACGGGCAACGACCCCTTGGTACAGGCATCGCACTCCCTGCTGCACTGCCGGACGACAAACGGATTATCGCAACCGGAGGAGAATCCAATGCACGGAATTGGTTCATGATGACGGTCGACGCGGCCGACGGTGGGCTTACCGCTTCCGATATCTTGATCAACGGAAACTCGCCAGCATCCGCCGCTGACTTTTCCATCTACGGGGATCCCCGTGGACTCACAGGGGGAGCATTGCTGTTCAATCTGGCTTTCCATCTGAGTCCGAGCGTTGCCGACCAAGTAAAAATCACCATGCCTTCGGAATTGGACGCATTGCCGTTCATGACCGATGCATTCGGCAATCCGCTCTCGGTCAATTATCTCCCCGGTTCCATCACGGTTTTTAGCTCGGTTCCTGAGCCAGGAACGCTGCTTCTGCTATCCTGCTGTGCATCCTGCGCCATCGTCGTTCGGATGCGCACTCGAAAACCGCGCGTTCACTAATTCCTCGAATTCAAATTTCTAAGCTCCCTCCTCGCATCTCTTTCCTGCTGGACTCTTGCGTGCTAGGCTCGTTTTCAGGTGTGAATAGGGTGGGTACTTTCATAGTCCGAGGGGGTCGGGACCTGGAAAACGTGGCATGAATTGGTAGAACATGGGGCAGGATGCGTCCCGTTAAATCAGCGATTGCCATCCTCGTTCCCACCCGCATCCCTCTCGAACACATTTGCCGGAGATTCACATGACCAACGGACCACTCAATCGCAAACTGAAAATGGGCTTGGTAGGGGGCGGTCCAGGGTCCTTTATCGGCCGTGTTCACTCGATCGCCGCGTGTTTGGACAATCGAGCCACGTTGGTTGCGGGCGCTTTCAGCAGCAATGCGGAACGCTCCAAAGCCGCAGCACCGGACTACGATGTTTCGCTCGATCGGGCGTATCCCTCCTACGCGGCGATGTTCGAAGCCGAAGCGAA
>CAIYZV010000458.1 GCA_903930765.1 uncultured Pirellula sp.
ATTCATCGGAAGGCGATGCATCGGAATTGGATGGATTGGAACTCATGGCTATAAACCCGGTTGGATTCTTCAATTTTGGGGGTGGACCAGCTTGCTTTCGGCAGCCTAGAGATCAAGGCGACCAGGAACGCTGGTGTATCGGCAAAATCAGCTTCTGGGAAAGCCGATTCGAGTCTGGTTGCGATTCCGACCTTAAGAAACTCGGGATATACGTTCCAGGTGCGTGGAACAAACCCGAAAAGGGAGACGAAACGCTTTCGAAGAGGGTCAGACCTTGGGTGGCGGTTCCGGCGGTGCGAGTCGTCCGCGGAACGCGAAATCCGAGGCCGGGATATTGCCCCAACCATGATCCGGCACGGTCAAAAACCATGCTCCACCAATCTCTGAGAAATACGTCACCACCAATGTATCCGTGGGGACAATGGCAATACCGACCGGACGACAGCTCGGCTTTGCCCGACAACCCGGGCCATCGCATGGCGGTTGAGGAGCAACGTGCGAATAACTCCACTTGCCTCCGACGTACTCCCGATACATGGGCAATCCCACTTGGCTACCGCTGGGCTGCCAAGCATCCAATCCACTGGCCCATCGAGTGGCAGAAGGATCGCTATGGGCGCCACAACCCGCATACGCCTCGAGGGCGCCCAACGGCCCAGAAAACAGGAAACAACCCACGAAAATCCAGCCCAACATGGGTCGGGACGCGTTCGGGATTGTTCTGCAGCCGGTGGGAACCATGGTGTCCACTAAGGAAAACCCAGGAAATAGCAACACACCTTATTTATACCGGTGCAATACGCACGATTCAACAGAATTGTTCACCGAGGCTCCGGGGAGGCCGTCGTTTCCGGGGGCGAAGCCAACTGCGGCAATGGCTTGGCTGGAACCGGCGCATCCATATCGATCATGTCGAAAAGCGTATGGTCGACATCACGTCGCAGGAGCAGATAAATCGCAGACGACGCGGTCCAAAAGAAACTAAAACCGAAGGCGGTTACTACCAAGGGCACGAAGCAGGCAATCCATGCGTCGAAGAAGGTCCCCATGTTCAATATCGTATGGAACGAGCCGACGGAAAAAGCTCTCGCCAAGATGGAAAAGCCGGTGTTGACGACGATCGATACGATACCACCAGCAAAATGCCCGATCCACTCGGCGGCGATAACCGCAAGGATCAACGTCACCGGACGCTGGAAGGTGTACGCCGCAGCGCGAGAAATTCCGTCGAACGCATCGGCTTGTTTTTCACACACAATGGCGGCGGTCGAGAGCGGAAAGCCGATGATCGAGACACACGCACACCATCCCAACGCTACAGAGAGCACGACCAGTGGCAAAAGTAGCAGCCCGGCAATCCAAGGACCGACCGCCGGAATATTGGACAACCAGCCCAATAGCATGAACAGCAGGGAGCAGACCAGGATCAACGCGATCGGCATCGCAATCGCCCACATGATCGACAGCCAACGCTTGCTCACCAAACGGACGGTATCGGTCCACGGTGAGGTAATCTGCGTACCGAGCTCTTGGATCGAGCGCCGCGAAATGCATCCCCCAACAAAGGCCCAAATGGCGAGGACTGCAAGAAAGTTAAACAACAAATACGCACCGCGTCGCAACGTCAAAGCCTCGATGGCTTGGTACGGATAACTCACCAGCCGCCGCCAAACGTGCACGTAAGAATCGGGCGCGAATGGATACCAGGGGGTCGAATCGACGACTTCGTGCCCGCCAGCCATTTCTTTTTCACTTGCAATCACTCTATCGCGTGCCATCTCCTTTTCACGAGCAATCTCCGACACCCATCGGTAGGCATCCTGCGGAAATGGGGCTATGGCAGGAAGTGGTCGCGATGGCTGTACCCAAGAGGCGGGCGTATCCACCAATTCCGGTTTGAACACCGTAAACGAAATGGTGGTAATCCAATGGGTCGCGAGCAGGGCCACCGCGCAAAGCAGTAGATGCGAAGCTCTCCAGGAAATACCGACGCTTTGCGAAGCGAGTCGCCACCAAGGTGCTGAGCGATACCAATCGATCGCTACGCGAGGAACTTCGACGCTGTTGGGAGGGGTGTCGTTCATGAAGTGTATCGCAAAGTTGCTCGAAGGAGAGTCAGTGGTGGAAGAGTCAGTGGTGGAAGAGTCAGTGGTTGATTTCGTTGCTGGAAGATTTGGTATCGCTTGGTATCGCTAAGGAAAATTGCAAAAAAATCCTTATTCAAATTTCCATTCGCGAGGTGCCGACGGCGGAGGAGATTCCTCCTCATCTTCGGGGTCAGAGCAACTGATGGGCAACCCCACGTCTTCGTTGAACCATCGATTGAGATCCGCCATTTTGCATCGCAACGAACAAAACGGCATTTCCGGAGAGCGCATGTCAGGCACGAACAAACGACGGCAGGACGGGCATTGAATCGTTGCAGAATTGCTCATGATTTTTCCTGGAAGGGGTAACAGTCGTAAAGAATAACGAATTTGAACGGATAGAACAGGAACCCAACTCCTGCTTTTCCTGGGTTATACGTCGTTTGATCGGCCCCTCCTGAAGCAATCTCGCTTTGCGACGATCCCGATTTGTGACGATCTCGAAGGGTTACCAAGCGAGCGTTAATCTGCAAACTCCACCTAGGCAAACTCTACCTAGGCAAACTCCACCTGGGCCAACATCCCCTCCCACTCGGCCAACGCCAACCATTGCAGCGTTTCAAACCATTGCAGCGTTTCAAAGATCTGCCTATCGCCATCAGCAGTCACAGCGGCACTCCTGGAATCGGCAATTTTGGGCACCGTCGATTGGCACGCATCGACGAAGGCGCTCGGATCGAAAACAGAGGTACCCCATGGGTACAAATACCCCTTGGGTGCCCCTTTGAGAATATGCCGATTCAAGCTTTCCACCAACTGCGGCGCTCGGACTTGGCGAAACCAGTATTTGGCGTTCCAGTAATCCCCCTCCATGCGGTGAATCACCCCGTGAATGTAAGCCTCGATGCCACGCGTTGCAGACTCCACAATACCGTGTGCTGGATCGATTTGCCCAATCCGAACCCACAACAACGCTTCGAACAGCGTCCCCTGGGAGCCTCCGTCGTCGCGGATCGCTTGCTGCAACCCACGGCTGCATTCCCCGGGATTCTCCGGATTCATCGGATAAGGGCTCGCTAAGCGTTGGAGCCATCCTTTTTTTGCTTCGTTTTTCATGACTAAAAATCGTGTTTCCAATGCCGAGGAACGTGTGCTAGACGATAATCTAACCATTATCCTTTATGGAGCAGATCACCCTGTGTAGACCATGAGGCGATCCCCCAAGCCCGACGTTCCTCTCTACGACGTTCACTTCCACATCAACACTCTCTAGGTTTTCAATGAACTTTCAAGTGCATTGCCCCGTTTGCTCGGGAACATTTGATGTTGAGGATCGAATCGATGATGATAATCTCCGAACCTCCGTGCCCCAATGCCCATGGTGCGGCGCTGAAGTTGGCCGCGAAAACGCAAGCGATCATGAACTCGAGTTGCCAGTCAGCGGGTTCCATCTGTCGGAACCAAACGACGCCGACTTGCTAGAACTCGAAGAACCATCGCCCGATGCTAACTTGCCCGATGGTGACTTGCGGGATCGGGATAACGGGTCGGCCGAGGAAGCAGCCGAGACACCTTCGATGGCTTGGAATCAAATCGCCTCCCGCCCTCGACATCAACCAAAACAACAGTCAGCCCTACGAAAACTGCTACCCCCGGTCCTCGGTGGATTAACCGCCATCCCGATAGCCATCGGGATCCTTTGGTACGGCTTCGGTCGCGATCTCGGCAATGCAGGCCCTACCGTCGCGCGATACGTGCCTTGGATCGTGCCGAAGCACTTGCGAGGTCGCAGCGCGGGCTACACGAATCGATGGAGCCAAACCAGCACTACCAATAAACCTTCCAACCAAGAAAAGAAACCGAATCTCGACGCTGGCGATTTTGGAAAAATTGGTGGAGGACTCAGCGATCCACGGACGCCCAACGCAATGACTGCGAGGGTAGGCTCAAATGTTTTCAGCGGAATAGGAATGGGTGGCGGTTCCAATTCCCATTCTGATCAACCATCATCCAACGCACAGGACATTGCAATGGACGTCGTCGAGGAAGCTACTTCTCCAGACGCCCCAGTGACAAGGATCGATAGCGATACCGCAATGCCCGCTGAACAATCCATGGATCCAATGCCATCGGAACCCGATGAATCTCCATTGCCATCGGTGAGAGCGGATAGCGAGCAAGAGATGCGCATTAGACCGGATGATGATCTGATACCTTCGGATTTCGGAGACTCGTTCGTCGAAGGAATGGAGGAGTCGATCGTTACCACGCCAAACGCTGTGTCGATCAAATCTGAGACCGAGGAACTTCTTGAAAGAATATCCACTTCGCTCGACCATACCCCCGAAAACCTGACGCCAGATTCCCCGAGTCTAACACCAGATTCCCCGAGTCTAACAAAAGAGGGTTCACTCAACGGGGAGTTCCTATGCCGTCAATTAACCCATTTGGTGATTGGACTGGAAGCCGTTACAGGGACAACCTCTGAGGACAAACTTCGCGAACGCATCGGCACACTAGCAACGCGAGTCCTGCAGTCCAAACCAATGCGGACCGCCATCGAGGAGAGTTCACTCAACCTCATCGCCAGTGTTACACCGCCGGAGATTGGCGAAATGTCAGTATGGATCTCTGACACGCTCACACCCATCGGAGATGAGCAGAGCGGAGAACTCAGTGGAAACCTCGTGATTGAATCCAGCCCCTCGTTGATGCTTCAAGCCCGAGTCGCACGCCTGGTCCTAGATCGCAACCGGACACATACGGTCGAAAGGATTCCTGCCACAGAACCATCCAATCCGAACCCCATCGAAGAACACCAGACAATCCGAACTTCCAAACTCGTCTTTGGTAAACTGCTACAATGGGACGAAACGGAGTGCGTCGTTGAAATCATTGCTATTTTCCCATAGCCGAGATTCTCGACACGCGAAGCAGCATCTAGACCCAAATCGCCTTTCGTAACCTTCCGATTTATCGTTCATCGCCAATGTCTCTTTACTGGGAGCAAGGCAGAGATCATGCCGTTCAAACCCTTCGAGAATCGACACAACGTTTACCTCCAAACCGGATTTCGCTTGGGACTTTCGATCTTGTTATGCCTTCCGATTGGTTGCAAGCCCGATGAGGTTTTGAAGCAAGAGATTGCGGCGGAACAAGCTGCTCAAAACAAACCTGCCGAAGCCCCACTGCCCGACCAAAAGGCTGGGGTTGGTGTCGGTGTCAAAGGTCGCTCGCTCGAGGGTGGATCCGAATACAATCCAGCCACCTTCGTATCGGGACCAGCGGCTGCCTTTTTCCGAACCAAAGAAAAAATCGTCTTCGAGATCCAGTTACCCCAAGCACAGAACTTGTACTACGCCGAAAAGGGACGACACCCCCGTTCCCACGAAGAGTTCATGAAGGACATCATCGATTTCAACAGGATCAAGCTTCCGCAGCTTCCACAAGGTCGCGCGTATCGATACCGACCTGATTCCAACGAACTTTGGGTCGAGTCCGAAAACGCGTCAGGACAAACGACCGAAAGCAACGCACCCCAAACCCCAAATTCTGACAATGAGTAACCGATGATTGCGAGTGAAGGAGGAATGATAATGCGGAATTATCTCGCCAAATCCTTCATGGCATTTCCATTCCCGAGCTGCATTCCACCAAAGTCGACTTCGTTGGGGAGATGGTGCATGGTCGCCATCACGTGCTGGGTATCGGTCGGTGCATCGGCGTGGTCCGCCCAATCCGACGATACGGAAGAGACCCTCAAAACGCGCGATCTTTTTTTTGAAACCAACATCCGTCCGATTCTGGTAGAGAAGTGCATCCGCTGCCATGGTACCGACAAATCCGAAAGCGGCTTACGCCTCGATTCTTCCGAGTCGTTTTCCCGCGGCGGAGATTCTGGACCTGTGTTCGAGGCGACCGCCCCCCATGCGAGCTTGCTTCTGCAAGCCGTTCGCCACGAGGGTTTGGAAATGCCTCCCAATCAGAAATTGCCGGCCGAACAAATCGAGTTGCTAGAACAATGGGTGCTCCGCGGAGCAAAGTGGCCCAACTACTCGACTCCGTTGAAAGAGTCACGAGCTGGGGGACCCATTTCCGACGAAGATCGGAGCTACTGGTTTTTTAAACCGATTCGCGATAGACAAGCGACTCACGACAGAACAGACGAGGGTCTGAGCCCGGTTCACCCGATCGATGCGCTCGTGATGGAGAAATTGCAGCGTATCGGACTGGAAATGGCAGAACCAGCTTCCGAATCGACCTTGCTGCGGCGAGCTTACCTCGACCTCCTCGGCGTTCCCCCGTCATGGAATGAACTTCAAAGTTATCTGAACGATGACTCGCCCGATCGCTACGAAAGAATGATCGAGCGATTGCTCGCCGACTCAAGGTACGGGGAACGGTGGGGAAGATACTGGATGGATCTGGTCCGTTACGCCGAATCCGATGGGTTCAAACAAGACGCATTCCGACCCACGGCGTATCGATACCGCGATTATGTGATCGATTCATTGAACCGAGGGAAACCTTACTCGCAGTTCGTGATCGAGCAATTGGCAGGCGATGAATTGGATCCGAACTCGGACGAAATGAATGCCGCAACAGGGTACTTGCGTCATTGGATTTATGAATACAACCAGCGCGATGTACGCTCGCAATGGAACAACATCTTAAACGATCTCACCGATGTTACCGGTGAAGTATTCTTAGGATTGGGGTTCTCGTGCGCACGTTGCCACGATCACAAATTCGATCCGCTTCTCCAAAAAGACTACTTCAAACTCCAGGCATTTTTCGCACCGCTCGAGCCTCAGTACGGTATCCCTTCCGAGAATGAGAAAGCTAGGCAATGGAGGGAAGACAAGGTGGATTGGGATGCGTGCGCCACTCCAATTCTGGACGAAATGAAACGACTCGAGGCCGAGGTGCGTTCGGCAGTCACAGCATCCACGATCGAAAAATTCCCACCCGACGTTCGGCCTGCATTGATGAAATCAACCGAGGCGCGAGAGCCTGCCGAACGGCCTATCGCGTTGCTAGCCTACCTTCAAATTCAAAACGATCTGCAAGGCATCGATTTCACCAAAAAGCTGAACGGCGATGCGTTGGCTCGATGGAAACAACTCAAGGGGGCCATCGATGAGTTGAACAAAGCAACCGCCAGTGCACCGCCACTCGCGTTGACCGTGCGAGACATGGGTACCGTGGCCCCCGAGACTCGCGTCCCTGGAAGCCACGGCGGCGAACCGATTGAACCGGGGGTCCCTACGGTGCTCGGGTCTGACAAATCGCTTCCAATCGCGCCGTTGCCTCATTCAACAGGCCGTCGATTGGCCTTGGCCAAATGGATCGTTTCTCACGATAACCCCATGGCATGGCGCGTCATCACCAATCGCATTTGGCAACTCCATTTTGGAAAAGGCCTCGTTTCGAACGCGAGTGACTTCGGAAAACTATCCGAATTACCAACGAACCCTGAGTTGCTGGATTTCCTGACCAGGTACTTGATGGATCACAATGGCGATTGGAAATCCCTCCATGCGTTGATCATGACGTCCTCGACATACCGGCAATCAAGTTACCCAAAGGTGATTTCCCAAGGACAGGCGATCGATCCGGACAACAAGTGGTTTTGGCGCTACCCATCTCGACGGATGGATGCAGAGCAAATCCGAGATTCGATCCTCGCGGTGACGGAAACACTCGACCCTCGAGCAGGAGGCGCATCGGACACCAACGATTCCAACCGACGTTCGGTCTACCAACGCGTTATGAGAAACAGCTCGCATCCGATGCTGTCGGTGTTCGATGCTCCCGACGGAAGCTCGAGCGTTGCCAAACGCAATTGCACGACCACCTCGCTGCAAGCTTTGTACATGACCAACTCGACGTGGCCGCTGATAAAGGCGGAATCGCTCGTCCGACGAGTCCGTGTCGAATACGATAGCGACATAGCCCGCGCACGCTCCTTGTTCCAACGTGTACTCCTTCGCGATCCGACGGAATCGGAACTGGAGTCGCTACTACGGTTCCTCGAAAACCATCCGTCATCGATCGCGCAGACCGCCGATTCCGATCGAATAGCCGATTCCGATCGAATATCGGAGACCGAGTCTCTCGATCCATTGGTCGACATTGCCCACGCGTTGATCAACTCCAATGAATTTCTTTACGTGGAGTAACGGTCATGTGGAATAACGGTATGAATCCAACGACGCAACATCCAACAACTGGTCATCCAAGTGCGAATCGCGGTGTTGGTGATCGCGGAGTAGGTTATCTCGATCGTCGCGACATGCTGCAGCGTGCCGGCGCAGGTTTTGGCGTGTTGGCGTTGCAATCGCTTTTAGCCAACAGCGTGCACGGAACGGAACTCTCGGGACGCCCCAAACCACATCATCTCCCCAAAGCCAAGAGCGTCATCTTCTTGTTTATGGAAGGTGGCCCCAGCCACATCGATCTTTTCGACCCAAAGCCAAAGTTGGTCGATCTCGCCGGAAAACCACTTCCCTCGAGCTTTGCTCCGGTCATCACCCCCATGGGAGAATACAACGCCCCACTGATGCCTAGCAAACGAACGTGGAAACAATACGGCCAGTCCGGTGCTTGGGTATCCGATTGGCTGCCACACACTGCACAGCATGTCGATGCCATGGCGATCATTCGTTCCTGCTGGGGAAATGGCCTCAATCACTCCAATGGTGTTTGCCAGATGAACTCCGGCTCCACGCTCGGCGGCAGACCCAGCCTTGGGAGTTGGGTAACGTACGGTCTCGGCACCGAAAACGAGTCCCTCCCCGCCTTCCTCGTTCTAGAAGACGACGATGGAAAGGTGATCAATGGACCTCGAAACTGGAGCGCAGGTTTCATGCCCGCCAGCTTCCAAGGGACCGCCATCCACAGCAAAGGAGACCCCATCGATTTCCTAAAGCCTCCCAGTCAAGCCGGGGGACATCCAAGCGGGGGAAATCCAACCGGGGGACATCGACAAGCAACCAAATTGAAGTTGCTCGAATCCCTCAACCGAAGCCACCAATCAACCCGCAGCATCGACTCCGAGTTGGATGCACGCATCAGGTCCTACGAGTTGGCATTCAAGATGCAAGCCCAAGCTCCCGAAGCGGTGGATCTGTCACAAGAGTCCCACTCTACGTTGCAACTCTACGGCATCGATGAAAAAGCTACAGAGACATTCGGCCGAAATTGCCTCCTCGCGCGACGCTTTGTCGAACGCGGTGTGCGATTCGTGCAACTGTACCACGGCTCGGGTAGTCGCTGGGATGCTCATGCGGGAATCGAAAAGAACCATGACTCGCTCTGCCGTAGTTCAGACCGTCCCATCGCTGGTCTTCTCACCGATCTGAAGCAACGCGGATTGCTTGACTCCACGCTCGTCATTTGGGGTGGCGAGTTCGGTCGAACACCGATGAGCGAAAAAGGTGACGGACGGGACCACAATCCATACGGGTTTACAATGTGGATGGCGGGCGGGGGTGTTCGTGGCGGTCAAACCATCGGGGCTACCGACGAAATTGGATTGCACGCCGTGGAAGAGCGACTGCACGTGCATGACCTGCACGCTACCATCCTCCACCTGCTAGGTCTTAACCATTGGGACCTCGTGTACCATCATCAAGGTCGTCCGGAACGGGCAACGCAGAACGAAGGAAAAGTCTGCCAGCGTATTCTCGCGTGAACGGAATTGGCCTCCCCAACAGCGACTCCAGGCACCTTTGTTCAAACCCCATGGAGTCTGCACCTGCGAAATTCCTACGGTAACTCTGGAACTGTGTGAATCTGGAACTGTGTGAATCTGGAACGTCTGTGACGGGATTATTCACCCCGGAAACGCAAACCTCCGATAGCGAGTCAATTGGAGGGTTCCACGCCGATGGCCATCGTCACATCACAAACGCTAGCAATTCCCAGTACGGCATGTATCGTTGCTTGCGCTATGTCAGTCGCGGCATGCTTATGGCGAGGCGATGGAAAAGCACACGGTCAGGATCTCGGCGATGCGATCGCACAACCAGGGGCGACAGGTAAGGCAGGGGCCGCAACGAGCGGGGGAATTGCTGCGGGCGGTGCGGCTAATAACCTAGCCCGGAGCGCCCGACTTCCCAAGCTGCCCAGCCTCATCGAGATGACGGGGGCCAATCAAGTCGACGCGGCGTGGATCAAGAAATCCGAAGCCTATTCCGCGTACAGCGCGCGATCCGTCGTGATTTCTCCTCAAGCAGATCGAAGCTTCGCGGAGGTTGCTGGAATAGCGGGAGATCCGAGCAGTGCCGCATCCGGGACACTTGAGAATTACGTGTACGATGGCACGCCAGACACGGTGTTCACTTGGACCGCTCCGAACTTCTTTTCACGCCCCTTGTACTTTGAACAAGTAAACTTCGAGCGGTACGAAGGCAAGACTCCGCAATGGGCTCGCCCCTTCATTTCCTACGGTGACTTTCTGGGCACCATCCCCGTGCTTCCATACAAAATGGGTGGGGCGAGGATTCACGAACGGATGTACACACTCGGGCATTGGCGTCCAGGGGATCCAACCCCACACCAAATCCATTGGGGACGACACACCACGCGTGGAGCGATCTACCAAGGGGCCGCTACCACAGGCTTGATCTTCGCTCTTCCATAGAACCCGCATCCGGTAGCAATTTCCGCGAAGCCCCACGCGAGATAGCCCACGCACGAAATCACCGTTAGGTGGTTTTCTCGGCAGCGCTAGCCTACTTCATCAATTCCTGCTTGAGGAATGTGTAAGCGAGGGCCTGCATGAATGCCGACTGTCGATTGTTCGCCGCACCACCGTGTCCACCTTCGATGTTCTCGTAATACCAAACTGGGTGGCCTTGCGATTCCATCTTGGCCATCATTTTTCTGGCGTGGCCTGGATGAACGCGGTCATCTCGAGTCGAAGTCGTGAAGAGAACTTTTGGATACTTTTTATCTTCCTTCACATTCTGATAGGGCGAGAATTTTTGGATGTAACTCCATTGTTCAGGGATATCAGGATTCCCATACTCGGCCATCCACGAAGCACCGGCCAGAAGTTTGTTGTAGCGTCGCATATCCAAGAGCGGGACTTGGCAAACGGCAGCCTCGAAGAGATTGGGGTACAGAGTCACCATATTCCCGACCAAAAGACCTCCATTGGAACCACCTTGGATTCCCAATCGTTCCTTTCGGGTTATTTTTAGAGCGACCAGATCCTTCGCGACGGCCGCAAAATCCTCATAGGCCTTAAGCCGGTTCTCCTTGAGTGCCGCTTGGTGCCATCGCGGGCCGTACTCACCACCCCCGCGGATATTTGCGACCACATAAACGCCACCTTGAGTCAACCAAGCTCGGCCGACGCTGGCACTGTAGTTGGGTTGAAGCGATATCTCAAATCCACCATAGCCATATAGCAACGTGGCATGATCTCCGGTCGGTTTCAAGTCCGCCTGGGAGACCATGAAGTAAGGGACTCGCGTTCCGTCGGCGCTCGTTGCGAAATGCTGGCTGATTTCCAAGCCCTTAGGATCAAAGAAATTGGGAAGTCGCTTCAATTCGACCGGATCGCTTCCGATCGTTCCCATGGAAAGTGTGGTTGGATTCAGGTAGTCGGTCGCGGTCATGAAAAAGTCATTGGACTCGTCGGAGTCCACAGCCGTAACATTGACGGTGCCGAAACTCGGGGCGCCTCGCAACGGTTCCTTGCTCCAACCTTTGTCGGTCGACTTGAGCACGTAAATTCGATTCTTCACGTCTTCGAGCACGTTGATAAACATCGCATCTTTCGTAAAGCCGAAGCTAGAAAGCGCCGTGGTATCGGTCGGTGCAAACAGAGTATCGAACGAGCGATTACCAGCCATGAAGTCATCGAATTTCGTCACCAGCAACGATCCGGCAGCGTACTTGTTATCGCCGATGGTCCACGGTTCTCTAAGTTCCACCAACAAATACTGATGGAAGACGGATTTGTTGGCTGTGTTGGGCACATCGATCTTGACGAGGTCTTTGCGGTCCTTCAACCAGTACAATTCATCGTTGTAAAATGCGATGTTTCGGGTCACAAAGTCCCGTTCAAAACCGGGGGAATCATCGTGAGCAGCACCGATCGACATATCGGTAGCGGTTCCTTCGTAAACCGTGACAGCTTCTTCCATGGGCTTGCCTCGGGTCCATATTTTCGCGATGCGAGGATACCCCGAATCGGTCATCGTTCCGGCACCGAAGTCGGTCGAAACGAACACATGATCGAGATCGATCCATGACATGCCACCTTTGGATTCCGGACGCTGAAAGCCGTCTGCGATGAACTCTTTCTTAACGAGGTCGAACTCGCGAGTCACATCGGCATCCGCTCCACCGCGAGACAAGGTCACCAGTGCTCGCGTGTAGTCAGGACGCAGCAACGAGGCTCCTTTCCAGACCCAGTTTTCACCCTCGGTTTTCCCGAGAGCATCAAGGTCCAGGAGAACTTCCCAATTCGGTTCAGCCTTCTTGTACTCGGACAGAGTGGTACGGCGCCATAGTCCGCGTTCGTTTTTCTTATCTCGCCAAAAGTTGTAGTAAAACTCGCCATTCTTTGCGACGAACGGGATTCGGGCATTCGAGTCCAGGATCTCCAATAGATCGTTGCGCAACTTCTCAAAGCTCGGGTCCGATTCAATCCGTTGTTTCGCCTTCTCGTTTCGAGCTTTGACCCAATCCAGGGCCTTTTCGCCAGAAACGTCTTCTAGCCACACATGAGGATCATCCGTGGTCGCGGTGGTTGAAGCGTCTTGTGACACAGCCAATGGGTTCCCTAAGAGAGTAAATAGTAACAAGGCCGAGTAAATGATTTTTTTCTTCATGGCGATATAGGCTGGGGGGGTGGAACCGTGCAACGCACGAGGAGGATTGGTTGTTGGATTTTACCGTTTCAACGGGCTCTGTAGTTGATGGGTTACTTTAGTTCAATGTCGACCCATACCAAATGATGGTCCGAGGCGGAGGTCAATTCATTGGCCGCGGCAGACTCGCTCGCGCTGGGCCAGTAGACCCCGCTCGCGATCACTTTGCAATTGGCCGATGGCAACACAAAATCGATCCTTAAATTACCAGGGTTCTTGTCGTTAAAGTCCCCGGTATCGTGCGCCGGATTGCCACGATGCTTGGTGTTCGCGCCGGCAGATTTCTCCGCCGCATCGACAGCACCCCGACTCGAAGGTGCGTCGTACGTCGCGATGTTCGGATGTTCGATCAAGGACCGGATCGCTTCGGACCGGCCATCACCATCCAATGGGTCGGAGTTCAAATCCCCGACGATGACGAAATGCGAACCCGATGGAATGGACCCTTTGGTTCCCGCATCATCGACAAGGTAGGCTCCTTGGGATTCCTCGGAAATATAGTCTCGAAACAATCGAATCTCGTCGTGATTACGGCAACCATTCCTATCCTCGGCTCCATCGAATACCGGAGGTGTCGGGTGTGACGCGAGGATATGCAGTCGAGCCCCCTGGATTTCGATCGGAACGTCCCAGTGGGATTTCGAACTGAGCCGCAACTGTTCCCACACCGCGTCGTCATGAAACCACTTGCCATCGCCATCGCTATCCGAACCAGAAGATTCCGATTTCTTTGCGCTACTCGGGAGCTTAGGGCGAAGTGCGCCAGGCATCTTGCTCCAAGGAAACGTCAGAAACGTCCGAACCTCCCCGGAAACGATTGGGTACCGGCTGTAAACGGCCATCCCGTATTGCCCGGGAAACGCACCGTATCCCCACGCATCATCCGGGTCATGGATTCGGCCGTTGTTATTTAGATCCAGCCCTGAATCGACACCGGTGTTGACTGGACCTGAATAGACATACCGCAAATCGCGATCTGGAATCTTTGCATCGGATTGGGCCGCAGCGGCAGATCGCGATTCAGGCTGACTAACACGAAGATAACGATCCAAGAAAAGCTTGGCGGTCTTGCCGTCATAATCCAGCTCATTGACCAACAAGATATCGGGCGCAACGCTCTGCACAATCGCGGCGATGCGGCGAGCTTGATCATCCCCTTTCTCGAGATCCTGAGCCAACTCACCAGCTTTCTTTCGGTTCAAAGCCACATTGAATGTCGCAATGCGCAGCGTCGAACTGGGAGGAGCGGGCACCAAAACCGCACCTGCACCACCTCGCTTCTCTCCAGAGCCCGGATCCAGACCACTGGGGTCCTGAGCATCGCAAACGCCGACGAGCGCGAACACACTCAGGGCAATTTGAGGCCAGGCGCACCTCGCGATTGGGCTGCCAACGAACGATCTGACTCGCATGGATTCGTTCACATTTACCTTCGTTTGCACACGAGGAACGTAATCAACCGGCAACAGAACGGCCGGTATTGTAACTTTCAGGCTAAAGCTCATCGGCGTCTTCTTTCCATTCTTACGTTGTCCTCGGACTATGGGGCTGACTGCAGCTATGGGGCTGACTGCAGATCTGGTAGCGAGGGCTCGGCTAAACGTCTCCATCTCCAACCCGTTTTTCGATCGAACGGACCAATTCGGCGGCTTCTTGGAGACTAGCGATCAGTCGGGTAAAGGTCCCCTCGGTATCCAAGAAATTCTCTTGCATGAATTTTTCAGCGGTTGCATCGCTCCAAGAGTCTTTCACGTTCGCTAACGCCTCGCGCCACGCGTTGAGATCGCTCTGCAAGCGGCTTTTGCAACCGATGATATCCGTCCTGCATCGCAGACTCATTTTCTAAAGATCTTTCTTTGGAGATCAAAGGAGCGGTGGTTGTCACGCAGGGAAGTTTTCTGAAGGAAGTTTTCTGAAGGACGTTTTAAGGTTTACTCGCAGCGATTTCCGCAGCCACGGTCCGCAGCCCGTCCAAGTTTTCTTTGAGCCTGACTTTCGCATCAAGGTCGGTGTGGTTGAGAATTCCAACAGGACCTTGAAACCCAGTCTTTCCGATCAGTTGGATCACATCTCGGTCGCGATCGCCTCGACCGATCGGCAAGATCTTTTTCCCGAGTCGTTCGCCATCGGTTTGCATTCCGTTCAAATTGATTGCCAAAAGATAGGGCTGGATGGTTTTCAGGATCGACGGAAGCCGATCCAGCTGATCATGAGCGTGGTGCAGGTTGTACACGATTCCGACATTGGGCATATCGATCGCCTTGATCAGTCGGACTTGGTTCTCCGGAATGCCGAACCATGCCCCATGGTTGTAAAGAGCAACTTTGCAACCTGCATCTTGGGCGGCCGTAGCAATTTCACGGATTCGTTGGACCTCATTCTCGATGAATGCTTTCGTTTGCTCTTCATTCATGGCTGGATCACCACCCCCCATGACCCAAAGCTGAGGATGAATTTGGTGCTTCTTGATCAAGCCCAAAATATGCTTGGCCTCGTCGTTGAGTACGGTTGGAAACCACCAAGCGGTGAACTCGATACCATGCTTTTTCATGGTGGCAATTTCTTCGTCGAACGACGGGACATGCTCCGCACGATAGTCGTATGCTAGTTTTCGGATACCCAATTCATCGAGCATTTGAGCGCGTTGTTCCGGTGTTCTCTTTTGGGAGTCAAAAGGGACGATGCACCAAGCCACCAAGTTTTCATCCCGAAACATGGCCCCTTGGAACTCTTGCCCGCGCGCTGACGGACCAGCCATTGATGACCACAAGCAAACCAGTAACACCAGAGCGACCGAAAGGATACCGAACCGTTGGCATCGAGACGCGGCTGCAATTTCTAGGAATCGATTGTAAATCATGGCGAGGTTTTGGATTGAGGCTCGAGGGTATTTGCGACGTGGCGACCAAGGCCAGCAGTGTATTCGAAGACACCGGTCTTATTTTACGTGTGGCAAGAACAACCAGGCCGCTTGAGCCCGATAAGTTTCCCGATAAGTTTCCCGATAAGTTTCCGGATAAGTTTTCTGGGCAATTCGACAGGAATTCAATGGTTTGCAGGGCCCATCCCCTTCAAAAACTCTCAAGAACTGCCACTTTGCGCTCCTTTGGCTACTGTAGGTCCCAATTCCTCCGAAGTTGCCACCCCAAGAGCAGTTGTGCATCTCAGGGTTGGTGAATACATTTTGAAGGTTATTTTTCCTCTCCAACCTACCCCGCTACACCTCACATTCTAAGCAAATTATGTCATCAGCAACTCCCATCACGGTCGCCTACGGCGACGGTATCGGTCCCGAGATCATGGAAGCCACCCTGCACATCATCGAAGAGGCAGGAGCTCGTTTAGAAAAACATGTCATCGAGATTGGTGAGAAGCTGTACCTCCAAGGAAATAGCGCGGGGATTGAACCTGGAGCGTTTGAGAGCCTTCGCAAAACCCGAGTGTTTTTAAAGGCGCCCATCACCACCCCACAAGGCGGTGGTTTCAAGTCGCTGAACGTGACAACTCGGAAAGCGTTCGGGTTGTACGCCAACATCCGCCCATGCTTGAGCTACGATCCATTCGTCCGCACCAAGCATCCCAAGATGGATGTGGTCATCGTTCGTGAAAACGAAGAAGATCTTTACGCGGGTATCGAGCATCGCCAAACCTACGATGTCATGCAGTGCCTGAAGCTGATCTCGCGACCGGGTACCGAAAAGATCGTTCGGTACGCATTCGAGTACGCTCGTGCGTACGGTCGCAAAAAGGTGACCTGCTTCACCAAAGACAACATCATGAAGCTCACCGATGGTCTTTTCCATAAAGTCTTCGATGAGATCGCAGCCGAATACAAGGACATCGAGAACGAGCATTGGATCGTCGACATCGGTGCTGCCAAGCTCGCGGATACCCCTGAGGCGTTCGACGTTATTGTGATGCCGAATCTCTACGGCGATATTCTTTCCGACGTCGCCGCACAAATCGCAGGCTCGGTCGGTTTGGCAGGAAGCGCGAACATCGGCGACGGTTGCGCCATGTTCGAAGCAATCCACGGGTCGGCACCCCGCCGCGCTGGTCAGAACTTGGCCAACCCATCTGGATTGTTCCTCGGCGCCGTTCAAATGTTGGTTCACATCGGACAAGCCGACGTGGCCGAGCGAGCCCATAACGCTTGGCTGAAAACCATCGAAGATGGTGTGCACACCTACGATATCTTCAAGGAAGGTGTTTCCAAGGAAAAAGTTGGGACCAAGGAGTTCGCAAAAGCCGTTGTAGCACGTCTCGGCAAGAAGCCTGAGATTCTCAAGTCGGTCGACTACAGCCGTGCTCCTCGTCGGCCGCTGACCGAGAGACCCCCATACGTTCGCTCCACCGAAAAGCGAGAGTGCGTTGGCGCCGACGTCTTTATCGCCTGGACCGGCACCCCCAACGAACTCGCAGCCAAACTGCAACCGCTGGCTGGTGATGGCATGAACTTTGAAATGATTTCCAACCGAGGCATGAAGGTTTGGCCAGGCGGAATGCCTGAAACATTCACCGTCGACGTTAGCCGATGCCGATTCGTGATCCCAGAAGGTACTGCAGGTACCGTCAGCCACAAATCGATCATCGCCCTTTTCGATCGGATTACCAACGCCGGGCTCGAGTTTGTCAAGTTCGAAGGTCTATACAATTTCGATGGCAAACCAGGGTTCTCTCGCGGCCAAGGTCAGTAGTCGCTGACCCTAACGCTTTACGGGAACGAGCGTGATTCCGCAGCCCCTCAAGGATGAACTGGACCGCCTGTTCGGGAACGGATGGAAATCCGTTCCCATGGGTTCCGGTGGGTTCAGCGGTGCGACCGTCACCAAAATCGAATCCGCTCTCGGCGCCTACGCGTTGAAACCTCATCCGATCTCATTCTCGGATCGGATTGCTTCGACCCATGCCTTCCAGGAGTTTCTAGCTGCTCGGACGGAACTTCCGATCCCGAGTCTGCTCCATTGGTCACCCGGGCGACTTCAACTCAGCTCCGTCCAAGACCATAGCAATGGCCAACTCAACGGGACTCCCCAACGCCCCGACACTCTTTTTGCCATGGGCGAAACCTGTTGGGAATTGGCGGATTGGATGCCCGGGGAACCGGTCCGCAGTACTGGCTGGATTCGCGATGAAGCACTCAACAACGTGATCGACGCGATCGCGACGATGCACGCTCACGTGCGA
>CAIYZV010000459.1 GCA_903930765.1 uncultured Pirellula sp.
CGTCGAATCCGCAGACAGCAAACAAGACCCCAACGGTCCTGCCATCCGAATCGGTCGACGGGCCACCACGAGTTTCTCCACCGCAGATCTTACCTGTACCTCGAAAGCGATCGGCAGGACGGACCTGGTCACGCCGAAACCAAAGCCGCACGGAGTAGGCCTTGCAGCAGCATCCACGCACAATGCGGATGGATCCGAAGACTCGGAAGAATCTATCGAAGACGAGTTGCTCGAAACCGACGCTGAGTACGTCGAGGACGACGAAGCCTACGAATACGATGATGAGTATGCCGCGTCCGACGAAGACGAAGAGTTCGATGCTGATCTCGACGCGGAAGAAGTCGAGGAGGAAATCGTCGTAGAGATGCCGGTAGCGAAAAAGGGAAGGGGCAAGGCTGGAATGCTGCGCGCCGATGCTTCCCACTCGCCCCCAGACTCAGGGCCTAAAGTGAAGACCGGAAAGAAATCACAAGACGACCCGGAAGCCGAAAAAACCAGCCTCTACAACGAACTGAACGATACCAAATTGCCCGAGGGAACCGAGGAATACGTCCTTCCCGGTGTCGATTTGCTGACCGAGGGAGATGATTTTTCCTACGACGAACAAACGGAAGAGGTCAAGCGCAAGGCCCGTGTCCTCGAACAAACCTTTGGCAATTTCGGATTCAATATCCGTGTCGTTGAGATCGAGACCGGACCGGTCATCGCCCAGTACGAAATCGAACTGGAAGCAGGATTGCGCCTTTCCAAAATCACCGGTTTGGCAGAGGACCTGGCCATCGCCCTGCGTGTCCCCAGCGTCCGTATCGTCGCACCGATCCCAGGCAAAAACACCGTGGGGATCGAAGTCCCCAATGAACGCCGCCAAGTGGTACGGATGCGCGAGGTCATTGAGGAAGGTGCCGCTCAAGTCCGCAAAATGAAGATCCCACTCTTCCTCGGAAAGGACGTCTCAGGTAAGCCCCTTTCGGTCGACCTGGCGAGCCTGCCTCACCTGCTGATCGCGGGTCGCACGGGGACAGGTAAAAGCGTTTGCTTGAACTCCATCATCTGCTCGATCCTGATGGCGCGTCGTCCCGACGAAGTCCGCATGCTCATGATCGACCCTAAAATGGTGGAATTGAGCGGTTATGGTCGCCTTCCGCATCTGATGCACCCGGTGGTCACGGATATGAGAAAAGCAGAAGCGATCCTCGCATGGGCCGTCGACAAGATGGAAGAACGATACTCCCTGCTCGCCCGAGCAGGCGTCCGCCATATCACCAGCTACAACCAACTCGGCCGAGAGGAACTGCACGAGCGACTCAAGCCTGAAGACAACGACGAAGCGGAACTGATTCCAGACCATTTACCATTCATCGTCATCGTCGCGGACGAAATGGCGGACTTGATGATGACCGCTGGTAAAGAGGTCGAAGCTCACATCATTCGATTGGCCCAAAAGAGCCGAGCCGTCGGTATCCATCTGATTCTTGCAACACAAAAGCCAACCGTCGATGTTATCACAGGCTTGATCAAGAGCAACCTCCCCGCTCGGATCAGCTTCCAAGTCGCCAGCCGAACCGACAGCCGTGTCGTACTCGATGAGAACGGTGCTGACAAACTGCTCGGCAATGGTGACATGCTCTTCCTTTGGCCAGGGACGAGCACCTTGCTACGCGGTCAAGGAACCTATCTAAGTGACGATGAGATCAACGCCATCGTCGATCACTGCAGCACTGGCGAGCAAAACTTCGTTCAGGAACTCGTGCAACTCAAGATCGCTCAGGACGAAGATTCGCAAATAAAGCCCGGATCGTTTAAGAAACGGGATGACCTCTATGAAGCTGCCGTTGATATCGTCGTCCGAGAAGGTCGAGGCAGCTGCTCGCTGCTGCAACGAGCCCTCGGCATCGGTTATGGACGCGCTGCTCGCCTCATCGATTTCATGGCCGAAGACGGAATCGTGGGCGAGTACAATGGGTCCCAAGCCCGCGAGGTTGCCATCACCGTCGCCCAATGGGAAACCATGCGCAGCCCCGCCGAAGGGAGCGAAGGGGGAGGCGGGAAAGGACGCTCGAAAAAGATTCGTCGAGAGGATGGTTGGGATGAAACGCCGAAATCTCCAAAACAGCGCAAGAAATCATCGCGCGACGTCCATGTCGATCGAGAAATCGACGCGTTTGTAGGCTCCTCGGACGACGACGAGGAAACTGACGGAACCTTGTGGGACGACGAATAATACCCAGGCTCCATCCCCCCATTGCTGTTCCACTTATCTCGCGTTTCTCGCGATGAGCGGCATTTTTGCCGTTCTCTATACTTTGTCGCAGACCAAATTTGTGATAGCTTGGTCCAACCCCAAGGCTGATCGATCCGAGGCGAGATGTAGAGCGATTGCGTAATTGTGTAACGGTATGCACCCGCACAAAGCAATGTTGCTAAGTTAAGATCGCCACCCCACGGATTTACGGCATGCTCCCCCCTTCCCGAGAGTTTTACCTATGACCAAGTTTTTGATGGCGAGTGCTTTATTCATCATGGTGCTTTCGAATGCTGTTTCACTGCGTGCGGAAGAAGCACTCTACGAGATGCGTGTCTATACTCCCGAGTCTGGTCGGCGCGCCGACATGCTGAAACTGATGGAGGGAACCGGTCGGAAGTTCCTAGCCATCCACAAACTAGATTTGGTAGGAGCGTGGACACCGAACGATGCCGCGGACGAACGCGTAGTAACGCTGATCAAACATGCTGACCGAAAATCGTGCGACGCGGCATGGTCTGCCTTCCAAGCCGATCCGGCTTGGCAGTCGGAATCCAAAGCGGCCGCGATCGATGGCAAGATGCCTGTAAAGGGTGTCGAAAGAATTTTCTTGACGGTCAACGACTACAGCCCAGAACTCAAAAAGGAGGATGTGGGAAATCGAGTTTTCGAACTGCGCACCTACATTGCAACCCCCAATAACCTCGGTGCTCTTAACAAGCGTTTCAAAAACCACACCTTAGGTTTGTTCCAAAAACATGGCATGACCAATATTGTCTACTGGTCGATCGCGAAGGATGAACCGATGCCTGCGGCGAAACTACTCAACGCTGTATCGCCGGTCGGTAAGGGAAACGCTGAGATCAGCGCTGAATTGCCAGCCGATGGAAACGCCCTCGTATACTTTATTACCCATAAGAGCGAAGATGCCGCCAAAGCTTCTTTCGATTCGTTCGGGAAAGACGACGCGTGGAAAAAGGCAAGGACCGAGTCGGAACAAGCAGCAGGTGGTTCTCTAACTGCCGGCGGAGCGGTAAAGAGTTGGTTCCTCAAACCGACATCCTTTTCACCGTTAAAGTGATTGCCCGCTTCAACTGCCGTGCTCCGCGTCACAACATTGTGCACTTTTACGCCCGAGAACTCGGCACTAGCAGTCGAGCTTATCTTGCCATCGCGCTCACAGCGGGGCATTGGTATCACACGTTGTGTGGATGACTGATTTCCTCCTACTTCTATGCTCGTTTTCTGCTCACACTCGCTGTGAACATAAAAAAAACTAAGTGCCACCCACCTACTTGGCAAGCTGGCTGGTTTGGGTATGCTTTGACGGCACAGGAGAAACCAAATGCCCAGACCATTGCGTGCTGAACTATTTGATCCGAATCAAGAAAACCTAAGTGCCACCCACCTACTTGGCAAGCTGGGTGGTTTGGGTATGATTTGACGCCACAGGTGAAACCAAATGCCTAGACCTTTGCGTGCTGAATTATTTGATCCGAATGATGTATGTTTTGTACATTGCGTGCAGCGCTGCGTGCGTCGTGCGTTCTTGGCTGGAGAAGA
>CAIYZV010000460.1 GCA_903930765.1 uncultured Pirellula sp.
CCATCTGGGCGTTCTGCCGATTCTACTACTTCCTGTTTTACGTCCTTGAAAAGTACGCCGGGCGGGACCGAAGGTATGCAGGGATACTCGATGCTCTCTCATACCTGTTCAAGATAAAAAAATAACGCGTTCGGATACCAACGAAGGCAATTGCGTTTACGAGTTCTTTTGGTCGTCGTTTTTGCTATCGTTGGTGATTTCGAGCGTTTGATCGAATCCCTGCGTGGCGGTAGCCGCTTTGCGATCGGGCTGTGCGAGGAGTGGATTTGCAGATCTCGCTGGTGAGCCAGCACCGGAGCGTCCCAGGGGAGGGACCGCAGGGAGTGACGCTTTGGTCGCGTCAGAGACCGCCATGTTGCTGCGATCGTGACGACTCCACCATCCATCTGCGTCATTGATGCTCCAAGCGTCGCTGGAACTGAGTCGATGGATGAGTGCAGCGAGGTCTCTGGCTGTCTGTGGTCGCTTGGCACGGTTCTTTTCCAGACAAGCCATCACGGCATGTTCGAGATCCTGATCGATTTCGCGGCCGACTCGTTCCGAAGGAGGGACTGGGATCGCATCGACATGCTGTTGGCATAGCTCAACGAGGGTCTTCGCCTCAAAGACAGAATAGCCTGTTAGCAAGAAGTATCCGACGGCACCCACGGCGTACAAATCGCTGCGAGCATCGACGAGGTCCGGCGTTTGGATCGACTCGGGCGACATGTAGAGCGGAGTACCCGCCATTCCTCCGCCTCCTTGCTTCGATTTCTTCCCATCATCCACGGCCCTCACGAGACCAAAGTCCAACAGCTTCACGAAATCGGGAACGCCACCGCGACGATTGAGCATGATGTTCGCGGGCTTGATGTCTCGGTGTACCAGCCCCGTCGAATGCGCTTCAAAGAGTGAACTGCAGAGCTGATCAAGGATCTTTGCGACGCGCCCGTCTGGCTGTGGTCCGTACCGATCCACGAGCATCTGCAGATCGATGCCATCGAGGTATTCCATGGCATAGTAGAAAACCCCTTCGGGAGTTCGACCATAGTCATAGATAGCAACTGTATGCGGATTGTTAAGATTGCATGTGATTTGCACTTCCTGTTCAAATCGCGCAATCGAAGTCTCGTTAACACGGTCCGCATGAAGCAACTTAATCGCACTCGGGCGGCGAAGCATCGCATGATGCCCGCGGTAGACAATCCCCATGGCACCTTCGCCCAAT
Source organism: uncultured Pirellula sp. (assembly GCA_903930765.1). Classification (GTDB taxonomy): domain Bacteria; phylum Planctomycetota; class Planctomycetia; order Pirellulales; family Pirellulaceae; genus JBKCUI01. Next base: position 1,208 of record CAIYZV010000460.1, read on the forward strand.
TTTTCATCGAGCCTGTATTGCCCGAGCTGTTTGGCTTCGATGGCCGCCTCGCGAGCTTCACGCTGCAATCGGGTCACTATCAATGTAAAGACGAAAATGGCCAACGCACTGAGCGTTAGCAATGCGTAGAGCAGATAAAACGCTCGCTTGAGAATATTCAGGGGCAGGAATGCTTCGTCATGATCGATCTCAATAGTTAATCCAAAATCGTAATCCTTCAGCCAGGTCCAAGCACCTACCACGGGTACGCCTCGATAATCTGAAAACCCTGACAAATCGACCCCGTCAACTCCAGAAACCGCTTTGGAAACGTCCTTCATTAACGGCAATTCGGCTCGGCGGAGTTTTGGGCGAAATCCCTTCGTCATGTTTCCACCAGGATCTTTAAGCTGCAGGTTCAATATTGACGAGGCACCTTCTTGGTCTTGGATTAATCCCAACAAAATGAGATCGTCATCAAAGCGACTATTGGAGACCAACATCCCCGTCGCATCAAAGGCGAGTGTCTCTCCCGACAGACCAAATTTACCGAGTTGCACAATGCGAGTGAACTCTTTCTCAGGGCGAA
>CAIYZV010000461.1 GCA_903930765.1 uncultured Pirellula sp.
TAGGAACTGGATACTCACTCCCAGAGTTTCCAGGGGGCCTTTCCGGAATCCCAGAGCGTTTCGAGCTCGATTTTATCTCGCAAGGTATCCATCGGTCTCCAGAAACCTTGATGTCGATACGCGGCTAATTTCCCTAGATGCGCAAGTTCTGACAGCGGCTTTCGCTCCCAGATGGTTGCATCCCCTTCGGTTACGAAATCGATTGCCTCTGGTTCTACGAGGAAAAAACCACCGTTGATCCAGGAACCATCGCCTTCGGGCTTCTCTCGAAACTCATTAATAAGGTTGCTATTGCTCGTATCAAATCCAATAGCGCCGTACCGGCCTGGAGGCTGAACCGCCGTCAACGTTACGAGGGGGCGATTTGATTGATGAAACGCTATGAGGGCACCCAAATCAACGTTAGCAACGCCATCCCCGTAGGTGAAACAGAACGGTTGATCATGCAAAAAAGGCCGAATTCGAGCGAGGCGTCCACCGGTCATGGTGTCCTCCCCGGTATCCACCACGGTGACACGCCACGGTTCCGCTTTACGATGATGGACTTCCATGCTGTTACGACTCATGTCAAACGTCACGTCCGACATGTGGAGGAAGTAGTTCGCAAAGTACTCCTTAATCAAGTACCCTTTGTAGCCGGCACAAATGATGAAGTCATTGATTCCGTATGCGGAATAGATTTTCAGGATATGCCACAGGATAGGTCGGCCACCAATTTCGACCATCGGTTTCGGCTTGAGGTGCGTTTCCTCTGATAGCCGGGTTCCTAATCCACCAGCGAGAATTACGGCTTGCATCGATTGGTTTAACGTTGCTGAAGGCATAGTCTAAAGGTGTTTTTCAATGTTGCAGAGCGAATCCAATTACGCGACATCCGAGAAGACCCGTTCCTGGCGTCGGAAGTAGAACAGACCAGAGATTAAGAACGCTGTGGCGCTTGCGGATCCGATTGCGATCAAGTCCCAGGGCATGGGACCGGTCCCCAATAAAGCACTCCGAAAACCTTCGATCACGCCAACCATCGGATTGATCGCGTAGAGGTATCTGAAACGCTCCGGAATGATGTTTGCAGAGTAAATCACAGGCGAGGCATACATGGCAAGCTGAACGACGAAAGTGAGGGCATGCTTGATATCCCGGTACTGGATTGCCATCGCGGTCAGCCAAAGCCCGATGCCCAGGGCCGATGCGAGCATGACCAGAATCAAAACAGGTAGGAACAAACAACTCCAGTTTGGAACAACGCGATAGATCAGCATCAGACCCAGAAGCATGAGCATGGCGATGCAAAAGTCGACTAGCTTTGCAAGTACGCCCGATAGAGGTAAAACAAGGCGCGGAAAGTAGACCTTGCTCAGCATCTGCGATTGGCTCACTAAGCTATTTCCTGCCTCGAGTAAGGCATTCGAAAAGTAGGTCCATGGGACGAGTGCCGCTAGGGAAAAGAGACTGTAGGGAACGCCATTGGAATCGATTTTTGCAAACCACCCGAACACCACGGTAAAGATCAACATCGAAAAAAGAGGTTGAATGATCGCCCAGCCGATTCCGATTGCGCTTTGTGCGTAGAGGACCTTGATACTCCGCCATGTCAAGAAGCGGAGCATATCTCGGTAGCGGTAAAGCTCCCCGAAATCGATCGCCTTCCAACCCGGGGTCGGTTCGATCGTTTGAATGATTGAGTCTTCTTTAAAGGTCATTTAGTAGGCTTGCAATCCGGGAGCCACCAGAGAGTTGCCACGGCATTGTCATGAGAGTGGGAAACTCTGTTACGAACGCTGAACTGGAATCGTAATCGATTCAAAACGTATTCAAACTCACTTGGAAGTTGCTGGAAACTTATTTAACTTCGCTGAGCGAGTATCGATCACCCCTAACGCGAGACTTGCAAAGATAAGGAACCGTAGGAATGGGCTGTCAATCATTAGCGGCAGTTACCGCCTAACCGCTAGTGCCTTGTCGTTCCAATCGGTAACTACCGTTGAGAATTTCTTGCCACCAATCAGTGTTGTCCAAGTACCACTGAACCGTGCCCCGCAGTAAATCAGCATGGTCAGAATTGGGCTCCCAACCCAACTCTGTCTTGAGCTTGCTCGCATCGATCGCATACCGCATGTCGTGACCTGGTCTATCCGTGACGTACGTGATCAAATCCTCGTAGCGATTGCCGCTCGCTCGCGGCCGTAACGAGTCCATAATACCGCACAGTTTTTTCACCAAATCGATGTTCCGCATCTCATTGTTCCCACCCACGGTGTACGTCTCGCCGACCTTACCACCAGTGACGACCGCTTCGATCGCCTTGCAGTGATCCAGTACGTGCAACCAATCTCGAATGTTCTCTCCTTTGCCATAGACGGGGATCGATTCCTCACGGATGCATTTTAAAATCACCACCGGGATCAGTTTCTCGGGAAACTGATACGGCCCGTAGTTGTTGGAGCAATTCGTCACCAGGATCGGTAGCCCATACGTATGATGCCATGCTCGGACCAAATGGTCCGAGGCCGCCTTGCTGGCAGAGTAGGGAGAACGTGGATCGTAGGGGGTTGTCTCGGA
>CAIYZV010000462.1 GCA_903930765.1 uncultured Pirellula sp.
AACTCGAGCACCGTCGCGTACCATACCCAAGCCATCGGATCGTTCGGTCGCGTTTCAATACCGGACCGCGCGATGTCCAACAATTGGTCGGGTTGGTCGCTGGCCAATTGCAATGCGATCGATGCGACGCGGGTCGACCCGTTGCGATTCGCCCCCAAGCGATCGATCAGCGCCTTGGCTTCGTCGAATTTCCCCTCCTGGTAGAGGAGTTCACACAACCGCTCGTGGATCGAAAAATCGTTTTCCCCCAACATGACCGCTTTTTGATACATGGTCATCGCGTTTGAGGTTTGGTTGCCGCGGTCGGCGAGCGCCCCGGAGATTGCGTAGCCAGTCCCGAGCGTCGGTTGTTTCACCATGAGGTACGATGCAATCTCACGCACCGGAGTTAGATCGAGAGATCGGTCCACGGTGGATTTGGCTAACATGCGTCTCGCTTTGAGGATGCGCCAAGCTATCCCCTCCGCACCTTCCAACGCTCTCAGTCGATCCTCGATAGCGCGAATCGCCCGATCCCAATGGTCAGGATTGGATGATCCCGTCGAATCGGACGAGGTGTTTCCAGTAGCAGTTTTTTCTTTAGCGACGGAACCACTGGATACCGTTGGAGGGACAACCATCGGGACGAACAGCGCCATTTGCCCTGCCGATGCGATGCGATCGGCATCCTTTCCGAGGCGCCCAATCAGCTCTTCCATCTCGACAGGCCATGCATCGTCGGCATCGCACAGGCTGAGATACCCTCGGACGAGTGAATCGCTTTGCGGATTCTCGCGGATCGCTGCGAGGAGGATACCCCTCCCGTTCTTGCGATCTCCTTGCTTCGCGACTAAATCTGCGCGATGCATGATCGATAGTTCATGTTGGGGATGGTTCTCGGCAAACATCTCCATGAGACGATTGGCCTGGTTCTGTTGCCCCCATCGGCGCAGGGTTCCCATCGCCATTTGCCATAGGTCCGGGACATCCGGAGCCGCATCGCACAAGGAAACAGCCTCCTCGGTAGAGGATTCGATGATGCGTTGGCGGTCTTCGGGATTTGCTCGACGCACAGCGATCTCATCCTCGAGCAAATGGAGTTTCCAAGTCTCTTTGGGCACCCTCTCCCCCGACGTTTGGAGTTGGCGTGCCTGTTGGAGCGCCTCCTGCGCCGCATTGAGTTCGGGGCTATTGGAAACGGAGGTTTTTGAATCCGAACGGCGGAGTTGGTCGTCGAGGATCGCGGAGGCCAGAAGAATCCAATCCGAGTCATTCTTTGGATTGATCAGCTGAAGGTACGCAATGGCTTCTGCAACGCGATTGGATCTCAGGGAGGCTTGGGCAGCCCCACGCAGCAACCGTTCATCCCCTGGTTTGTTCGCCAATGCCTGTTGGAACGCCTCGGATGCCTTGGCCCATTTTCCGATCTTGAGATAGCTCACAGCGATGAAGTCGTTGGTTTCCGCGCGTGTTTCCGAGTCATCGGAGGTGGTGCTGCTGGCCAACGAGTTGAGCAGTGACTCTATGGCGGGAGCATCGCGGTTCGCCTGGTAGTAACGAACCCAAAGTTCCTTGGAGGCGCGAACCAATTCGCGTTGGATTGCCGGTGAAATCGAAATCGACTCGCGCTCGATGGCATGGTCGAATTGCGTCAGCGATTCCAGTGCGACATCGTTTGCAGCGGACTGCAGGTTGGTCTGTGCGATTCGAAAATGGAGTTCGAGCGTTGGTGGTTGGCAATTTTGGCATCCGAGATTCCAGACTCGGATGGCTTCAACCTGGTTACCTCGCCGGGAGTGGACATCCCCTAATGCTGCGAAGACTGCAACATCGCGGCAGTTCTTGGAATCGGCGATTTTTCGAAGGAGCGATTCGGCGCGCGTCAGGGTTTGCTCGTCGGTCGGCGAGAGTTCCGAGCCGTTTGCGTTGGGTACACGGCGTAGAAAATACAACCCGGCCGCGCGTTCGATCGGGGCAACATCGGAAAACCGTTTCAGAGCGTTATCAAAACAGCTTTCAGCTGCGATGGGATCAACGGTTGCGGCAATCTCTAAAAACAACAAGCATGCGTCGCTCGAGGATGGGTTGTCTGCGAGCATACGTTCTCCCGAACGCAGCAGCAGTTGGTTGAGGTTTTCCGAGGAGAGGGAGGCGAGCTTGGAGTTCTCGAGCAGATTGGGCCGGCGCACGCACACCTCGGCCAGAAGTCGGGTCAGCTCCAAATCACCTGGGTTGGACTCAATCGCTCTGACGAGCAAGTCTACTG
>CAIYZV010000463.1 GCA_903930765.1 uncultured Pirellula sp.
TCAATGATCAAAACCACCGGGTTCGAATCCACAGATTCTAAGTGGAACAGCCACCCACGCAACATCGGCCAACGGAAAAACACCCCGCGAAACCAGATTTGTGGCGTGAAACTGCTCCTTATAAATTACCAAGCCGAATTAGTTTCCAGGTATTGCCCCACCAGTGCAGTCCCAAACCTTTTAATGCGATCAATCCGGACACAAAATAAGAAATCAACTCCAAGCCCACGCCCCAGCTGAAATCCTTGAACTCCAGACCCCTCTCCGAAACCCATGCCCAATCCCCCCCCTGCACTACTCTCCCTTTCAGCCTCCCAGCTCTCCCTTTCAGCCTCCCCGCGACGATTGGTATTCACCATCCTAGCAATTCTCCTGGGATCCGACTCCTGGCAAACCAACAATTCCCAAGCCCAAGTCACGCTGGATTACAACCGAGATATCCGACCGATCCTCTCGAACCACTGCTTCGCTTGCCACGGCCCAGACGCCGCGAATCGTCAAGCTGAATTGCGCCTCGATCAACAAGCTGCCGCCATCGAGAAAAAAGCGATCCAGCCAAGTTCGCCTCAAGAGAGCGAACTGATCGCTCGGATCCTCTCGAAAGATCCCGATTCCCAAATGCCTCCTCCCGAAAGCAAAAAACCACTCTCGGAAACACAAATCCAAACATTACAGACTTGGATCGAACAAGGAGCTCGCTACCAAACACATTGGGCTTACACCACCCCCACTCGTCCACCGATCTCCTCCACTACGGAAAAATCGTCGCTGGATTATTGGGTCGAAATCGAACTCGCCAAACAAGGGATACCCGTAAGCCCAAAGGCCGAGCGACGAACTCTGATCCGTCGCCTCTACAGCGACTTGATCGGAATCCCTCCGACCCCCGAACAAGTCGACTCATTCGAACAAGATCCTCGCCCCGAAGCCTATCGACTGCTGGTGGAGGAACTGCTGAGCAACCCGCACTACGGTGAACGAATGGCCCTCGATTGGCTCGATGTCGTCCGTTTCGCTGACACCATCGGTTATCACAGCGACAACCCTCGAAATATCTGGCCATATCGCGACTATGTGATCGCTTCGTTTAACGCTAACAAACCCTTCGATCGCTTCACGATCGAACAACTCGCAGGGGATCTCCTCCCCGATGCCAACCAAGAAACCAAACTTGCAACAGCTTTCAACCGATTGATCCTCTCTACCGAAGAAGGTGGTGCACAACCCAAAGACTACGAAGCACGGATGCTCGCTGACCGTGTACGCGCTGTCGGTACGGTATGGCTCGGACAAACCATCGGATGCGCGCAATGCCACGATCACAAATACGACCCTATTACCACCAAAGACTTCTATTCCCTCGGTGCCTTCTTCGCAGATATCCAAGAAGGAATCGTCGCACCACGCGAAGAAGGAATGCCAATTCTCACCGAAGCACAACAAACTGAACTTCGACGACTCGAAGAAGACCCCAACTCGCGCGAGGATCCGAAGATTCGCGAAGCATTCCTCAAATCGGTCCCGAAATGCTTGGTCACCAACTCCACTGCGATCTCATCTCCAGACAAACGACGCATTGTGCGGATCCTTCACCGCGGCAACTGGATGGACGAATCGGGTGAAATCGTTCAACCCGCTTTCCCACTAGCCTTATACGTCTCCAATAACTCCAACATCACCGGCGACCTGCCCCAACCTCCGTCCTCGCCCACACCGAGCCCACTAACCCGACTCGACCTGGCGAAATGGCTCGTCTCAAACGAAAACCCACTGACATCTCGCGTCGTGATGAACCGACTCTGGAAACACTTCTTCGGTACAGGACTTAGCAAAGTTCTCGACGACCTGGGAGCTCAAGGCGAGACGCCGATCAACCAACCTCTCCTCGACACAATGGCTTGCGAATTCATCGAAAGCGGCTGGGATTTCAAACACATGGTTCGCTGGATCGTATTAAGCGACACGTATCAACGCTCCACCCAAGCCGATCCAAACGCAATAGACCAGGATCCGCTCAATCGATACACCGGTCGCCAATCCTCCTTTCGACTCGACGCGGAACTCATTCGCGATCAAGCCCTAGCGATCGGTGGACTGCTTTCCCCTCGCATCGGTGGACCAAGCGCAAAGCCTTATCAACCTGAAGGCTACTGGGAGAACCTGAACTTCCCTACCCGCACTTACTCACCCGACTCCGGCGAACAACAACATCGACGCGGTATCTATACTTGGTGGCAACGAACGTTTCTACACCCAAGCCTCCTCGCGTTCGATGCACCAAGCCGCGAAGAATGCGCCGCGGAACGATCCCGATCGAATATCCCCCAGCAAGCCCTCGTGCTCCTAAACGATCCGACTTACGTCGAAGCCGCCCAAGGCTTCGCCCGTCGAGCCATCGATGCAATCCCCGAATCGAATGCGAATCCGCAATGGCAAGCCGACCGCATCGCTTGGATGGTCAATCAAACCCTCCAACGCCCGGCAACGTCAATAGAATCCGAACTGCTCGCCACTCTTGTCCGCAAACATTCTCAACGGCTCAGCGATTCATCCGACAAAAACTCAGTGAATATGAACGAAATAACCGTCTGGACTCATGTAGCAAGAGTCCTGCTGAACTTACATGAAACCATCACACGTAACTAACGCCATGAACTCCCCTGTCAATAACTTAAACATCTCCCGACGCACCTTGCTTGCCCAAGGCACCATCGGAGCGACCGCACTGTCGGCCTTACTCAATACATCAACTTCCTACTCAAGTGAACCAGCAAATGGCCCCCATTCCTCTGAACTGCAGTCCACTGAACTGCAGTCTCAAGGGATCCTCGCGAACCTCCCACTTCCGCAGCGCGCCAAACGAGTCATCTGGCTGACGATGGCCGGCGGACCATCTCACTTGGAACTCTTCGACTACAAACCCAAACTCGCTGAAATGCATGGTCAGCCCATGCCAGAGAGCTTCACTCGCGGTCAACAACTAGCACAGCTCCAAGGCCAAGAGCTTCGTTGCCTTGGCCCGCTCTTCGGGTTCAAACCCTACGGTAGCCAAGGGACTCAGATCGGTGAGTTACTCCCACACTTGGGAAATCAGATCGACAACCTGTGCTTGATTCGCTCAATGACGACCGATGCGATCAATCATGACCCAGCACATATGTTCATGAACACCGGCTCGCAGATCTCGGGACGACCTAGCATGGGCGCTTGGATCCACTACGGTTTAGGCTCAATGGCTGAAAATCTCCCGGGCTTCGTCGTTCTAGTCTCAACGGGCAAAGGCCGCTCTCCTCAGCCGATCGCCGCACGACAATGGAGCAGCGGATTTCTGCCAAGTCGCCATCAAGGTGTGCAGCTTCGCAGCCGAGGCGAACCTGTACTTTACCTGAACAATCCCCCTGGTATCGACCGCGAGCAGCAATCAGATGACATCGCTGCGATCAATGCCATGAATCGTCAGTTCGCTCAAAATCACTACGACCCCGAAATCGAAACTCGTATCGCCCAGTACGAACTAGCCTTCGAAATGCAGACAAGCATCCCGAACCTGATGGACACCAGCGACGAGACGCAAGAAACACTGAATCTCTACGGATGCGAACCTGGCGATGGCACATTCGCAAGCAACTGCTTGCTCGCCCGTAGACTCGCACAGCGGGGTGTGCGGTTCATCCAGCTCTATCACCGCGATTGGGATCACCACAGCTTGCTCAAAGAAGAGCTACCATTGCGAGCCAAAGAAGTCGATCAGGCTAGCGCTGCACTGTTGCAAGATCTTCAACGACTCGGGATGCTCGAAGAGACACTCGTCGTCTGGACCGGAGAGTTCGGTCGCACTCCGATGTCGCAACAAAACAAAGGGCCTATCGGCCGAGACCACCACAACAAATCGATGTCCATGTGGCTTGCCGGCGGCGGTATCCGCCGAGGAACAGTCTACGGTGCAACCGACGAACTCGGCTATGCAGCAGTCGAAAACATCTGCACCGTCCACGACCTGCACGCGACAATGCTGCATCAACTCGGCATCGACCACAACGCATTCACGTATAAGTTCCAAGGTTTGGATTTCAAACTAACCGGCGTAGAAGGGGCAAATGTAATCAGTGATATCCTCGCTTAAGCCTCCATCAATCCGCTGCTGCCTCGTTTACACTTCGGGTTACCATTGCGTGGCCAACGGCCACCACCACATCATCATCGGGAACTCGATCCGTCAGCGAGCAACGGCATCTAATGGTAACCCGAACCGTCAGGGAGGAAGCTGCAGTACACGCTCCATCGCCCATGCGCACACTCTGCGTAAGACCCACCGTTCAATAATCCGATAAGCCTTGCCAACGGCATCTAATGGTAACCCGAACCGTCAGGGAGGAAGCTGCAGTGCACGCTCCATCGCCCATCAGCACGCTCTGCGTAAGCTCCACCGTTCAATAATCCGATAAGCCTTGGCAACGGCATCTAATGGTAACCCGAACCGTCAGGGAGGAAGCTGCAGTACACGCTCCATCGCCCATCAGCACGCTCTGCGTAAGATCCACCCCTCAATAATCCGATCAACCTTGGTAACTACGGCTAATGAAATCAGCCATCAATCCGCTGCTGCCTCGTTTACACTTCGGGTTACCATTGCGTGGCCAACGGCCACCACCACATCA
>CAIYZV010000464.1 GCA_903930765.1 uncultured Pirellula sp.
GGCGCGAAGGGACGAACCGGGATTGGGATTGGGAGAGTGTGCTACGACTTTCTTGGCTTCTTTGCGTCTTGGCGTCTTGAGCGCAGCGGGCGTGAGACTGATGGTTTGTCCTCTACGGCATTGGCAATCCGTCTGGTGCATTAGACCGGGGTTCACGCGAAGACGCGAAGACGCGAAGGGAATACCCGGGATTGGGATTGGGAGAGTTGTGCTACGACTTTCTTATCTTCTTTGCGTCTTAGCGTCTTGAGCGCAGCGGGCGTGAGACTGATGGTTTGTCCTCGACCGCATTGGCAATCCGTCTGGTGCATCAGACCGGGGCGCTTCTTTTGATGACGGTTAGGATTGGATAGCGGAATGGGGGTTCACGCAAAGACGCGAAGGGAAGACCCGGGATTGGGATTGGACGAGTTGTGCTATGGCTTTCTTATCTTCTTTGCGTCTTAGCGTCTTGAGCGCAGCGGGCGTGAGACTGATGGTTTGTCCTCTACGGCATTGGCTATCCGTCTGGTGCATTAGACCGGGGTTCACGCGAAGACGCGAAGACGCGAAGGGAAGACCCGGGATTGGGATTGGTAGAGACACCGACGGCTAGCGCCAAAGTTTCTCACGTTGCGATGTTGGCATTCAGCAGCAGCGAACCCCGCGTCGGACGACAATATCGGATCCAACCGCGACGAAGGCGCTGTGCGGAACTCCCGACAGGGGTTCTACCCATTCCCGACCATAAACCGTTTCAATATCGCAATCGAGCACACAGCTAGAAACATCCCACACTCTCCACGATGGGTGTTCGACGCGATACTCCATCGTGGAACCATCCCGCTGCGTGACATAGCCATAGTAATGCTCGGTAATGAAGTTCGCTTCGGAATTGGGCCCAGGAACCGTCGGTCGACCGCATGTCGTTGCTGAGATTCCGTTCCAACGATACATTTTGGTACGCGCGAGCTTTGTTCGCCATCGGTAGGCGATTTCCCGAGCGACTTCATCGTTGCAGTCCAAGCCTGAGGAACCGGTCACCACTCGGTCGGAAGATGCCATCTTCATCGCCGAATACCGTTCGTTATAGACCGTATTAGCCACCCATGCGATCGCCCATTTGGGGACGATCTCGCGGATAAAGACTACCCCGCGCCGAACTTCGTTCCCGACATGTCGGCGAACATAAAACCGCAGATTGACTTCTTCGAAATTGCGATGCCAAGGGATCGGCAATCCGAGGACTCGTGTGTTCAAGAAATGAAAACCGACCACACTGACAAAATGCTTGCCGTTCCATGAATCCAGTTCCGTGCCACGCGGGACCAGATCCAGCAACATTTTTGGTTCCACCTGGTGGTTCGCCATGATCAGGTGATGCCACGTGGCGGTCAGGAATTTCGAAGGCATCGTTGAGGTCCCTGCATGCTCCGTTGACCGATGATGCCGTGGAACATCGCGTAATGTCCTCGGTTCCAGCAGATCGGTGATCGCGTCTATTTTCGGGTTCGCGGATCTGGCGGGCCAGCGATGCTGGTGTTCGCGTAGACCGGCAAGTACCGGTAGTATACTTCCAAGCACATGCACGATAGGGCCGTTGAATAGACACGTCCGCCATAGGCTCCCCAAACACAGGTTGGGTTCCATGAGCCGGCATTTTGGCCCGCGGTTATCTGGGTTGTGCACAAAACTCGCTTCATCGAATCGTTCCATCGCTGCCATGCGACTTCGCCCGAACTGGCCAGAGTTGGGCTTGCGGTGTATTCCGAGCGTCCGCGCATTTGATACATCGCCATCGTGGCATAGTACCAGTAGTAGAGATTCTCGTTCCCCTGACCTGGCAGGTTGGCGAGCATCAGTTCGCGAGCTTCTTGAGCGGCTTGGTGGGAGACTGGGAATTCGAGCATGCATCGCATCGCATTGGCTTCGGCCGTCATCGCAGGGGTCGCTCCGCTCGCGTTGGGAGGGACACCTGGAGTCACGTTGCGGTACACTGCCAATCCACCAGCACGCCCTGTACTCACCGAATCCAAAAACCGTTGCATAGCGATCCGAGTATTGCCGGCCAAGACGATCGCATGGCTTGATGACGCGCTATGCAGCACCATGGCTTGCCAACCGAATTGGCTGGTATCTCCCGGATCATCGCTCGAAAAATCGTACCGCCATCCGCCGGTGCGAGGGTTCATCGCACTGCCGCTGTAGCGAGCTCCGTTTTGGACGGTTGGCAATAGCGCAGCATCATTCGTCATCGCATAGGCTTCGCTGACCGCAAGCGTTGCTATCGCATGGCTGTACATGCGCGCGTACCGAACCGAAGGATCCATCCCGACTTGATCGCGCCCGGAGAGATCCCCTGACGGGAATTGCTGAGAGATCAAGTACTGCAATCCACGTTGGATGGTATCCGCAAAGGGACCTTGTTGGTGGGTGTGTCCGGCTCCGAGAAATGCGAGTAGAGCCAGACCTGTCATCGCGGTGTTCGCGCGCACTCCGGCGTTGGCACGATAGCGTCCTTCCTCACTCGAGAGCTGGTTGTTGTCGCTGCTTCCCGCTCCATGCGCGGCGGCGTTCCACGACCCGTCCGCGGATTGGTTTTTCGCAAGCCACAGGAGGGCTTGTTCCACCGCATGTTCGGTGGTGCTATCCCCACCATTCTGATACGCGAACTGTGTCCGCGCGGGGGACAATCGCATTTGGTAGGCGGGTGGGATAGGCGATAGCCCATTGGATTGCGGCGTTAAGCTCGCCCCGTAAGCGATCGGTGCGGAGCTCACAGGGTTCCTAGTTGGGGACGTTTTCGCATCACCACTGGCTATGGCTGCAGGGACCGGAGTTGCTGCAGGGACCGGAGTTGCTGCAGGGACCGTGGGAGGTGCGAGGGTTGGATCGATGGGGAGATTGGCAAGGCTCAGGATTTCGTCTTGCGAGCGGTCGGGTTGCGGTACGTCTGGATCGAAGTCAGCGATCAAGGTGCCCATCGATGTTTCCGATGATTCGATCGGAGTCGGAGTTAAATCCGTTGATGGAACAGATTGGGATTTAGTGCTCAATTCCATGCGATCGAGCGCCTGCTGAGCCAACTCCCGTTCGGGTCCCTCCCATGGCGACTCCAACGGGGACTCCCAAGGGTTGGCTTTAGGAATATCCAAGTCGACATTGCGGCGATTGGTAGCCGCATCCGATTGCTCTGCGCTTGGATCACCGTCCGCCGAATCCTGCCATCCTGAGTCGTCAGCATCGCGGCTGAGGTCCATGGAGCTGGATAAAGACGACTGCGGTGAGGGCATGCTCACATCGGAGTTGCTCTGATGAGAGTTGCTCAGCGCTGCGCTACCCGGATCCCATGCAATATTCGCAGGATAGAATGGGGCGGTTGCAACGCCACCTTGGGTGCCCGGGCCGATCCCTGTTGAAACGATTCGCGTCCCGTAGGCGTAGAGCAGGAGCCAAATATGGGCGAGCATCGCGATGCCGACGCATTTCGCGAGAGGTTTGGATTGTCCCCAGCGAGTCCATGATGCCACGAGTAAACTGATGGCGACGGCGGCGAAAACAACTCCTAAGAAGATCGCCCATGCGCGGCTATTGGATTGAACATCGAACGATGCCAGTGGCAGCATGGGAGATCACCGGATGGATGAACTAGGCATCCTAGAAGCGGTCGTCGTCCAGCCAAGATCCCGGACGCCTGCGCGGCTGATGGCTTCCATAACCTGGGATGCTTGACCGATATTCGCACCGACGTCAGGACGAAACTGAACCTTGAGATCGGGATAGTTTTGCACCGCGGGGATGAGGGCAGCGGTGATTTGCGAGATATCCATTCGGCGGCCATCGAGTTCCAAGGTCCCGTCCGCGTACATGGTTACGATCTTGGATCCCGGTCGGTCGACCATCGACGTAGGGGATGAAGATTTTGGCAATGTCAGTTGGATCTGATGCTCGTTTTCGGTGAAACGGGTACCGACCATGAAGAAGATGATCAGCAGGAACAGGACATCGATCATGCTGGTCAAGTTGATCGCAGGAAGCTCGTCAGTGTTCGATGTTTTTAATGGCATGATATGGCTCCTCGCCTCGCACCCGTTGAGCCTTGCTATGCGGCTTTCCGGCTTCGGGTTCGGGTGCGTCCAACATCGTTTTCTTGCAGACCCTCGGCGCTCACCACATCGATGAGTCGTTGGGCATGCGTATCCATTTCCATGATCAACCGATCGATGTGACCGACAAAGTATACGTGCATTATGTACGCTGGGATTGCGACCAACAGGCCAGCGGCGGTTGTCAGCAACGCTTGGCTGATTCCCCCTGCGAGCATTTCAGGCCGCCCCATCGCTTGGGAATTGGAAATATCGTTGAACGACTGGATCATCCCGAGAACGGTACCGAGGAGTCCTAACAGTGGGGATACGTTGCTGATCGCGCTGAGGATTCGCAAATGCTTGCGCAGATGATTGCTCTCGCGTTCTCCCGCATCCAAGACCGCTTGCTCTACCTCCACCGAGGGTTTTCCGTAGCGTTTCAAGGCTGCGATCATGATATGTCCCATCGCGCTGGGATTCTTTTCGCACAGTTCAATCGACTCGTCGCGGTCGACTTGCTGATTTTGAATTTGCTCGATGAGTCGATTGACGAACGGACGGGGAATCACCCGACCGCGTCGGAGATGGATCAATCGCTCAAAGGAAAAGACCATCAAGGCGAACGAGCAGAGGGCGATTGGGTACATCATCAAACCGCCGTCGTGGAATATCTGCAAGAGATTTCGGACGGGGATTTTGCCTTCGGTCGATGTCGAAGCGGCTGAATCTGGTTTCGCGCTGGTTACCGATTGGCCATTGGTTACCGATTGGCCATTGGTGACCGCGCTACCCGAATTGTTCGTAACATTGCCGTTGGTGATGGAATTGGGTACCGCTGCAAGCCGTGGATCGGAGAAAGATCGGTTCCCCGAGTTCAGGGATGCGTTCGCCGGGTTATTCGCTGTCGGAAAGCCTTGGTTTTGAAATCCATTTGGGCCAGGGTTCGCAAAACCGTTCGGAGGTTGCGCCGCGTTCCAGCGATTGTTCTGAGCCCACAGGGTTCCGGCGCTGTTCAAGAGCATCGCGATCGATAGGAACGCGAAGAACCCGAGTCGGCTCCCTGCATTTCGGATCGAATGACGCTTCGTAAACTTCATCGCTTATTTCCAACCGCTGCTGCGTTCGATGTGCTTGCGTTTGATGTGCTTGCATTCCTCTGCGTAGCAGGATTCTGCGTTGCAGGGATTTGGTCAGTGGGAAGTTGTGAAGTACTTGGTAGCAAGGCGATGCGTTCGCGAGCCTGCACACCAAATGCACCTTGGGAATCGCGATCCAAAACCTGCTGGTAGGCCGTTCGAGCAGACTCCGGATTCCTGAGCAATTCGTGACATTGCCCTATTTGCATCCGAGCTGCCGAGTGCCAATACTCACTCGCTCCGGTCCCCAGGACCCGTTCGTACGCATCCAATGCATCGCTGTAACGTCGCTGCATCAAATACGTCTCGCCCACCATCCACCACGAACGAGCTATCCATTCGGGGGATGAAGTACGATCGCTGCTAGCAATCGCGGTCAGCAATTGCCGTGCATCATCGAACTTTGCCTTGGAAACCATACACCGCGCTAAGAGATAATCGACTTCGTCCCTGCGGTTGCATTCGGGAAACTGCTCTCGAATTTGATAAACAATTTTTTCAGCGGCGTTCCAGTCCCTGCGCAATGCTTGCATTTCAGCTTGGCGGAGCCAAACGGTAGCCATCCATGCCGGCAGTTGTTTCGTTGAAGCAGCCCGAGTTGTGACCAAATCGGAATCCAGTGTTTCGTCCAAAGATCCCATACCCTGGGCGATGAGGAACTCCCAGTGCGGGATGGCTTGATCCCAGGCCTGCAACCGGACCAGGACCTCCGCGAGATCGAATCGTATCGCCAGCTCCAATCCTTCGTTCCCTTGGATGACCTTCAGCGCCAGTTGAAAATCATCGCGTGCCTCCTCGAAGAATCCGAGAGCCGCGTTCGCTTGGCCACGCAGGAACCGCGAGTGGCAAAGCAGGGAGGGAGGGAGACCTAGAGAGATTGCGTCGTCGAGGAGAGTTTTCGTCGTATCCCACTGACGATCTGCGAGTCGAGCTTGTGCAAGCCGTACTCGGGCTTCGATCGCGATCGGGCTGCTGGAATCCCTGGTGATGATTTCGTTCCAAAGCTGGTTGGCTGGCTCGGAGGCGTCATTCGCGTGGTTCGTTTTTGGGGGCATGCCGTCTGGAGCCAGGGCCAACGCCAGTTCATAGATCAAACGCGTGTCGGGTTGCTGTTGGATGGCCAGATCGACCGCTGGTTGCAGGACACTGAGGACGCGCGAGGGCTCTCCTTTTTGCCGGTACCATTGCGCGCGGAGCAATGCCAATCGGATTTTCGAGCTTGCATCCTCCGCGATCGAATCCAGGGTCACCATGGATTCGTCTGCGACAGTGAGGTCACCGGTGGCGAGATGGCATCGAACGATCCCTACCAACGCTTCGCATTGCTGTTCGCGTGTTCCATTCCCTATTTCGGAGGATTGTTCAAAGCAATACTGAGCGACGTCGAGATCGCGATTGGCGGTGACGAGCAAGTTTCCAAGTGCATTCCAATGTTTCTGGGATGGTTTCCAATCGACGGGCCAAGCGACCGATGGATCGCGCGTCGCCCCTTGGATTTCGAGCAAGGCGCGTAGTCGCTCCTCCGATTCCGCTATTTTTCCTTGGTTTCGCTCCGATTGCGTCAATAGCCAATGGGCTTGGGCGATCCAGCTGTCGCGGGGAGTTAATGCTGGGTTGCGCGAATCTTCCGAACCGATCGCGGCCGCTTTGCGGTGTAGGCTGGCCGCTTTGCGGTGTAGGCTGGCCGCTTCTTTCAACCACGCTCGAGTAAGGGATGGGCTTTCGGGGGACTCCATTTGCCAGTGCGAGAAGAGAGCGTAGTAGTTGCACTCGAGGGCCAGCGGGGTGCCTGGGCATTGCCGACTCACCTCCGCATACTTTTCACTCGCAACTTCCCATTCCCGTCGTTTGTAGGCGTCTCTCGCCTCGTTGTACTTTTGGACCAGAGCCGAACGATCGATGGCTTTTTCAGGGACCGCTGCCGCAGCGACCGGCATTGCAGCCGGTGGATCGTTAGGCATCCCCGGCGCATCCGCAACGGATTGTCCTTCGACGCGCGAGCATACCACCCCTAACATCGCAATGATGCCGGTCATGATTGCGACCGTTCGGAGGATACGCGTCGATTGCATCGGGACGTTTTGGGGCATAGGGTCGTTCGGGACCGAGTTCATTGCCAGCAATAATTTCGAAATAGGCGATGGGTTTCTCGCCCGTTGTGATAGGAGACGAGAGTGAGCTATTGCGACGTTCCAAAGCAATCGGACCCACTAGCCGCCGCCTTGCGTCGAAACTTCGGGATAGGCTCGGAATGGTAAGTACGAGAAAGTTTCCACGGAATCAATGGAAACTGGGGAACCTTGGAATCGATGCGCTTCGGAATTGCTACTAGCACCCACTGCAGGATCTCGGGCCCACTGCAGGATCTCGGGCCCACTGCAGGATCGGCTGGGCTGTCCTCAGCGTGGCATGCCCTAGTCGCTGAGTCGCCAGTGAATGCAAGCAATCGCACTCCGTCGCGGAATCCCTTGCGTTTTCCAGTGCGTTTTTGCTAGAAGCATGGGGTTGTACTGCACGAACGTTTATTACCATCGATGGGATACTGCCATCCATGATTCGTTTTTCTTCCAATTCGAATGCGCACCGAGGCGTGAGCCTTGGGAGGCGCATCATGCGTTGGAACGACGAGTCTCTGTCGCCGAAATCATTCAATCCGACTACGAACAATCCGACTACAAACAATCCGACTACAAAACTGCAAAACCAATCACCACGACGACAGGTTATTTCGATTTTTAGTGCGATGCTCGTGCTGTTGGTCGGGAGCGAGGTAGGCTGTCGCGCGTTTCGAGGCACACCCACGAACAAACCGTTGGTATCAGCGCGGCAGTTATCGTTGCGCGGTGCCGATGCGTTGCAGCGCGATCGCTACTCGGATGCAGAGTTATTATTTTCACAAGCCCTCGCGCAGTCGCCGCTCGACGAGCGGGCTCATTGGGGATATGCAACCACGCTGTGGAGTCGTGGTGATAAGGAGCAAGCCACGTATCACATGAGCGAGGCATTGCGGTTATCGGGCAAGAACCCCGAGTACGCGATACGCTTGGGGGAGATGTACTTGGAGTCGGGAAAGAATGAACAAGCGAAACAGATTGCGTTGGATGTTCTTTCGGTGAATCGCAACCATGCGCAAGCCTGGGCGTTGCTCGGCGATACGCATCGCGCATCGAGCGAAACCCACGATGCGCTCGAATGTTACCATCGAGCGCTATTGATACGAAGCGATTACCCGCGGGTCCAACTTTCGATTGCAGAGCTCTACCGCACGACACAAAGGCCCGAGCGATCGCTGTCGACGCTCGACCATATGGCCGATCTCCACCCGGAGGTTTCCGATCAGCCCGAGCACATGCTGCAGCGAGGCTTGACCTTTGCCGACCTCAACCGCCCACAGGAAGCGACGATGCTATTGGCCAAAGCTTCCGAGCGGCTTCCACCGGAATTGTGGCAACGGCAGATTCAAGTTGCAGAAACTCAGTATCGACTTGGGGAACTCGTCCAAGCTCGTATCACCCTAGGCCGGGTTCTCGCGGAGCATTCCAGCGACTCCGAGGTCGTGCGTGTGAAAGGAAGTTTGGATGAATCCTTTGCGAAATTAGCGGCCACCAGTCCCATCCTTCCCAACGCTGGTTCGAGCAACCGCGCCAGTATGAACTCTGGTGATGCCAATCCATCCTTGGGATCAGGAGGGCGTTTTAACTGGTCACCCGGCATGACTCCTCCTGGTGGTGTTCCATCGTCAAACTTCTACTCAGGTGGCGCAAGAGTCGGTAACGCTTCCACAAACGGGCCCGGCCAATTCACCGATGAGGCCGGAAACACCACCCGATCGATTCCAGGGAGTTCGGTTTCGTCGCCTATGGATCGGCAGTTGCGCCGCTGAGCGGATCGGTTCCTAGGTTCACTGGGATCCTAGGTATCACGGCAAATGGAGGTTCGCGGCAAATGGAGGTTCACCGGATGGCTTGCGCCATTCCGCTCTGATTTCCATAGCATCCCGTTTCCGTAGCATCCCGCTCCGATTTTTTGCAGCATTCCGCTCCGATTTTTTGCAAGCGGTGAGCGGGCACATCTTCCTGCATGATTTCTTGCAGATTTCGAGCATCAGTAGGTTGGTGTACGGTTGCTCATTCTCAAAAGCGGCGTTGTTGATATCATTTTCCGCGGCGTTGTTGCATTCCCAAAGATTTTGGGGGTCCGCCTGGCTCTTGTGAAACGGTTCTTTCCATGCCTCTCATTGTTCAGAAATTTGGTGGTACGAGCGTCGCGACTCCTGAAAAGATTCAGGCGGCCGCGCGGAAAGCGATCCGGGCGCAGCAGGAGGGCAATCAGGTCGTCGTCGTCGTCAGCGCCATGGGCCATGAAACGGATCACTTGATCGATTTAGCGAAACAGGTCAACGGCGAACCGCCAGCCCGCGAAATGGACATGCTCCTGAGCACGGGAGAACAAGTCAGCGTGGCTCTGATGGCGATGGCCATCCATGGGTTTGGGTACCGTGCTATTTCGCTCACCGGGGCGCAGATGGGGATCAAGACGGATAGCTCCTACACCAAAGCCCGCATCAAAACCATTTCGACCGACCGTATCCGCCGGTTGCTCGATCAAGGCAACATTGTGATTGCGGCTGGGTTCCAAGGGGTCGATGAGGACTTCAACATCACGACGCTCGGTCGCGGTGGCAGCGATACCACCGCCGTGGCGTTGGCCGCCGTATTGAACGCGGACGCGTGTGAGATCTACACCGACGTGGACGGTGTATACACAACCGATCCGAGGTTGTTGCCCGAAGCCCGCCAGATGGGACTGATCAGTTACGACGAGATGTTGGAGCTGGCGAGTCTCGGGGCCAGCGTCATGCACAATCGCTCGATCGAGTTCGCGAAAAAATTCGATGTTCCGATCCGAGTCCGAAGCAGTTTCTCCGACGCTCCCGGTTCGATGATCGTCTCGATACCGGAGTCGCCAACGGTTCCTGTGTGCGGAGCTGCGTTGACGCGCGATGAAGCTCGTGTCACGGTCCAAGGCGTACCCGATACGCCGGGGATGAGCTATGAGATCTTTAAGAGACTCGCCGATCGAAAGATTACCGTCGACATGATTGTTCAGAACATCGGCATGGAGAATCGTGCCGACATCTCGTTCACGATCCCCAGCGACGAACTCAAAGAGACATTGCGAGCGGTCCAAGAGGCTGTCGATGTCACTGGTGCAACGGGTCTTCACCACGACGATGCGGTCGCGAAGGTTTCCGTGGTCGGGCTCGGAATGGCTGACCAGACCGGCGTTGCCGAGCGGATGTTCGCGGCACTGGCAACCGCTGGTATCAACATTCAAATGATCACCACGAGCGAAATTAAGATCAGCTGTTTGGTCCAACGCTCGCAAGCAACCGCGGCGTTACGGGCTGTGCACCAAGCGTTTTCGCTCCACACCAAGCCTGCGGATGCAAACCAATGGTTGATCGGTCAAATGTCGCATACCAAGCAAAGTCCCAGCGAAGTTGTCGAGCGATTGCGTTCGACCAACTTGGAGCAATTGACCTTGCTCGATATATCGCTGCTCGGCGACCAAGCCCGCGTGACATTGTCCGGCGTTCCCGATACGCCAGGCCTCGCTGAAAAAGTGTTTCAGGAAGTCGCGAGCGCTGGTATTTTCGTCGACATGATCATCCAAAGCTGCGATGGATACCAAGGCGAAACCAGTATCAGCTTTACCATTCCCAAGGAACAGATGGATGCATGCATGGAGGTGCTTGGAAAAACTGGCTACCAGTTCCGAAGGATCGGTGGCAGCAACGACATCTCCAAACTGTCGGTCAGCGGCATCGGATTGCGCAGCCATACCAGCGTCGCGATCGCCATGTTCAAAGCCCTCGCCGACGAGGGGATCAATGTCCTGATGATCAACACCAGCGAATTGCGAGTCAACGTGGTCATCGAAGGCAAGGACGGCGCACGTGGGCTCAAAGCATTGCAAAAGACCTTTGCCGATGCGCTGGTTTAATTGCAGTACGCAAACGTTTCCGAAGCATTTTTCCGGTATGGAATCGATACCGGGTGCGTTAGCGCGCACCGTCAAGGCAGGAGTAACGACGTTATGACCATCGTCAAACCCGAGTTCGCAAAACCCGAGTTCATGTACTTTGACCTCGGCAACGTCCTGCTCTACTTCGATCATTCGCTCGCGATGCGATCGATGGCGAAAATCGCCAACGTCGACCCTCAACGAATGCATGCCGTTATTATGCAGAGCGACCTGCAAATCGAGTATGAGACCGGTTTGATCACCGGTGAAGAGTTCATCGACCGAATCGCCCAGTCGCTCGATCGGTCGCTGGATACCAACGAGATGCTGCAAGCAGCCGCGGACATGTTCGTTCCGAACGCACAGATCCTGCCGGTGCTCCATCATGTAAAGAGCTTGGGTATCCCGATCGGACTATTGTCGAACACCTGCGAAGCCCACTGGAATTGGATCCTGCACATGAAATACCCGCAGGTGGTCGACTGGTTCGTGCCGGTGATTTTATCCTTTGAAGCCAAGAGCATGAAACCCGATTCTCAGATCTATCGAATCGCCGCGGAGCGGGCAGGACGAGAACCATCGAAGATCTTTTTTACCGACGATCGGCATGACAATGTCGAGGGGGCTCGACGCGAAGGCTGGATGGCGGAACCGTTCACCAGCGCCGATCGGTTGATGGATATCGTTCGTCACTGGTAGAACTCGACGCGCGATCGCCACCCCAAAATCGCTTGCATCGCAAAAATTACGTTTGAAGTTGCGATTTTCGAGGGTCGCAGAGCCAAATCCAAATCCAAATCAATCCGCGTTTCCTGCTCCTGCTCCTGCTCGTGCTCGTTTTGGTTTTGGTTTTGGTTCTCGTTCTCATTCTCAATGAAACCGAATCGTCTACCTCGTCGATCGATTCCTTCGCGGATGGATTAAAAATCAAGTAAGCTGTAGCGATCGCCATCTTTTGTTCGCTCTTGACCGTCCTCGATTCGGCATACCTATCCTATGTTGCGATTCCTTACCCTCGCAGTTGCAATTTTTGTTGCGATTCAACTCCTTCAGCATGACGTGCGAGGCGAATCGTTTCGCGCGGGGGCTGCGACGGTCAATATCGATCCTATCGAAAAGGAATCGATCATCGCAGGTGGATTTTTGGAAGGACGGGGTAGTGTGCTCCAAGACGCGTTGTGGGTACGAGCGATCGTCCTCGACGATGCAACCTCGCAATTGGCTTTGGTTGTGGTCGATACCTGCATGATGGAGCAGAGCCTGATCGATGCGGCGAAGGTGGAAGCGAGTCGACGTTGTGGGATTCCAGCGAGCCATATGCTGGTATCCGCGACCCACACCCACTCGGCACCGGCAGCCATGGGATGCTTGGGGACCCGGCAAGACGCTTCGTATGCGGCGATGCTCCCTGGCAAGATCGCCGATGCCATTGTTGCAGCCCATGGGAATCTGCAGCCGGCACGGATCGGTTGGGGAAGTGTCGAGGATTGGGAGCATACGCACAACCGACGTTGGATCCGTCGCAACGATCGGAAGATCGTCGATCCGTTTGGCGAGCCGAACGGATTGGCGAACATGCACCCCGGGTACCAAAGCACCGATGTGATCGGCCCCTCCGGACCGGTCGATCCGAGTTTGTCTCTGATCTCACTGCAGACGCTCGAAGGTAAACCGATCGCCGTTTATGCCAATTACTCGCAACATTATTTCGGCACGGGCGCTATTTCGGCGGATTACTACGGGTTGTTCTGCAAGCACGTAGCGCAGTTCCTCGGGGAATCAGGTGACGGGAATGGGCCTTTCGTATGCGCCCTCTCTCAAGGGACCAGTGGGGATTTAATGTGGATGGACTACGGTAGTCCTGCGCGGGGCGTTTCGATGGCAGAGTACGCTGCCGAGGTAGCACGCTATGCGGAGAAAGGGCTCGATACGATCCAATACCATCCTCACGCAGCACTGGCTGTCGAGGAACAATTGCTCCCGCTGCGGTATCGTGTCCCGGACGAGTCGCGACGCAAATGGGCTGAGCCGATCGCAGCGAAGATAGAGAATGATCTTCCCAAAAATGTCACTGAGGTTTATGCCCGCGAAGCATTGATTCTGCACGATCGCCAACGGACGCAATTGAAACTGCAGGCGTTACGGATCGGTGATTTGACGATCGCCGCCCTTCCGAACGAAGTTTACGCCTTGACCGGTTTGAAACTCAAGCGTCGATCGCCTGCACAGATGCACTTCAATGTCGAGTTGGCCAACGGTGCCGAAGGTTATATCCCACCTCCGGAGCAACATCGGCTAGGAGGCTATACCACATGGCCCGCGCGCACAGCTGGGCTTGAGGTCACGGCCGAGCCGAAAATCGTGGATGCGTTGGTCGAAGCGATGGAGCGCGCAACAGGAGAACCGCGACGGGAACTGATCGACGAACATGGTCCCTATGCGAAACGGATTCTTGACGATCGTCCGCTCGGATATTGGCGACTCAACGAAGACGAAGGAATCGAGGCTCGCAACGCCGTCCCAGGTGGGAAAGAAGGGCAACTCCTCGGCGCGTTTGCGTGGTACCTTCCTGGCGCAGGCAGCGGCACCGGGATCGGTTTGCAAGAACACTTGGTCGCGTCTTCGTTCTCCGGTCCAAA
>CAIYZV010000465.1 GCA_903930765.1 uncultured Pirellula sp.
CAACATTGATCGGGCAATTAAGAAGGGCACAGGCGAACTGGACGGTGGTGATGTCGAAGAAATTCTCTACGAAGGATACGGCCCGGGTGGTGTCGCGATCCTTTGTGACATCATGACCGATAACCGCAACCGAACCGCTCCGGAAGTTCGAAAGCTCTTCGATAACCACGGCGGCAATCTCGGTTCTACCAACTGTGTTGCTTACTTGTTCGAGCGGAAAGGGCTCTTATCCATCAAGCAATCGGCGGTGGATCTTGAGAAGCTCATGGAGATCGCCCTGGAGAATGGTGCCGAGGACGTCACGGAAGGAGAAGAGACGTTTGAAATCTCCTGCCCCACAGACGCTTACACTGGCCTGGTTGAGGTCATCGAAGCACAAGGGATCGCTATCGAATCTAAACAGGTAACTAGGGTTCCCAACCTCACGGTGGAAGTGGATTCGGAAACCGCAGTGTCAGTCATGAAACTGCTGGAGAAGCTAGAGGATCACGATGACGTTCAATCCGTGGCGACCAACGTTAACTTTACCGCTGAGCAACTCGCAAACCTCGGTTAGACCGGTCACCTAGGATTGAACATGCTAAACCGCATCGCGGCAAGTTCCGCTGACTTTCAATGGCAGTTGTCCGAGCTGCGTCGAAAGTTGAGTCCGGACGGGACGGTCGTTTCAGAACGTGGACGGCAGCTAACGCAGCAATTGTTTGGGCAGAATTTAGCACCTCAGCAAGTGGTTGAGCGGATTTGTCGAGATGTACGGCAGTATGGAACCGACGCCGTACTGAAATACGCGCGTGTCCTCGACGATCCAAATACTTCTGCCAATACGTTGCGAGTACCCATCGAAGCCCTCGAAAGAGCACATTCACAAGCCTCGGGTGATTTCCTTGCGTCGATTCGTGCGATCCGTGAGAATGTTGAACGATTTCAGTCCGCCATTTTGCACTCAGATGTTGTCGTAAACGACGGACAAGGCATCGTGCTAAAACATCGATACACGCCCCTGAAGCGGATCGGCATTTGCGTTCCCGGTGGCGCAGCGGCGTATCCATCGACCGTGCTCATGACCGCGATACCCGCGCAGTGCGCAGGAGTTCCAGAGATCGCGATCATCGCGCCGCCAACCCAATTTGGCGCCTTCAATGCAGATGTTTTGGCAACCTGTTTTGAGCTTGGAATTCGGGAGGTGTACGCCGTGGGAGGGGCTCAAGGCATCGCGTCACTTGCGTATGGGATTCCCGAGATCCCTGCTGTTGACAAGATTGTCGGTCCAGGCAATTTGTTTGTGGCTTTGGCCAAGCGCCACGTCTACGGAACCGTTGACATTGATTCCATCGCGGGTCCGAGCGAGGTTTTAGTCATTGCCGACGAATCCACAAAAGCCCCCTTTGCCGCTTCGGATCTAATCGCTCAGGCAGAGCATTCCCCAGGATCGAGCATCGTCATTTCAACATCCGAGACGATCCTCAACCAAATTGAATTGGAGACGGAGAAACAACTCCAGCATCTCGAACGGGCTGATTTGGCGAAAGCGTCATTGTCGGAATTTGGAGCGAGCATCCTATGCTCTAATGAAGATCAATTGGTGGAGCTATCGAATCAATTGGCACCCGAGCATCTCCAGATTTCCGTTGAATCCCCGGATCGCTTTGCTCGAAGGATTCACAATGCAGGAGCAATTTTCAAGGGGCACTATTCACCGGTCGCATTGGGCGATTACGCTGCAGGACCGTCCCACGTTCTACCAACTGGGGCTACCGCAAGATGGGCATCCGGCCTCTCCTCGAATCACTTCCTACGTTCCTACAGCGAGGTTGAATTCAGTCGGACGGCGCTCGAAGAAATAGAACCTTATATTACGGCCTTGGCGAACCGCGAAGGCTTAACCGCCCACCGTGAAAGCGTACTCGAACGGTTCCGCGGTTCTTGATACTCGCCCGAGGGCTACCGCTGCGAGTCAACTTTTTTCGCCCGATGGGGAGAACTCACTCTCTCGCTTCATCCCGGTTGAGAATCCCATCCTTCTGCTCTCGAAGCATCGTAAGGTACGTCCGAACGGAGTCGACTCCCCACAAAATGGACACCAGGAATGCAGTGGTCATCCCAAGAAACGTTACGTTGATACGGAATCCATTCATTACGAGTAGGGCCAAGCCGCATGCTAGTGAAAAGACACACACCACAACGTTCACTAAAAAATCGTTGTTATTGCGACGTTTGTCGCTCCGCTTGATGGCTCGGCGAGCATTCGAATTCGCGAGTTCGCGCAGCGCGTCCAAATCCGCCTTGGCCTCGGGGGCTCGATTGGCGGCCCTCGGTGGCAAACTTGAAAAAGGCCGGCTCAAGGGTGTGGATGCAGGAGAGAACTCCTGACCGGACGGGCTGGGGCTGGGAAGCGGAACCTCAGCCGATAGTTCAGGCAATTCGGTAACTCGCTTTGAGATCGATGGCAACGAGGATTTTCGATTGTTCCCAGATACCGCCACGGGTGAACTGTTTGGGCCGGAGCGGACTCGTTGCAGAAGTCTCTGCATGTAATCTTCAATCGACTCATCTTCTGCGTTTTGATCGTCGCTTGATTCGGATTGACCGCCATCCGCGTTTTGAGAAGAGCTTAGAGCGGAAACACCGTTCTGCACCTGCAACTCACCGAATTCCTCATAATTGCTCGGCTTCTGGAGAGGAGATCGCTCTACAAGTCCGTCACTAACCCCGAGAGGTTCCTCATCCGCACCGTGAGGGAGAACATCATCGTCTCCCTTCTCAGGATAAGGCGATGGGACCACAGCCTCATGTCCGCCACCACGCATAGGAACCCTCTGGGCCTCGATCTGATCGTAGCTCCCCTCGGCTGCGACATCTGGATTTATTGCCTCATTATACCCATGAGCCTGAACTCCCGTGGCAGGTATTCGGGACAACCCAAGCGACGCGTAGAGCGCCTGAAGTTCCCGCTCCCCTGAATCCATGGCATCATCATTCGAGCGGACCTCTGCAGGAATTTCCGTGGAAGGCCTCAGCAGCTGCTCGACCATCGGTGATCTGCCAACTCGATTCTCGAGCTTAGACGCTATCGGACGGATCGCATCCTCCGAGACCTCTGGCGTTTGGGGTTGCAATCGGTCGAATGGATTTTCCGTTGCTTGCGGCGTTTTCCGACGATCCGAGGCTTCCGATAGAAGTCGTTCAAGACGACTACCGATCGCATCCGAGTCAAGGCCTGCTTGAAGTTGTCTTAGATCTACGGACTCCGGTTCCAAGCTGTGATTTGCACTCAACGATCGAAGGTATTCCAGATCCTCCGCGGACTCTCGTAACATCGGCGTGCCTGACGCTCTTGGGCTGGCCGCTGGTGGACCTGCAATTTCCACGCTGGAAATGGAGGATTCCGAAAATCCCGCTTCCGGTCCGCCGTCTTGAAGGACACTGTTTTGAAGGACACTGTTGCTTTGCGAATCCCAAGGGATCTTCCGGCTAGGAGCGGTCGTAGACTCGTCGAGGGACTCCACAGGGGGCAGTTCCGGAGCTAGCAATGACTCGGAACGTTTTTCAACCTCGGCTTGGTTCTTCTCTAAGCGTCGCAAAAGTTCGACGTACGACTGGTCGCTCGAGTCATCGACCGGAGCATCCCATTGCATCGCATGAGGTGCTTTTTGATAAGGCGAATCTGCTTCACCGGCGGACGGATACATCGGACCCAATTCCGGCTCCACTGGAAACTGTGGATCAGGCATATTTGCCGCGTAATACGGTAGCGATCGGCCAGAGAAATCACCCGAGGTTTCCTCCGCCCGCTCGGACCCATCCATCCGAGCATGCCGATTGGTGTCAGGTCGATTCTCAAGCGTTGGGCTGATCGCATCGGGAGTTGGATTGGACTCGAACGACGGTGAGTACGACGGTGAGTACGACGGTGCCTCACTGTGTGGAAGAATCTCCCGTTCGCGAATAGGCGTTTCCGATGATACGGGCGTTGCAGAGGCTTGGCTCCGTGAGAGCGATTGAGTTTCGCTCTGAGAGGACCGCGCTTCGGAGAGGGAGTTGCGCAATTCGGACTGATCATTTGCCAACGAAGAAAGTTGGTTTGATAAAACGCGAATCTCTTCGCTCGAAGTCACGCCGATCGTCTCTATGCGCTGCTCCATGCTGTTGAGCCGACTGTCCAACGACTGGGTCAGTTGCGACACCGACTCTTGCTGTTGACTTCCAAAGGTGCCGAGTTCGCGTCGAATGTCCGAGAACCAGCGGTCTGCGAAACCTTCCATCATCTTCTGAGTCGAAGCGAGAACCACGGATTCCGTGTTGGCTTGCACATCCAGTTGTCTCTGGACGGAATTGGCCTGCAACGCAGCCACAGCAGCCGTGAGCGACTCCATGTTCTCTTTGATATGTCCCAACACCTCAGGTGCAGCTTCTGACGCGCTTTTGTCGTTATTCACCGGAGTCGAATGCGAGGTTGTTTGGCCCACGCTCTCGGGGAATACCACACCTGGTTCGACGATTGGAATGGTTGAGTTGGAAGAAGACTCGTGCACGGACACATCCAAGGCCTGGGACGCAGCCGCACCCATTCTGGATGCGATCTCTGAAATGCGTTCACCTCGGACAACACTGGACAAAGGCCGACTAGGGAATGGGTGAACCACAAAGGTCAACTCCCCAATCTCGATCGTCGTACTGGTATCAATCAGCCACTCTTTGACTGGCCGCCCGGAAACTCGCGTCGGTTGTGCGAGAGCTTTCAGCAACGTAAACTTTTTTCCAAAAATTAAGAGGACGTGGTTGGGTGCTAGATTTCCCTCTTGAACACGAACCGATGCTTCCAAAGCAGATCCGATGGTACAGCGCGGGGAGTGGACTCCCCATGAAGCCACAACCGTCCCGCTGCGATCGAGAAGGTCAACGAAACCGATATCGATCCCAGCATTCTGAGAATCAACGCTCGATTTATTGGAGGTGAGGTATGAAGCTGCCATAGGTACGTAAAACAAGCCAATTTGATCATCAAGCTATAACCACGCGATGTCGAGCTATCGACACCGCTGATTGGCCAACTTCCATGAAAATCCTGCTACTGTAGCCATAATTACCGAGTGACTAAGAAAACTCCGGAAATTCCACCTTTAACGAACTCGAATTTGCTAGCACCCGACCCCCATCAGAAAACGCGCAACCCTTTGCCAAACAAACTGTTAGAGCCTAAAAACCACCTGAAATGCACCTGGATAACAGTTTTCTAACCTGAACTATGCCCTTCTGAACATTTTTCGCAGTTTTGCGTACTATAGTTGTGGTTGATCATTTCCTTCCCACCTTCCGGGAGGGGCAGGTGTCTGCCGATTGGAGAAAAATATGTCGAGGAAAGAAGCCCTAAGCAAGCTTAAGGATGTGCTACTGCTCCGACGCGAGGCGTTAAGAAGAGCTCTGGAGGGTGACTTGAGCCTGCTCCAGACGCTATCGCAAGAGGGCGGAGATGTCATGGATGCCGCGATGGATACCGCGCAAGACGAGATTAGCAGCCAACTCGTCGAGGTTGAGAGCCGCGAACTTTCCCAAATCGAAGATGCACTAGGTCGGTTCCGTGATGGCGTTTACGGGAATTGCGAAACCTGTGAGAAACCGATTCCTTTGGCTCGATTGCAAGCCGTTCCGTATGCCACGACATGCATCGAGTGCGCTCGGAAGCAAGAGAAGGTAGGTTATCGTCCGGGGCCCAACCCCTTCGGCGATTCTGCGCAGTCGCCGCATGCCTCCCGTTAGTAGCCGCGGAACCGTCGACATGCTCGCGAAGATGCTCGAACCAATTCGCGCTGGAATGCGCGATTGTCATTGAGAATCTCCGCTCGCCGATTAGAGTTAATTGCTGGGGGCATTCTATGGAGACCAGCATGAAACGACTTGTTTGTAAAATTCTTTTGGCTTTTGGTTCGATCGGTGTAATTTCCACCTCAACAGCATCTGCGATCGATCCCTTGGTGGGTCTCCCCTACGCTTGGGGATTGGGGGCTCAGTATGCATTCCGAAACAGAATGCCGACTCCACCTTATTTTTCGATCTACTCCCCCGTTTACTACGGTGCACGCTACCAGCGCCCATACGGCGACAGCCCATACGCATCGTACCCGCTTTTGGGACAAGTCCCCGGGTACGCTCCGGTGCCCAAAGAGAGCTATGCCATCCCACCTCGTGCGGTAGATAATCCGTATTCCAAGGGATGCTGTTCCGAGAACGGTGCTGATGCAGGGGAAAGTGGTTCGGGCAAGGTTTCCGTACACGTGCTCGCGGAGCAACGAACGATTGGAAAGCCGCGGGTCGTTGTGAACCCGTACTCCCAAGAAAAGATAGCCAAACAATAGACTCCTACCCCTAGGAACATATTTTCTGCTGTAGCACGATTCTAGGATCCCTATCCCTCTTGGAGTGGGCCGTGCTACACTTTAGGGCTATGCAGCCATCGGACCCGCTACAAACCCTCCAAATCAAGGTCTTCGCTGGGCTTCGAGAAAGACTGGCGAGCGACTTGGTGAGCTTCTCGCTACCGAGCCTCACCCGTCCGGAAGACCTGACCACTCGCGTCATCAAGTCGGCCCTCGCTAGCGTGCATCCAGACTTGGCCAATGTGATCCACGCCAGCCGGTTGGCCGTGAACCACACTTTTGTAGATGACGATGCGAGCCTAGAATTAGCGCTCGTGCCCGGCGTGGATTTTGCGTTGATTCCGCCTGTTAGCGGCGGGTAGCTCGAGAAACACGAGGATACATCACGAGATTCACGTGCTCACTCCCGAGATCATTCGGCAAATGGCATCGTATCCGTACGCCCCACTCCATTCCCAAGCAATCGATCATGGCGTCCCTGCAACAGGTTATTTTCGACGAACTCGATTCCCTCGTTCTCGTCGATTCGCATTCGCACATCAACCCGCGATCGCCAGCATCGGAGACAATCGCGGATTTGCTCGGCTACCACTACTACACAGAACTCGTCCACTCCGCTGGCATGCCTCGCGAATCCATTGAACAAGCAGATTTATCGCCAGAAGAAAAAGTAGGTCGACTTTTCGAATCGCTGCACGAGATCAATCACACGGTACAGTGGTCATGGTTCGTCGATCTCTCGCGACATCTATTCGGCTTCAACGACGATTCCATTGATCGAAACAACTGGAAATCTCTTTACGATCAAGCATTAGTAGCTATGCAGCGGCCCA
Source organism: uncultured Pirellula sp. (assembly GCA_903930765.1). Lineage (GTDB taxonomy): Bacteria > Planctomycetota > Planctomycetia > Pirellulales > Pirellulaceae > JBKCUI01. Next base: position 7,208 of record CAIYZV010000465.1, read on the forward strand.
ACTGGGAAACCGAGGTGTTAACCAAGAGCAAGATTGAAAGAATTTTTCTCACGAATGACTTCGATGATCCCTTGGACGACTTCGACACGTATCGCTACGTCCCCTGCTTGCGCACCGACGATCTGGTTTTCCACCTTCATCTCGAAAAGACACGGACTCGACTAGCCGCTTCGACATCCTCATCCATTCAGTCCCTCGAGCACTTGCACCGGAGCTTGGGACTCCTGTTCGACCGCTTCGTGAGAAACCGGGCCAAAGCGTGCGCAATCTCCCTTCCTCCTTGGTTCACACCGCGGCATGTTCCGCTCGGCGACGCGTCGACCGCGAATGCGTTCCAACGTATTTTAAACTGCCAAAACGGACCCGATGCAAACGAACCCGATGAAGCCGACAAAACGCAAGTCGCCTATTGGGTGTTTTGGAGGCTAGCGGAGTTCTGTGCCGAATATAGCCTCCCTTTCGATTTAATGATCGGGGTCAACCGCAAGGTGTACCCAGGGGGTGTCTATCAAGGCCAAGATCTCTACGACTCTCGCTGGTCGATGATCCAATACGCGGACTTGCTCAATACGTTTCCGAACGTCAAATTTCCGATTTCGGTTTTGGCGTCTGTGAGCAATCAGGAGTTGGTCGATTACGCTTGGATATTCCCAAATGTGATTGCGCACGGGCATTGGTGGTATAGCAACACCCCCAGCTACATCCGCCATGATCTCCAAGCTCGTTTGGACGCGGTTCCACGCGGTAAGCTCATCGGCTACTACAGCGACGCCTATAAACTTGAGTTCATCCTTCCCAAGTACCGAATGTACAAACACATTTTGGCTGAATGCCTTGCCGAAACCATTTGCATAGGACGTGGTCAGAGCGAATCGTTCGCGATCGAACTAGGGAAACAAATCCTTCGCGGCAACGTCGATTCCATTTTCTTTCCGAATTAGAGATAGCAACGTGAAAAAAGTAGGCTTGGTTGGCTGGCGCGGCATGGTCGGCTCGGTCCTTATGGATCGGATGGTCACCGAAAAAGACTTCGACCATTTCGAACCCGTCTTTTTCTCAACCTCCAATGCAGGGGGAGCGGGACCCAATCTCCAAGGCAAAGGGGCAGGAATCCTCCAATCTGCGAACGATGTTGCTTCCCTGAAGAAAATGGACGTGATACTGTCCTGCCAAGGGGGCGACTACACGACGGCAACGTACGATCAGCTACGAGGTAACGGTTGGAATGGTTACTGGATCGATGCCGCATCTACGTTGCGCATGCGCGACGACACGATCATCATCTTGGATCCTGTGAATGACCAAGTGATTCGGTCCGGTTTACGCAATGGAATCAAGTCTTTTGCCGGTGGCAACTGCACCGTCTCCTTGATGCTGATGGCACTGCATGGATTGTTCCGTCAAGGACTCGTCGCGTGGATGACCAGTATGACGTACCAAGCTGCATCGGGGGCGGGTGCACAGAATATGCGAGAGCTTCTTACGCAAATGGGAAGCCTATCCCATTCCGTCTCCGAGGATCTTTCCAATCCGGCATCAGCGATCCTGGCAATCGACAAGACGGTCACTGATACGATGCGATCCACCGACTTCCCGGTCGACAACTTTGGTGTACCGCTCGCAGGCAGCCTGATTCCTTGGATCGATAAAGACCTGGGCAATGGTCAAAGCCGCGAGGAATGGAAAGGTAAAGCAGAGACGAACAAGATCCTTGGTCGGTCCGAGTCGCAAATTCCAGTCGATGGAATCTGTGTTCGTATCGGAGCCATGAGGTGCCACAGCCAAGCTCTGACCATTTGCATGACTAAGGATGTTCCACTCGATGAAATCGTGGAGTTGATCGGCCAAGCCAATCCATGGGCCAAAGTGGTTCCCAACGAACGATCCGCCTCCATAAAAGATTTGAGTCCAACCGCGGTGACAGGGACGCTCACCTGCCCGGTGGGTAGACTACGGAAGCTGGACCTCGATCCAACAAACCAAGGCAAATACCTATCTGCGTTCACAGTAGGCGACCAACTCCTTTGGGGTGCAGCCGAGCCATTGCGTCGAATGCTCCGAATACTCCTCGAAGACTAGATGCGCGCCCGATACCGAACGTGCATCACGCGGCGTCTTCGCTACAGCACCGAATACCTGGGCCGACTCCGCGGCGTTGTCACCGCGAAGGGTACCCTACGGTTCACTCTTGATGAGCCCCGTTTTCCACATACCGTAGAACCATAGGTTCTTCGAATGGTGAAGGACGCATGACGAGAGGATTTCAAATGATATCAACAACCGCACTCTGTCCGACCACTCCTCGGAGGATCCGATGGATCGCATTCCTGTTGTTCTTCCAGAGCATCACGTCGAACGTACACCTCCACGCAGCCGAAAAACCCAACATCCTTTGGATCTCGTGCGAAGATACCGGACCACAGTTAGGTTGCTACGGAGATGAATACTCCCGCACCCCAAACTTGGACGCATTTGCGAAAAAGAGCCAGCGATTTCTAAATTGTTGGTCGAACGCACCCGTTTGCGCTCCAGCGCGTACCACCATCATTACAGGCATGTTCCCACCATCGTTTAACGCTCAGCACATGCGCTCGGAAGTTTCACTCCCCGATTTCGCAAAGACGCTCCCAGAACAACTCCATGAGGCTGGGTATTACTGCAGCAACAACTCCAAAGAGGATTACAACTTTCGAAAGCGTCAGGGTATGTGGGACGACTCTAGCCAAAAAGCGCATTGGCGCAATCGCCCAAAAAACAAACCATTCTTCTCGGTCTTCAACATCCAAGTAACGCACGAAAGCCAAATACGAAAACGCCCCTACCAGCCAACGCACCCCACCGATTCAGTGCCTATACCCCCCTACCATCCCGATACACCCGAGGTCCGAATCGACTGGGCGCAGTACTACGACCGCATCACCGAAATGGATTCACAATTCCAAAAGATCCTCGACCAATTGGAGGACGATGGTCTTACCGCATCCACCGTCGTTTTTTTCTTCGGGGACCACGGAAGTGGAATGCCACGTTCCAAGCGATGGCTTTACGAGAGTGGACTGCGTGTTCCCATGCTCGTTCATATCCCAACCAAATTTCATTCCACCTTGGGAGCGAGCTATCAAGCGGATTCAGTAACGAAGAGACTGGTGTCCTTTCTCGACCTTACACCGACGGTATTGCATTTAGCCGGTGCAAACCGACCATCCTACTTGCATGGCGAATCCTTTTTTGTGGATGACTCACAAGCTCACTCGACGCTCGTTGGATTTCGCGACAGGATGGATGAACGAATCGATTGTTCGCGAGCGATTCGCGATCATCGCTACCTCTACATCAGAAACTTTTTCCCATTCCGACCGCAAGGCGTCTACTTGGCCTACATGTTCCAGACCCCGACAACCAAAGATTGGTATAGAGCCTATACCGAAGGACGACTCGACAAGTCACAGTCCAAGTTTTGGGAAACCAAAGACGTGGAGGAACTTTATGATCTCTCCGAGGATCCGCATCAAGTCAACAATCTCGCTGATAAACCGTCGCATCAAGCCCAACAAAAAAAGTTAGCGAGTTCCCTCAAGCACTGGATGCTCGAGCATGAAGACACAGGCTGTGTTCCCGAAGACTGGCTCCTTCAAAAGCGGGTCGTCTCCGTAACATCCGCCATTGAGGCAGCTTGGCAATCCGGAGACGTTATCGATTCTATCGAAGGAAGCGACGCCATGATGGAATCCCCAAAACCCGTGAATCGTTACTGGGGATTGGTTGCCGTGCACACCCAATTGTCGAAGAAACGCAGAACCTTGATTCCAGCGGCGATAGAGTCGAGCGCGATGGACAGCGAACCCATCGTCGCAATCGCAGCCTTGGACATCCTTGCCAATTTCGGCACACCGGAGCAATCCACCGAAGCGAACAACCACTTGGTACAAATCGCTATCGGCGATGAAACCACGTGGGGAGCGCGAATGCTGGCCCTCAACGCAATCAATGACGGCACGTTGATCTCATCGGCAAAAGAATCCCTCGGAGAAACATCTGAAAAACGAAGAAAATCCTGGGCCAAGGATCTCCCCTCGCGGTACATGGAGTATCTCCCCCGGCTCATC
>CAIYZV010000466.1 GCA_903930765.1 uncultured Pirellula sp.
CACCAAGGTGCCGTTGCGCGACCCTGCATCGACGATCACCCAACGCCCTTCCTCGGACACGATTTTTGCATGGACGCGCGAACACTGCGGATCGTTGAGTTGTACTTGGCACTCCAACCCGCGACCAATCCGATTTTCTATTTGAAAATTGAGGGGAAATCGGGAGTTTGGGTCGCTTCCGCGGGTGACGACAAGATAGGTCGACATAATGGCAATCGATAGGTCCACGAGGCTGATGGAACGATTCCCAGTATAGGCCAAACTGTCTCATTTTGCTACAAGCGGTCAAGGTATCCTTGGGGGACTTGGGGGGACTCGCCTCCATGAACCCATGAACTGGGGCGACGCGCAGAAAACCCTTTGAATCCATCTGACATGTACGAGACTCCCCCCAAGAATTTCCTGCTCTTGCCGTTTGGAAGCGCTGGTGATGTGCATCCATTCGTCGGTTTAGGACTGGCTTTGCAGAACCGCGGTCATGACGTCGAAATAGCAACCAATGGCTACTTTGAATCACTGATCCGCCGCTGCGGACTTCCGTTCACCGAGTTGGGAACCGCGGACGAGTTTCTCGAGGTGTCGCAGCAGCCTGGGCTTTGGAGTCCGCTGCACGGTTTCGCTACTTTGTTCCGATTTGGCATCCAGCGGGTCATGAAGCGGCAAATGGAATTGGTGCTCGATCGTTGCCGCAGTCGACCGACCGTCGTCATCGCAAACGGACTTGGTTTCGGTGCCAGAATCGCGACCGAGAAAATCGCCTCGCAGCGATTGGAAACAGATCGCAGAGTGCCGATGGTCACCATCCATTTGCAGCCGGCTTTCATTTTCAGTGACATTCGCCCGCCTGTCTTGCCGGGAATCAGCTCTAGCAGGTGGCAACCGACGTGGCTGCGTCGCTTCCAGATGAGACTAGGGGAAAAGTTACTGGTCGATCGTGTTGCTGGACCAGCCACCAACGTTCTTCGACGTGAGGTTGGGCTGCCTCCGGTCCGACGCCTGTCTCTTTGGTGGAACTCCCCGGACAGCATGCTTGGACTGTTTCCAAACTGGTTCGCACCGCCCGCCGCCGATTGGCCGTCGCAATTAACACTGAGCGAGTTCCCGCTTTGGGACGAAAGCGCGGTATCAGGAATCGAACCGGAATTGAATCGGTTTCTCGAGGACGGCGCCCCGCCGGTAGTGATCACTCCAGGCACAGGAAATAGGCATGCCAAGCACTTCTTTACGGAATCCGTAAATGCCTGCCTCCAACTCCAACGACGCGCGATTCTACTGACCCGTTTCCCTGAGCAACTCCCCGACAACCTTCCCCCGTCAGCCCGCCATTTCGACTACGCTCCGTTCGGACTGATTCTCCCACGATGCGCGGCAGCGATTCATCATGGAGGCGTCGGCACCGTGTCTCAATGCTTGAGAGCTGGTATCCCGCAAATCATTATGCCACTTTCCTACGATCAGCCCGATAACTTGAATCGAGTCGAGCAGCTCGGAGTTGGCGGTGGGATGAGTCCATCTCGTTTCGTTGCATCCGCGGTTGCACGATTGCTGAACGAACTCCTCGAATCGGAACGCGTACGTGATCATTGCCGGGCGACAGCGGCTCGATTTGTGGGGATAGCACCTTTCGAAACAGCGACGAGGCATCTCGAATCGTTATAGCGAGACTCAGTGACGCCCCGATGCAGCGTTGTCGGCTCGCCACAGCGTCGAACTACTTGCTCTCACGATGCAGCTTGTATTCGACCGCATCGACCAAAGCCGCCCAGCTCGCTTCGATGATATTCTCGCTAACGCCGATGGTCCGCCAGGATGCGTGATCGTCGGCGCTCTCGATGTTGACTCGAATTCGCGCCGCGGTTCCCGCTTCGCTGTTAACCACGCGAACCTTGTAATCCATCAGTCGCATCGATTCGACGCACGGGAAGAATGGGGCCAATGTCTTGCGAAGTGCTGCATCCATTGCGTTGACAGGCCCGTGTCCTTCGGCAGCCTCCACGCACACTTCGTCCCCGACTCGCAACTTCAAGATCGCTTCCGCATAGGTCTGATTCCTCTCGGTATCCAGATCCCCTGCAAGGATTTGGTATTTGATCGTTTCAAAATGCGGCGTGTAGGTCCCAGAACACTCCTTGACCAACAGATCGAAGGAAGCCTCGGCGGCTTCAAACTGGTATCCTTGATTCTCCTTCAGCACGACCTGTGCGAGAATCCTATCGAGCAGTTCTCGGTCGTTAGGGATTTGATGGTCTTGGGTCAAGGCAGCGATGTTGGATCGCCCGGAGAGCTCGCTTACCAGAATCCTGCGCTCATTCCCCACGAGCGCTGGGTCCATGTGCTCATACGTGTGCGCAAATTTGTTGACCGCATGGACGTGCATGCCACCCTTATGCGCAAAGGCGCTACGTCCAACAAACGGCTGGCTGCTGCGCGGTGCGAGGTTCGCGATCTCATAGACATAGCGCGACAACTCAGTCAAATGATCCAGCGGTTGACCGCCGAGCGTTTGAAACCCTTTCTTTTTGAATTGCAGGTTGGAAATCACACAAACCAAATCGGCGTTCCCGCAACGTTCGCCGATCCCGTTCATAGTCCCTTGGACTTGATCGCATCCGGCATCGATTGCGGCGAGAGAGTTCGCGGTCGCCAGATCGCCATCGTTGTGGCAGTGAATACCCAGCTTAACATTGCAGGGGCTCAAATGCCGTTTGGCATCCGAAACGATGGCGGCTACTTCCTCGGGGAGTGAACCTCCATTGGTGTCGCAAAATACGATCCACTTCGCTCCCGCCCGCGCGGCAGCTTCGACGGCCGAAAGAGCGTATTGGCGATTGGCCTTGTATCCATCGAAAAAGTGCTCCGCGTCGTAAACAATCGTCGCGTACGTGGAAAGGTACTCAACGCTTTCACTGATCATGTCCAAGTTCTCTTGGAGGGAAACGCCGAGGACTTCGGTGGCATGGAAGTCCCACGACTTGCCAACGAGGGTGATCACCGGTGTCTGCGCCGCGACCAAGGCTTTGATCCCCGGGTCGTCGGCCGCTTTCATCCCCCGGCGTCGCGTCATACCGAACGCTGAGAGCTGACTTTTTCCCAACTTCAAGTCGCGGGCACGCTGGAAGAACATCGCGTCCTTTTCGTTCGAAAGCGGATATCCGCCTTCGATCATGTCGACTCCGATCTCAGCAAGCCGCGAAGCTATGTTGAGCTTGTCTTGGAGCGACAGGCTCACCCCTTCGCCTTGGGTACCATCGCGCAGCGTCGTATCGTAGATATGGATGGATCGTGTGGTCATTGTGATTGTGGTTCGCGAATGGGCTGTCAACAAAAAAACCCCTGGAGCGTCAGGCTACAGGGGTTGGTAAGAAACACAGTAAAAACAGACACGGTACCAACAAAAGCGGTACGTGGTGCCAAACTGTTCCCCAAAGCCTAACGGCGTCGGGGAATAATAATCTCTTTCGATCGGTAAACGGAAGGGATATTCGGCATAGTTGCGGGGAGTGCAGGACTAAAAAAACGCTAAAGACCCGTCGAGTCAGCCGGCCAAACCCCTGAATCGAGTCAGCCGGCCAAACCCCTGAATCGAGCGAGAAGTCGCACGAACGCTGGGCCGGGGCCAGATCGACCTTCAACTAGTGTTTCTCACAGGCCTGCCTTTGTCAACCAAGCCCATCCGACCGACTCCTGAAGAATGAGGTAAAAACCAAGCCCGACGGCTTCGCAATGGTCTTATCAATCCCTTAACAAACTATCAATCCCTCAGCGAATCAGTTCGCGTAATCGGTCCGCAACGCAAACATTCCGCAATGCATCCTTCAGGTGAGGTGCCACAAAGACGCGGACTCGTTTCACCAACGCATCAAATTGTTCCGTTGCCAGTGACTGAACCACGGGTGACAGTTCCACCAAATTTCGGAAACTGCCATCGCGCATCCGAACTCGCAAATCGAACTGCACCTCCAGTTTCACTGGGGGCGCATCGATGAGCACATCATCGCGTCCAATGGCAACTCCGGTTTCCTTGCGAAACGATTCCACCAAGGCGCGAGATAGCGAGACAATGTCCTGGTAAGGGCGACGAGCCAGGGCGCTATGCAAATCGGGCTCGACGAGACGATCGAACTGAGCAATGCGTTTATAAAGCGATCGCCTCATACCAAACAAACCGAGAATGCAATTCTCCCATGGCTTGCCGCGCGAGTTTTCTATGAGCGATTCCGTCATCGTCGCTTCGTCCATCTCCAGCCACGAACCCACCAAATCGATCGAATCTCGCAATTCAAAAACGGCCCGCTGGATCATCGCCGTCGCGCTGCGGACGGCATGATGCCAATACACTTCGCTGAACATCACATAGCGCGCGAAAACCATCATTTCGGCCGCAGTGCGACCTTTCTCCGAAATGGCGATTCGGTTTCGCGGTTGATCAACACATAGGGAATGGACCAAACGATTGCGGTCAAAGTTTCTTCCATAAGGTACCCCTGCGTGGAGCGAGTCCCGTTCTAAATAGTCAAGCTTGTCAATGTCAACGGGTCCACTGAGCATCGAGCGCAAGATTGCATGGCTATCCGAAACGCGGTGTAAAATTGGCTCATGAGTTTGCGTTGCTGCACCGCGAGCCGCGCGCGGATCCAGAAACGCAGCAACCTCCGCAGGATCCAAATCCCAGTCCTTTCGGAGGAGTTCGGCCAACTCTCGATGCTCGAGCAATCGGGTCGCCAAGACCTCGTGCTTGGGGAAATCGACCAAGCGGATATCCTCGATCGCGTGGCAGAATGGCCAGTGGCCAATATCGTGCAACAATCCGGATACGACGAACAACGACGTATCGTGGTCGCTGAAAACCATAGGGGCCTTAACATCGCTAGCGAGTTGCTTTAGGAACTCGAGGGCATTGCGATAAACCCCGAGAGAATGCTCAAAACGGGTGTGGGTTGCCCCCGGGTAAACCAAACCGACCAAGCCCAATTGACTGATTCTTGCCAAGCGACGGAAGGCCGCCGTGTCGATCAAACGCCGCACACGGGGCGTGGTCGGAACATCCATCTCGGGGCTGATCCGAATCACCGACCCGGTTTGCTGAATCTCTGGGATCGCCATTATCTTCTCCAAAAACTCCGATCCCGCACGGCCCCACGAACCGTCGAATTATCCGGGGAAACGTTACTATTCTTCATCGATTCCCTCAATTCTACCTCTACTTAGCCGTTTTTAAGAGGCCCGCTCCCTCTAGACGTTCGACTAAACTATGAATAGAGAAAAAGCTGGTTGAACGAGAACACTGAGGGTGCATGACAAAATCCATTTGGCCTGACGGCGATGCCACTGCCGAACTTCTTGTGAATGTCCGCGAGGGACAGCAGGACGCGGTCGAGGAACTCCTCGGCCGGCACCGTGACTCCCTGCGTCGGATGATTGCAATCCGACTCGATCAGCGAATCATGCAGCGGCTCGACGTAAGCGATGTCGTGCAAGATGTCTTGATCGAGGCCAATCGTCGACTCGTAGATTATGTCAATAACCCGTCGATCCCTTTCCATCTTTGGATACGGCAAATCGCCAAGGATCGGATCATCGATGCCCATCGCCGACACCGCTTGTCGGCCAAACGGAGCATCGACCGCGAGCAACCGATGGGGGGTGGCCAGAACCAACCTGACCAATCCACCATGGAGTTGGCGAACCAGTTTCGAGACGCAGCCCTCACTCCTGCCGCTGCGGCAACCCAGCGAGAATTGGCGAGGCATATCGAGATGGCGATCCAGCACCTCCGCGATGGTGACCGCGAAGTGATTTTGATGCGGCATTATGAACAGCTCAATAACCAAGAGATCGCGCAGGCGCTCGGACTCTCGGAGCCCGCCGCCAGCATGCGATACCTGCGCGCCGTAAAACGCCTTCGAGAAGTGATCGAAAGCCTTCCAGACCTTCACAAGGAACTGCGCGAATGAAGTCGCGGCCATCGCAACTCGGTTGGGAGTCCACCGCGGATTTCCTCCAAACCGCGCGCTCACAGCAGATTGGCGAGAGCCGAACCGACGACGAACAGCCAGCCTCCGACGCCGAACTGAGGCTAGCGTCGATCGTCGCCGAATTGGCCGACCAATTGCAGCGAGGTGAACGGGTCGACATTCATGAAGTATGCAAAGCCCACCCAGATTTTGAGTCGGACCTGATGGCGCTATGGGGTACCGTACTGGTCACCAATGCAGTCGGGAGCCATGAAGCACGCCAGATCACGAGCGGTGGCAAGTCTCAAGGGGACTCAGGCAATTGGCAAATGCCTCTCCCGTGCACGCTGGGAGACTACGAACTCGTCGAGGAGATCGGTCGCGGGGGCATGGGAGTCGTCTACAGAGCGATCCAGTTAAGCCTCGGCCGCGAAGTTGCCATCAAAATGATCCTCAGGGATCGGTTGGCTTCCGACCTGGAACGGCAACGATTCTTTGCAGAAGCTCGCGCGACAGCGCAGTTACAACATCCAGGGATCGTTCCTGTCTACGACGTGGGTGAGATCGATGGGCGACCCTACTTCGCCATGCAGTACCTAAAAGGCCGGACCCTACTGGAGTTGATCAACTCAGGCGAACTCGATGAACGCCAAGCGGTTCGTCATATCGAAAGCGTCGCTAGAGCCGTTCAATTCGCACATGCCTCCGGTATTCTGCACCGGGATATCAAGCCCTCGAATATTTTGATCGATGAGTCAGGCCACGCTCGCTTGACCGACTTCGGTCTGGCCAAACAAACCGATGCCGCAGAATCGCTGACGCGAACCGGCGTTGTGCTCGGTACTCCCACGTACATGAGCCCTGAACAAGCCAGCGGGCGCATGGGTACCATCGGCCCAGCATCCGACATTTATAGCCTGGGATCGGTTCTCTACCACGCCTTGACCGGTCGCCCTCCGTTCGCTGCAAAGACGACCATGGATGTGCTGTTGCAGATCCTGGAACAAGATCCACCGAGCCCCCGATTGCTTAACTCTAGAATCGACCGGGATCTGGAAATGATCGTCGTGCGATGCCTGCAAAAGCCACCCGACCTACGCTATGCAACCGCCCAGAACCTCGCGGAGGATCTCTCTGCGTACCTTCGGGACGAGCCGATTTCAGCGCGCTCTGGGCAGTTCGCTCAGATCGTTGCTCGTTGGTTCCGCGAAACCCACCATGCTCCTGTACTGGAAAACTGGGGCATGCTCTGGATGTGGCACTCGCTCGTTCTATTTACCGCGTGCGTGCTGACCGAGGTTCTCGCTTGGTACGGAGCCAATCGCTGGGCATTTGCGTTGCTCTGGACCGTGGGATTGGGCGCATGGGCGGCGGTGTTCTGGGCCATGCGTCGCCGGATGGGACCCGTGACGTTCGTGGAACGCCAAATCGCACACGTCTGGGGTGCGAGCATGATCGGCATTGGTGCATTATTTCCGGTGGAATGGGGCCTTGAATTGCAACCGCTCACCCTGACCCCGTTGCTGGCCGTGATCACCGGCATGATGTTTACCATCAAAGCCGGAATCCTCAGCGGAGCGTTTTACGTCCAAGCCGCCTGCTTGTTCGCGTCCACCGCCGCGATGATCCTCTGGCCGAGCGTTGCCCACCTCATCTTCGGAACCGTAGCCGGATTATGCTTCTTCATCCCCGGCCTCAAATACTACCGGCAACGCCACGCACCCCGAGGATAATTCATCGCACCATTCTTCATCGCACCATTCATCGAGAAAAAAATCGATCGGTTAGCCGATGGATGGCCAAGACAAAATGCTATTCGTCGGATGGATCTTCCGTCAGTTCCGCGGGTGGCGTCCGACCATCGTCAGGGAGCAATCGCAGAACTTCGCGAGGGGGATCGCACAAGCTATCGCCGTGGATGGTGATCTTCCACGATAGCCCCTCGTCGTCTTCGATCATCTCCCCTTCTTCGAATTCTTCTCCTCCGACCAAATACATCGATACCGTTCGGAGCAGTTGATCGACGCCATTGAAATCATACACATCGGCATTGAAGCACGCCTCGACGTCAACAACTCCCAATTGCCCGTTGCCAACCGTGTCCATCATCGCCCAGTCATCGTCAAACCGAAACAATCGCACGTTGGCCCAAAGATCGACCGTGGGAATCTCATGCTCCGCGCACAGTTCGATGCTCTCCTCAAGGGTGTTCTGGTCACGCAAAACCTCTCCACCTGGATTGAAGTAGCAAAGGGCCTGAGGAAGAGTCAGCAACTTGGAGATCATCGCGGTCGCAAATTCCAATTCAGCGATTGAATCGTAGTCTTCCGGCAGCCATTCGCCGTCATCGTCTTCTTTACCTAAGACGTAGCTGAATCGCACGCGGATGAAGGCTTTCGCCTTGGCCGCGACTTCTTTCCCCTCCGCCCAGCCCCATGATTGCTCCGCGGCCCGTTCAAGGGAACCAGGGAATACATACTGACCAAATTGGCCCGCTTTCCAAGCGCTATGTAGGAGTGCATTGTCATTCTCAAACCCCATATCATCCGGCCACGCACGATCGACAAGGTCGAGCACCGCATAGCCGTTCACTTCCGGCCGATAGGCGATGATCAAAGCGGGACCGCTGAACTCCCAAGCCTCACTGCCATCGTTGCGACCGGTGATGTCGTAGTCCGAAAGGACCGCGGCGACTTGATCGAGTGTTGGGCAGGAATCCAAAAGCACACATACCGTCTGGCTAAAAATCGCCTCGTCCACAGTAACCATCCTTCTCGCGGCAAACTTGTCTTTAGGTACCGCCCGAACTCTGGGTCAGTCCATGTTTATTCCTGGAGCATATTACCAGAAAGAACGGATCTTGCGTCCCGAAAATTGCCGCTACAAGCGGCACAATCGATCAACCCCTTACATTTTGTGGAATGAGCACCAAAAAACGGACGCTGGACCTTTTCCATGCTTCCTCAAGCAGCCGTCCGTGTCCTACGGTTTTCTTGGTACTCGAGTTATTTTCACGGCGAATGAAGTGAGATTATGTCTGACAAGAAAAAAGGGCACGACGCGGCTGCTGACAAGGGAGCTGCGGGCGGCAAGCAAGCTGAAAAGAGTCCCAAAAGTGGTATTGCCAGCAAAGCGATGATCGTTGCCTTTGTCAGTATTGTGGTCGTTGTTGAGACGCTGGTGTTCTTCTTTATGGTCCCCTCGGGTGAAGAAGTCGCTGCCCTTGCCGAAGCAAGGCTCATTTCGGCCGCCCAGGAGATCGACTCGGCCCATTCTGACAAATCCTCGAAAACTGAGAAAATCATCGAGTTCGATCTCGATTCCTATAGTGTATCCTTCGTCCCCCCAGGAGCCGACCACAGCTACCGAGTTGAGTTCCGGCTGTTCGGTACCCTCAATGCTTCCGTCCACGACCGTTTGCAAGCACTCTACGACGAGCGCAAGTTCCGGTTTCGCCATCGACTGATCTTAGAAATCCGAAATACTAGCCTCTCGGAACTTCAGGAAAACCAACTGGGCTTGATTCAGCGCCGCATTTTGGCGACAAGTACCGAGTTGCTCGGCGAGCCGATCCTCTTGAGCATCGGCTTCAACGACTACCAAGTCATCGAAGACTAGTCATTCTGGGATTTTCATCGATCCTGGGTCGGGACCGCGCCGCGACAGTTGTGGCTAGTGCGGCACTCCCCAAAAGGATACTTTCGAACATAACTCTCATCGGCACGGATGCTGTATGGCAAACGATCCCCAAGCTGCTACGACTCCAGATTCCACCAGCGCAAATGTCGGTCCAGACGTCTCGTCCGCTCCAACGGGTCGCAGCGCTGCCGATGCCGAGGCGGTGCTGCAGCAAGCGGAATCGGCTCTCCACGATGTGGAACAGTCCCTTCGCACTCCTAAAGTAGCTCGATTCAATCTCGAAGAGCTCGTTGGCGAAGGCGGACCGCCTGAAAAAGTTTCCATGGATCTGTTGCGGGATGTCACCCTCGATTTAAAAATCGAGTTGGGTCGCACCCGAATGAATCTCGACGAAATCCTGCAACTTCGACGAGGCTCCGTAGTGACTCTCGACAAACTGGCCGGCGATCCTGTCGATATTTTTGTGAACGGCCGCATGGTGGCCCGAGGCGAAGTCCTGGTCCTGAACGATAACTTTTGTGTCCGTGTAGCCGAACTGATCGGCAGTGATTCGATCCAATGATGCCACGCGTTCTTGCAATGACCCTCGCCAAGCAATGGAGGCTGCTGCTTCGCGCAGCAGCTTATCTAGCATCCGCAGCCTACCTGCTGTCGTGCCTTGCTCCCTTCAACATGGTTTGTGCCGACCCACCAGGTGAACCGTCGTTGGTTCGCAATTCGCCGCTGCGTGTCAGCGACCCCAACCCATCGCTTCCACCATCGTCCAACGTACAACCGGTCGCTGCATGGAACTCGATCCCTCCCAGACGCGATTCCGGTAACGATCCTGCTAACGGGTCCGTCACGACTGGTGCGGTGCTTAGAAAATCGGAGCAACAGCCGCTGGAACTCAAAGGTCCCGGCACCACGGAAGACCCTCGCGTCAAAGCGCCTCGATCTCCATGGGCGGCAACCTTGTCGATGACGCTCTCCCTAACCTTGGTGGTATGCTTATTCCTGATCGCTGCATTGATGCTCAGGAAATCCCAACCGAAACAGTTTCAGAAGCTTCCCAACGAAGTCATCGAAGTGCTAGGGCGATCGACGATGGGCCCACGCCAGCAGCTGTTCGTTCTGCGGTTCGGCTCGAAACTCATCCTGGTGAGCCAGCAACCCGGAGAAACTCAGGCCCTCGGGGAAATTACCAATCAAGAAGAAGCCGCGCGATTGGCGGGTCTTTGCGAGGCGAACCGTCCAGAAAGCATCTCCAATTCGTTCAAGGAAGTCTTCCGCCAAGTGGTGTCTTCCTCCTCCAAACAGCCTCTGCCAAAACCATCGCGAACCTAGCATTAGAGCGGACGTCTAGCAGCCCGAGCCAGGTCAAGCATCCCGGACATCGTCTGGGGCAGAAAAAGGGAGTTCCAGAAGTCTTTGGGCAGTAGCGACCAATTGATCCATGGCGAAGGGCTTGTGCATGTATTCGTCCACACCCAGCATGCGGGCATAGGCCTGATGCCTTTCCCCCTCATTGGCAGTCACCATGATCACCCGTATCTGATCCCGCTTGCTCCGGCGGAGATGTTCTAAGACGAGGAAACCGCTCTGACGGGGCATCATCATGTCGAGCACCATCAGGTCCGGATGGTAGGACTCGAGCTTCGCGACCCCTTGATGTCCATCCGGCATATGAACCACCTCGTAACCGAGGCCTTCCAATGCGAATTTGACCGGCGTCGCGATCTCATAATCATCGTCGACGATCAAGATTCGTGGTGGTCGGTGTTCGCGTTTCCAGGCGGGATCGATCGGCATGATGGTGGAGACTCGACTATCGGTTGTATTTCGTGTGCAGATGACTTCGTGGCGTGTTTATTTCTGGTCTGGCTAAACCGTCAACGATTCGTTTTGGCGGGTGATCGACACGACGATATTCTTAAAATTGGGGGTTCGAGATTGTGGATCGACCACCCGCGGGACCAAGACGTTGGACTCGGGGTAGTACATCATGGCATTGCCATCTCGGATCTCTTCAAAAGGTCGAGCGAGGATGTTGTGCATCTGCCCCACCGAACTTGAAACCGTCACCAAGCAATCTTCGACCAGTCCCATTCGGCGCATGTCTTCGGGGTTCAACAGAATCACGTCGCGGCGGTCTTGATGGCGATAGAGATCGTAATCCTCGTAGACAACGGTATTGAATTGGCCTTCGCTACGGACGGTCATCAATCGAACTTGGTTGTTCTCGAGCGAGCTCAGCTCAGGTAACTCATGAGCAACCAACTGAGCGCGGCCATCCTTGGTATTGAATTTGGCCAGATGCAGTGTTCTCCCCGCAACCTGAAACTCGTGTTTGGTTTCCGCGATGGTATCGATCTGCTCATACCCTGGAACCACTTTCGAAATCCAGTGACGAATGGTGTTGGTTTTTTGCATCTCTTCCCAGTCGATCGCTTCAGACGTGCCCAATGTCCGTTTGGCGATCTCTGAGATGACATGCACTTCACTGCGTGGACCAGGCAGTCGTTTGATCCCACCATCGCTCAGACGAACGTAATTAAACATCGATTCTTGGGTCGTCGGTTCCGGCTCCTCATCGCGTGCCAACACGGGCAGGATAATCGTGGTTTTCGCAAGTCCATTCGCATGACCTGTGTTCAGGGTGGTGTTGAGCATCACCAACATATCCAATGCCTTTAAGGCCTCGTCTGCGAATTGCGCATCGGGATTCGAACCGTATAAATTACCGCCCAAGCACAACGCATACTTCAATTCGCCACGATGTGCGGCTTCCATGCAATCCAAGGTATCTCGTCCAGGGGTTGTTGGCAGGTTTACGCCGAACTTGTTTTTTAGATTATGAAACAGTTCATCCTTGAGTTTCGGCGTCACACCGACCGACCCGATGCCTTGAACATTCGAGTGACCACGAATCGGCATCACACCGGCCCCTTCCTTACCGATCATTCCTCGCATCAGTGCCAAATTCACTATCGATTGAACGTTTTGAACTCCATGCGTGTGGTGGGTGATTCCCATCGTCCATGAAAATATGGAACCTTTGCTGTCGGAGTAAACCTGTGCGAGCTCGCGTATGGTTTTCTCGTCGACCCCCGACTTCCGAGTAATGTCATCCCAAGAATGACGCTTCAACTCCTCTAAGAAATCAACATGCCCATTGCAGTGTTCGGCCAAGAAAAGCATGTCATGAGTCCCCAACTCTTGAACGGCTTTTGCGATGCCCGTCAAAAGTGCTAAATCCCCACCGATATGCGGCTGGATGTAGTGCGTCGCAATCTTTGTCCCAAAGACCATGCTGAGAGGGTCGCTGGGGACTTTGAATCGGACCAACCCCAATTCCTTTACCGGATTGATCACGACGATACGCCCTCCACGACGTCGCAAATGCATCAAGCTGGTCATCAACCGGGGGTGATTGCTCGGGGGGTTCCCCCCGATGATGAATACCGTATCGCACTTATCGAGATCTTCGAGAACCACGGTTGCCGTCCCCGTTCCCAACGTGGTTTGCAATCCAACACCGCTGGCTTGATGGCAGTAATAGCTGCAGTTGTTGACATTGTTGGTGCCATAAACGCGGGCAAAAAGCTGCAACAGGAACCCAGCTTCATTGCTCGATCGACCGCTGAAGTACCAGAATGTCTGGTCCGCATGCAGGCGGTTGAGCTCCTTCGCGATCCTTTCAAACGCATCCACCCACGTAATCGTTCGGTAATGCGTAGCCCCTTGCTCGTACAACACCGGCTGGATCAATCGGCCGCTGGTTTCCAACTGTCGAGGTGTCCATCGACTCATTTGAGCTACCGGATGCTTCGCCCAGAAATCCGCCGTGATGGCCGGCTGCATGTCCGCAGCCATCGCTTGGATCGATTTCTTGCACACCTCGGGAAACGAACCATGTTCGTTCACCATGCCACCATGTTGCCCACCCATTCCTAAAGCGCATGTTTTGCAGGCGTTGCGAGAACGCAGGGCGGTGTACATTTTCCAAAGATTGCCGGATTCAAGCCCCTTTCGGAACGTGTACCGTACAGCTTGCCAGCCTCCGCCAGCTTTCAATCGTTTCATGGTGAAATTCCGTAGGATCGCAGGGGTATAGATCGCGGGGTAAAGGTGGGTGGGAGCGAGCGGACAAGGCCCCGAAGTGCGGGGGCCAAACGGTGCACACCGCTTGCCTATGATGGATGACCGCCGGCGATCCATCCCCTCAGTATACATCTCAACGCCGAATCGAGAAATTCGCGAACTCTCCCGACGCTTCGCTTTGATACGTTTCGATGGAGTGAAGATGCCCGGGCGCTCGGACACGGAGCTGATCGAGAAATCGTTGCATCGGCTCGGCCTCTCCCTCGATGACCATGCAAACCCGACCATCCTCAAGGTTCTCAACGTACCCAAAAAGGGGAAACTCTTCCGCTAGATTGCGGACAGCGAAACGCATTCCAACGCCTTGAACGCGGCCGACTAAAAAGCAAGTCCATCGGATCATCGCACGCCTTGCAGTTCGGCAGATTGAGACGAAGAACCAATAAAAAAGGCGGCTTGGTGGGGCCGCCTTGATCTGCGCTGGATTGTATAGCACCGCAGTTTGTAAAACACCGCGGGTAGCATTGCACCTGGACAGCGGGAGGCAATCCCCCGGCGGATACCGACTTGAGCACGGGTATCTCGCTCGCCGGAAACTCGGGTATCTCGCTCGCCGGAAGAACCATCCACACAACAACCCCGCCCGGAACGCCGAGCAGAGTTGAAGGCGAACTACTTCTTCTTTTTCTTCTTGTCGTCTACTTCGTCTTCCTTCTTTACTTTCTTCTTTTTCTTCAAAGAAATCTTAGGAACACGAACTTTTGCCATCCCGAGCACGATGGACTCATCGGTCCACTTGTCGAGATCTTGAAGTCGCTTGATCCGCTCAGCGCGGGTCATCACGTTGCGGGATTTAATGGCCCCGGCACGTACTTTCAAACTTTTGTCTAGAGTCATTTCGATTCGGTTGGGATCGGAATGGTTTGGGAACGACATCGTTTAGGGCGACATCATTCTGGGGACGGTATGGTTTCAGGTCGGCAGGAAACCCCTCACATTCCAGGAGACGTTCCCACGCAGGAGGATCTTCGACGAAGACCCTCATCCCGTTTTTCCCACTAATGGGCTCGAAAGCTTATCTCCCCAATCAATTCCTTTCAAGTCAAGATTTGGCTATATTTTAGGGGTGGCTCGATTCTCGGGCTTTCCGGCGCCATGAAATTCCTGCATTTCTTTACCACTATGAGCAATTCATTCGACCACCACAGGGCCGCAGGCCGCTTGGATGGATCGGGGCGTTTCGGAACTCCAAACCCGGTCCGAGGGTCGA
>CAIYZV010000467.1 GCA_903930765.1 uncultured Pirellula sp.
CTGGACCGACTTCGCCATTCCGATGCGGTCGATCATGATCGATCATGGTGGGTGCTCGAAAGGGATCGTATTCATGCGGAACTCACCCACGTCGCGCACTCCAATCAGCAACGCGCCGCATCGCGAGCGCCATCGTGCGAAACCTTAGAAGCCCGGCTTGCAGCGATCAAGCTTGAACTCGCAAAAGAGCGGGCTGCACTGCAGGAACAATCCGTTACCGAATCCGACAAATGGGCAGACGCAACCCGTCGGCCCGATCGCCGCGACGATCATCGAAGCTCTCAGAATTTCGGATCGCTTCAGACGCCGAAAGTGCGACCGACCGACCGTGTTGATGCGAGTGCCGAACGCCTCGCGATTCAAACGCGAATCGATCGATTGGCGGCCGATCAAGCAACCATCGAAGGTCAGATTCGGCAGCATCTCGCCGCGGGAAGTGTTCCCGTCTCGCCGTGGACCGCTCCTCTATGGGACGACAGCCAGTTGCGTCAGCAATTGACCCACGCCGAAGAGATGATTCGCCGCTGGGACCGTCGCGACGGAGCGCATCGTCGACTCGCGGAAGTCCAATCGCACTTACGAACTCGTTCGCCATACCGACGGACCTCCGAGGGATCATTGATTCCCACCGCGGAAAAGTTCCTTCGGGAATTGACGGCGGGCGCGGTCCGCCAGTTGCCCGCTTGGGCGATCGAAGCGTCTTACACCAATGCGGAGTCGATCTATGGGCCATCCGATGCCCGAGTCGGTGGTTATTCGAACCAAACGGTGGAACGGGATGCATGGCTCGATAAGACCGTGCCTGCACCCAATACACGGCAACGGCGTTTGGTCGATCTCGCAATACGATTGGCGATTGCCACCACTGCGTCGACTCGCATCGGACGAATTCCTATGATTCTCGAGCATTCGATCGATGGATTCCGCGATGAGCCGCTCGAGCAATTGCTGCACGTCCTGGCTCGTGTTTCGCGCGATGGTCGACAGATCCTCGTCACCACCGGCGATGAGTTCGTTGCGCGACGAATCGCCGCCCATGGAGGGTCCGTTGCGAGAGTTCACGAAAACCTCCGCTACGCAAAGCCCCACTATGTGATCGATACCGATACCGATTTAGGTGTCCACCCGATCCTCGATCGCGCTCCAGTCGTCAGTTATGGTGCTGGCCTTCAAGCAGGCATTCCGGCGGCGGATTCCTACCGAGCGCAGGAAGCGTACCCATCGGTATCTCCTCGAGCGGCTTATCCGGAGTTGAATGAGGTCAACCGACTGCTCGATGGCATTGCAACGGAAGAGCAGTCGACAGCGTGGTGGTCACCGGCCATCCGCAAACAAATTCCTGCTGCGGCTGCTTCGCAACCGCTGGTCTACACGGTTCATGGAAAAACGTATTACTTGTCACCCGACAGCCCCGTCGAGCATGTTCCGAGCCTCGGCGTCGAGTCGGCTCGCAAGCTCCGGTCGGTTGGAATCCATCGAATCGTGGACCTGACCCATGCACCGCTCGAACGCGTGGCTGCGGTCCTCGGAGCCGATCCTCGCACCGTCCAACGTATTTTGAGCGTCGTCGACTTAATGTGCCACACGCCCCAAATGAAGGCCTTCGATGCGCGTGTCTTGGTCTGCTGCGGAATTAATCGCTCGTCTCAACTCTCCCAATCTCGATCGCACGAGATTGCGGAGCGAGTTCAAAATTTCCTCGCCACCGACGCAGGACGAGGATTGATGCGCACGGCTACCGAATCTGAAATTGCACGGATCCAGAATTGGATCTCGCACGTGCGAAGCCACAGGGCCTCGGCTATCACTGCGACTGGAACAACTGCGAACGTCGACGAAGCCAACGAGACACCTCGCAGCGAGCGACGATTGCGCCGACGACTGAAGCGACGTTGGGCCCGTCCAGAAGTTGCAGAAGGTGCAGAAGATGCTGGCAGACCGGTCGCGAAGTCGACGATTAAAAAAGTTCCCGTCGAATCCCATTGGAAGTTCTACCTGGAACTCGCTAGCCCTGTCGTAGACGCACCAACCATCGGACCAAAGATGGCGGAAAAACTGCACGCCATCAACATCAAGACCGTGGGTGATTTGGTTGCCTCGGACGAATCAGAAATCGCCGATGCACTCGCTGAAAAGGGTGTCAACAAAGATGTGGTCGCTCAATGGCAACAGCAAGCCATGTTGGTGTGCAGGATTCCTAACCTTCGAGGAACCGATGCGCAGTTGCTCGTTGCTTCGGGATGCACCACGGCAGAAGCAGTCGCATCGATGAATGCAACCTCGCTGCACGCCGCAATCACATCGGTCGCTTCGAGCAAACAAGGCCAACGGTTTCTGCGGGGCGGAAACGCTCCCGATCGCCAACGCGTCGAGCACTGGATCGAATGGGCTCAAAACAGCCGAGCCGTCCGAGCTGCATAAATCCTAGGGAATAACGATTTTTTCGTGGGAGCGGTAACACCACGACAACCTTCGACACACCACGACAACCTTCGACACAACGCGATAACCTGCGACACAACGCGATCCGAAGGGGCTATACTGGGTGCCAACCCTATAGCCCCTTCGGCCTTTCCCATGCCGCCTTCGAACTCGCGGTGATCTTCCTCGCGGTGGTCTTCCTCGCGGTGCTCTAATCCCCCTAATCCCATGACGATCGATAAAAACCCAACCTCCCCACCCTCCTCACGTGATTTAAAGAACGCAGATCCTGACGGAGGAACCGCGGCCGATCGAACTGTAGAAGAGTCGGCAGGACTACGATGGTGGCAAGGCTTAACGTCCTACCATTGGTTCGTCTTTGCCATGGCCTCGATGGCCTGGGTCTTCGATTGCTTAGACCAACAAGTCTTCATCCTTGCTCGTGGCGAAGCGCTCAAAGCGCTTCTACCTCCGGGAACGGACGGGCCAGTGATCAATCAATACGCCGGATACTCTACTTCGATCTTCATGATCGGTTGGGCAACCGGTGGCCTTATTTTCGGTTCGATCGGCGATCGTATTGGGAGAGCCAAGACGTTGGCCATTACGGTCTTGATGTACTCCCTCTGCACAGGCCTCAGCGCGTTCTCGACCGGTTGGCTCGACTTCTTCATTTACCGATTTATCACCGGAATGGGTGTGGGTGGTGTGTTCGGACTCGCAGTAGCTCTGGTCGCAGATAGCTTGCCAGACCGGTCGCGCACACCCGCTCTGGGGCTACTCCAAGCCTTATCAGCGATCGGCAATATCACCGCAGGGATTATGAGCATCGTGGTAGGGAAACTGGGAGCAGCGGGAACCATCAGCCCAAACATCGGCTGGAAGATCATGTTCCTCTTCGGTGCATTGCCCGCATTCCTTTGCGTATTCATCCAATGGCGACTTAAAGAACCCGAAAAATGGGTTAATGCACGCCGGGAAGGGAAACTGACCGGCGTCAAGTTCGGATCGTACTCGACGTTGCTCGGCGATGCGCGATGGAGCAAGTCCGCCATTGGTGGACTGCTTCTATGCGTCGCCGGAGTCATCGGTGTTTGGGGCATCGGCTTCTTCAGCCCCGAGTTGATCAATGGCGTGATCGAATTGCAGTTGAAAAAGGACGACCCGAACATCTCCGTCGAAACAATCAAAGCAACGCAGTCTACGTGGCGGGGATACAATGGGATCATTCAGAACACCGGCGCGTTCTTTGGAATGATCGCATTCACGTACTTATGCCAACGAATAGGACGCAAGAAAGCCTTCGCCATCGGCTTTATAGCGGCCATGGTAGCAACCATCACGTTCTTCAGAACCTTTAATGGCATCTCCACCATTTGGCTCAGCGGTGTCATGGGCTTCTGCCAATTGGCATTGTTTGCCGGTTTCGCAGTCTATTTACCCGAACTATTTCCTACGCGATTGAGGAGTACGGGAACGAGCTTTTGCTACAACGTAGGACGCTACGTAGCAGCCACAGGACCGATCACCCTCGGAGAATTGGCTAAATTATTAGCCCCGAAAGATGCACCGCTCGAAATGAAACTCCAAGCATTCCGCGATGCATGCACCTACATGAGCTTCTTTTTTCTCGTAGGGCTGATTGCTCTGCTGTTCCTACCTGAGACCCGAAACAAACCTCTCCCAGAGTAGGCATCGAGGTCCGATACCGGTGCAATCCTCAAACTCCAGCTTCGCAATGCAAACCAAGCCCCAAAGGGACGCAACTCACCTTTAATCGTCACATTCGGCCTAACAAAGGTCACGATGTACCCTTAGAGCGACCCAATAGAACCACCGAATACCTAGCGCATTAGGTTCCTGAACTATGCTTTCTTAGGGACTTACGTACCGTATTGGTCCCTCGCGGGACTCAGGATTGTGCTTCGACTTTCACAAGTAGTTTTCGTGAAAGCATGGTATTGGGTATCAGGCGACATTGCCTTAACGAGAGCTAGGGCCTAGCATTGTTCCTTAGAGGAAGCGTTAGCGCCGACATTAAGTCCTTTGCCGCGATCCTTTTGGCTTGAGCACACACAAGCGGCACTCCTCATCGATCTACTTGGCTTTGAAATCATGCTCCGACAAAAACGCCCTGGATTCACCCTCGTCGAGTTGCTTGTGGTGATAGCGATTATTGGCGTCCTCGTGGGATTATTGCTCCCTGCGGTTCAATCCGCGCGAGAAGCTGCACGAAGGACTCAATGCTCGAGCAGCATTCGCCAATTAACACTTGCGTGCGTGAATTTTGAAAGTGGCAATCGCAAGTACCCTTACGCGCGGAAGTACGATATCTGGGACAGTTACTCGTGGTCGGCCCTGATCCTGCCATACATCGAACAGCAGGCAGTCTTCCAAGGATTCTACAATCTCAACTTGGGCGGTTATGTTGCGTCCTATCCAGGGCCCAACGGGCCGATCGGGGATGATCAACGACTGCGCGATGCTCGCCATGCTCGCATCCCACTGTTTCTGTGCCCCAGCGATTCGAAACAGCCTGAAAACGAAATGACTACCAAAGCCTACGGTTTTGTGCGCGGTAGTTATCGAGCCTGCGTCGGACCAGGAGACATGTATGGCACGGCCACCGATACAACCTCGGGGCCTTGGGGCGACGGCATGTTTATGGTGATTCCAACACAGAGCTTTGATGACAACGCCCAAATCAAACCGGCCTACACCAAAGCGCGCGATGTTCTTGACGGTCTCACAAACACGATCTTTATGTCAGAAGGATTGATGGCGAACACAACATGGTGGGGTGGGGCCATGGGTGAAATGTACTACGGCAATATGGGCGGGTCCCTGTTCTCTGCAACCTTGACACCCAATTCCTCAGCACCCGACCGAATCCTGGGACCGTGCCCACAAGACCAATCCGACTCACGATACAAGGCTCCATGCTTAAGCCTCGGTGGTGTCGCTTGGTGGACGCGCTCCGGACAACTCGCACACGCCGCGGCAAGAAGCTTGCACGGCAGCGGCGTCACCACCGCTTTCGGAGATGGCTCTACTCGCTTCATTCCAAACAGCGTCGACCTGTTTGTCTGGCGCGCTTTGTCGACCAGAAACAACGCTGAAAAAGTGATCTACGAAGAGTAACGCGGAACCGCGTCCAAGGTCGCTTATCTATTGAACTTCAATACCCACCCACGCCCATGGTGATCATGAGACATAGAACCCATTCCATCTCCAAAATCTGCACTGCGTTCCTCTGCGCAGCGATCGTTGCATCCGTAGGTTGTAGCAGCACGACGGCTACGATCAACGGAACGGTCACTTACGAAGGTCAAGACGTCGACAAGGGAATGATTACCTTCACCCCCGCCGATGGATCAGGCTCGGTCGTCGGATGCGAGATCAAGAGTGGAAAATTCTACGCCAAAGGTGTCGCTCCTGGCCGCAATGTTCTTCTCGTGACCGCAGTCAAACAAGTCACCTTTGCTCGCAGCTCGGAAGAAATGGCTCAAATGGCGCAGAGCCCCGCCTCGCAAGAAGGAATCGTAGGCTTGATCGATCCCGCCGATTTAATCGCAGCCAACGCCGAAGGTAACAACCAAATCCACTCCTTCCAAACCGGAAGCAACAAACTGGAACTGGCTCTCGGGAAATCGAAGTAGCACTCTCGTTACCGCAGCTAGAAGTTCAGCACTCAGCAGGTCAACTGCGAGCAGCAAGGCGCTAATGATTATTCGTGATCCTGCTCCGGTTCCGACCAGAGTGTCACTATCCCATCATCGTCGACGCGCACATGAATGACATTGGGATTGCAGCAAACGGGGCAATCTTCGACGTAACGCTGCAGAACCCCCTCGCTCAAATCCAACGGAACCACTATCTCCTCCCCACACGAGTCGCACACATAACTAGCCTCCTCGTGCGCACCTGCGACAGGCCCCGACGGCTCATCCCCTTGAGGCAATACCTCCCCCGACTGAAGCAATTGGCAAGCCCACCACATGGTCGCGAGCGAATCGCTATCCGCCAGCCGATGGTCGCGACCTACCTCAATCAAATTATCATTCGATAAACCGCTGCGTCGAATGAGCTCTTCGGAGTCCTCAAACGGGATGATCTCATCCTCGCGGGAATGAAGGACGAACGCATTGCTGGGAACGGTCTTTACTCGCCCCCATTTCTTCCACGCCGGACATAATAAGACCCGAGGAACTCCTCCCATCTCCATATTCATCGCCAGTGCGCCACCGCGCGATGATCCGACGACAATTTCGGGATGATGCAAGTCGAATTGCTGCTGCGCTTGGTTGAGCGCCAGTTCAAAATCATCATCGTCAAGCTTTGGGTTGATGACATCGTTCCCTCGGTCGCGCAGAAACGACGGCTTCACGCCCCCTGGAACGGACATCCAACCATGAAGGAACAGTATTTTCATAAAGCTAGTCGTTTACGCAGAGTCCTTACCCAAATCGGCACCGCAAAAAAACGCGTTGCCAAAAACCATTCGACCATCAGCCTTCAAACAACCATCGGAAAGGCCGCCAAAACTTCGACTCCTTCTTGAGCTGAAAAGGATCAACCGTGTTTCTGTGCAAATACTCAACCGCTTCGTCTATGGAATCGGTGTATAGGAACAACTTTTTGTCGTCCGAGGAAAGCGTCCCTCGCTCGATCATCGTATCGATATATTCCATCAGCCGAGTGTGGTACGCTTGGTTCATCACCACCACTGGGAACTTGTCAATTTTCTTGGTTTGAATCAAGGTCATCGTTTCAAAGAACTCGTCGAGCGTACCATACCCCCCCGGCATGATCACGAATCCGTACGAATACTTCAGCATCAAAACCTTGCGCACAAAAAAGTACCGAATATCGATCGAGCGATCGAGATAGGGATTCGGTTGCTGTTCAAAAGGCAATTCGATATTCACACCAACAGTTCGGCCACCAACCTCACGTGCCCCGCGATTGGCAGCTTCCATGATCCCAGGGCCACCGCCGGTCATGATCGTAAAGCCGAGCTTGGCAATCCTGCCAGAAATCTCACGCGTCCTCTCGTAGTCAGGATCCCCCTCACGAAGTCTAGCCGATCCAAAGATAGTGATACATGGGCCAACAAAGTGCAGCGTACGAAACCCTTTGACAAACTCCCATACCACCTTCAACGTAAAATAAAACTCCCGGAAACGGGACTGCCGCCCCTCGAGGAATTCGATTTCTGATTTATCGATCTTCATGAACCACTTTCATTGAGGAGAGAATCATCGGCGTCGCCGGGCGATTCAGCGTCGCCCCACCACGAGATCAGGGAACCAATACACGTTCAGAATCAATAGTGTGAGGTCGACTTTGATGAACGCAAATCATGTTCTTTGAAACTATATTCTCAAAAATATTTTCTGTTTGCCCAGAAAAGTTTTTTGGATTGAAAAGATGAGGATAATGCCAGTACATAGCGTACCCAAGCCCATCCAAAGTGCGCACCAAATCCGCAGAACGCTCTTCCCGATCATTTTCGACATACAGCATCGGTTTGAATTTCTCGAGCGTTGCCCGCCCCCCCAAGATCGCTTCGCGTTCCATCCCCTCCACGTCGAGCTTGATGAAATCGCAAGACTGCAGTTGGAGTGAATCGATCGTGACCAAGGGAACTCGCTCGCCATTCGTAAAGCCGCCCAAGGACAACCCACCGAAATTGTTCTCAGCTTGATAGTTCAAATGCGGCACCACGATCGAACCGGGCTCAGAACCGACCGCTTGCTGCACGCAGTGAACATTGAGCAAGGAGTTTAAGGCGATGTTTGCACAGAGGGTTTGGTAAACGATCCGTTGCGGCTCAAACGCGATCACACGACCAGCCGGGCCTGCCCATTGGGCGATCGGGACTGTGTGAGCCCCGATATTGGCACCCACTTCGAGAACGGTACTACCATTTCGGACAACCTGCCGAAATACCTCACATTCCCCCTCCGAGAACTCGCCGTAAACCTGCAGCGAACGTCCGATGTACATGTCAAATCGATTGAACAGCATCCGGCCATAGCGACATGCCTTCAATTCATTCATCTTCCGCGATCCTCACTCTCGTCTCGCTCGCTACACCCGCCACCCACCAAATGGTTGACCGTGCGAGTTGCTACCGATAGTCACTTACCTTCTTCGGCACTACTTGAAGCTTTTTATAATCAAATCCGCTATCGGGCGGATTGTACTCGCCAACAATATCGACGCACGACGCTGGATCGATTCGATGGTCTATCTGCAGGCACCAATAGACTGCGTTCGCCGTCAATCGGCGCAATCCTTCACTCTTGAAATCCTGAGCGCTTCCCATAGTCACATGAAACACCCTGGACGTCTGGCCGGTATTCCCGGTCCATTGCTTCACCCACGCTACAGGCAATGGGATCAACTCCGGATTGATGGCATCGTCAGACTTGCGGCCCATGAGCGGCTGCCCGAACACCAGCGGAGTGCAATCGGCAGGCAAGGCCCCTCCCTCTTTGTAAGTTCGATACACATCCGACGTTCCCCAAATATCACGAACACCCGCAAGCACCGGATGACTCTTGTTTTCCTCCACCAGGATCCCTCGGGTCGAATCCTGCTGCCAGCGTCCATGATGGTTCCGAAACGCGCCTCCCAAAACATCCTCCCCAAAATCGATCCGCTTGCCATCCTTTTTGTACTCAAAACCGATGAAGCCATGATTTGCGGTCCGAATACCGATGATCGGTTTGCCGGAGTCCAAGTACCGATAGATAACTTCGAATTGGCTCGGCTCCAACGTGATGAGTCGGCTAAACAAAACCAACAGATCGCAACTTTCGAGTTGCTCCAATCCAGGGATGCGATGCGTAATGGTTTTATCTTCCCAGCGAATCTTCTGGGTCGGATCCACTTCGTCCTTCGCATTCACGGCAAAGAGGACGGTGCAATCAAAGCCATGATGCTTGGAGAGCATCTTGGCGAGCATCGGCAACGAATGCTCGCTCCGATACTCCTGGTCTGCAGCGATGAAAACAACGTGCTTCCCTTTCCCAGGACCACCTTCTCCACGGTAGGTTAGCCAAGGCGAATTCTCGGTCACGAGCGGATCATCGGCTTTCAATCGCGTCATGGACGGCCATAACGCACCTACGGCCATCGCGATCACTACAAATCTCCAACGCGCACTCATACGTCCAATCTTACGCACGCCCACATCTCTTGCCATCACCATTATCATCGCCTTAAAACCGTTATCGGTTAGGAATCTCATTCACTGTGTAATACGCATTTTTATGAAGCAGCTCTTCACCATCCTGCGATCGCAGCAGTCCTAAATCGAACTCATACACAAAGCCGCGGCTCATCGTATCGAGCGATATCGTCGCCGACATGCAGTCCTCCGCCAACTCGACCGTACGGACCTCCGGAGTTGATCGCTGAATCTCAGGCCCTCCATAGCCGGCATGATAGGGATGAGTGAAGTTTGTGACTCGATAGTTTTCAGGCTTGCTGCCGACGCTGGGCTCCACCGATTTCGTGAACGCGATCTTGAAGCCGTCTGGCTGAACGGTAATCCGCTCGATCTCAAAAGGCATTTTGCCATTCCACTCCACCCGTTCCAACGCGAATGGCTTGATCCCTCTCACCGGCCAACCTCGGTTCGTTCCACCGCACAACAGGTTTCCCTCGGGGGTGAATTCGACATTGAGAATACCGGTCGACAACCCTTCGCGAAACGGATAGCAAGCACCTTGCCAGACACCGTTGACTTGTTCTGTCGTCGCTCGCATCAAAATCGACTGCGTATAATCCCCGAGGAATAGTTGATTCTCGAAGGGCCCAAATTTCCCGCCCGTACGATTGACGGTAAAGCCGGTGATGGAACGCCCCATACGGATGTAAGGAAAAACCACGGCGTACGGCACCAACTGCTTCACTCTCTCCCGCTCGACAATCGTTCGTGAACCAGACTTGGGTTGCTCTGGCCTTGGTCCCAACTCGGGTGCATAGGGGTACCAGTTGAAACTGGCTGGATGACCATGAAAACTCCCCTGCGACACCGCTTTCAAACTGCATGAACAATTCCAAGGCCCCTGGCTCTCGATATAGAACAACGCACCATGTTCGTCGGTCCCGATGCCAGCGGGACTGCGCAATCCGCTCGCGAATGCGGATGTCGTCCCGCTGGGCGATACATGCATCACAAACCCACGAAACAACGCAAAGGAATCATAAGAATTGGATAAGCCCAACGTTACGAATAGATTTCCCGCTGCGTCCATTTTTGAGCCGAAGGCGTACTCGTGATAATTGGCATACCCCCATCCATCGGACAGCGTTTCAAAGCGATCTGCGGTCCCATCTTGATCGCTATCGATGACTCGCGTCACTTCACAACTCTGTGTGACGTAAAAAACTCCATCCCGATACGACAACCCGAAAATTTCATCGAGACCTGTCGCGAACAGATGGTAGCTCGGATTCGGCTTGGGCTCATCCAAACCTGAGATCAGATAAATCTCCCCATGCCGAGTAGCAACCGCCACCCTCTTATCAGGCAGCACCTCAAACGCTCCCGCTTCGATGACCAATTCCTTGGGGATCGGTATGTTCACGATCGGATAATACTCGCGTTCGCGCAGCTCTGTCCCCCATCTCTGCCCTACTTCCTCTGCCTTGATGCGTCCCCCCAGGGCAGCAACCACCCAGAAACTCGCAACCCACAAAGAGCAGACGTTGGCCCAAAAAGCCCTCGAGTTCCAAGGATTACCCGAAGGGTACATGCGATTCTTATTGCAATTCATAGATCAATTCTATCTGCGAGGAACCTTGAGGAATCTCCAGCTTCAGGAGCAACTCTTTGGACTCAGCGACGCTTGGGTCCACGCGCAGCAGTGCTTGCACCACGGGAACCGTCAGCGACATATTCTTGCCCACGTACACCTGCGGAGCGCCTTGTGCGATATCTCCAGTCAACGCACGAAACCATCGGGACTGGTCCGACGGGGACTGAAACGCGATCCTGCGCTGGAGCATGATGCGATTATCCTCGACAATCACTTCCGAGCGGTCCTCGATTTGGATCTCGCCCGAACTGTACATGAAGGTTGGATTGTTTAACTCACCCAAATAGTATCCGCGGAATTGATACCCCAAATTCTTTGGATAAAGAGGATTCGGGTTTGCTGGGGCTTCTTTCGTCATTACCGGTCGCAACGGCCATGGTGCGGTCGGATCCAAATCAGCGATGAACGATGTGTCTTGTGCTAAGGTCACGGGATTCGCAGCGGGGTTGAAATTCCCGGAGCCTTGACCACCACGATCCACCCGGATGTAATCCCCTTTCCAAATGCCCGTCAGTGTCCCAGTCTCCGCGTTGAAGGAATAATTGAGCCGCTCAGGGAAACCGACCGCTATCCCACGGAAACCAGCAATGCCACTTCGACCGCGATAAGTTCGAACCATGTCGGCAACACTCAGTTTCATTTCTGGCCGCCGAATCCCAGACGGGTCGGCCGCTGATGTTCCGAGCGACAGGTAATACCAGATCGCTTCGATTTGAAGTTCCGTATCCCCATCGAGTATGTTCTTGTACGCAGCAACCCCATCAGGCCACGAATACGGCATGATGATGCGAGGCCGATAAGCCCCAGGGTTCCTCAAAAAACGATCGAACCACGCCGGTTGCAGCCGCTCACGCGTGGTCATCAAATCGATCCCTTTGTTCAGCGGCGAGGGCTTTCCATTGAAATTGTGACAAGCGATGCAATTGAGCCCCTTGTCGCCGAGCAGCTCTTGAGCTGCAGGTCGCAATCGTCGCTCGAGCGCCTTCTCCTCGTCCGATCGACTCTCAGGGCTCGGCGTTCGCAACTCCACCCCGTCCAGCGTGTCGGTCTGTGCCACCAACTCCGTGAAATGATGAAGGTTCTCGCTTCCATACTGCGGCATGCGCGTCGTGATGTACGGGCGAACACTCTCACCATCAAACAGAACCCGCTTCAGCCATGCAGGCTGAAGTTTGGCTCCCAACAAGGTTAACGGCGGCGGAATTCTCCCATCATCCCCGAGATTCATCTCCGTGCCACGAAAATACAAATTCCTATCCTCGGGAACCCCTCCATACGAATCGCGAACATGGCAGGCGATGCAATTGAACGCAGTCAACGTCATCGCGATTTGATCAAGCTCATTTTGAAGCTCCATTTTTGGGTTCACGTCACCCTCCGCTGGCAACGACGCACGGATCGCCGCAAATTGCCTTTGATCCACCGAGAAACGAGGCCCCTTGCCGGGTTCATTGGAAACGCAACCGCGAGACAGCGTATTCGTCTGGATTGGAGCAACCTTCTTCGCAGAAGCGATCCCAGGCAACTCATGACAGGCCGCGCAGTTCAGTTCTTCAAAGTATTTTTTTCCACTCTCGACGAGCTCCTGCTGGACCGTCAAGGCTATCCGACCTTGAGTGGCCACATCCCCCTGGTGAATCAAATACGATGCGATCGCCTCCGATTCAGCAGGTGTCAGTTTCATATCGGGCATGCGTCCAGACGCTCGAACCTTGAGCGGTCGGTATAGAAACGCGCTCAAGGAACCCTTGCTGTATTTGCCTGGCAAATGCTCCAACGAAATTCCACGCGTCGGTCCCGCCACGGATTGATCGCGCTTTCGGACCTGTTCGTCGTCATCTTCATCGACTTCTTGAACCAAGGCGATCTTGGGCTCGTGACAAGCGACACAACCTACGGAATGAAACAGCGAACTACCTTCCTCGATGCGCTCGCTCGACACCGGTTCTGCTTGAAACATTTCCTGCGACTGCGCCACTAAAAAATGAGTCAATGCCGTTGCGATCGCTTCGCGGTCCGCTGGCGAACGCGACACCAACATGTCGGGCATGGTGGTGCCTGGATGAACGGCACTCGGCGACTGGAGAAACCGTTTTAGGTACTCCGGGTCGATCCGCCCTCCGACGCCGGCCAAGTCCGGAGCCGATTTTTCGAGTACCCTTCCCCCTTCCCCGTCCTTTTCCCCGTCACCTTGCAGGTGGCACGCGGCACAGCGAAGCTCCGATCGAAGCAGCGCCCCTATTTGCGACTCCTTCAATGGATGCCGACTCGATAACCCGGGAACAAGGATATCCCCATGGCACTCGGCCATCCAACCGCAACACCCGAGGCTCCACAAAGCCGATGCGATCAGCAAGCCCTTGGAAACTAATCGCATTGCTGGTTCTACCTTCATCCCGCCGATGACCTTATATTTGATTCGAACAATATGGTGTCTAGACCGCAGATTTTTTCGAGTCTGCAATGACAGTGATTGCTCCCCAAATGATACACCAAGTCCACCGAAAAAATCGCCCCATTCGATGTTTCCACGAGACATCGACGCAAACATCGCCATCCATCCATTCATCCATCCATCATTTAGATTCGGCTTGCTTGGCAAAATCTGCAAACACATTATCCGACTCCAATTGCAATGCAAACCCGTCTGAAACTCGGGTCATGTACAATCCACGGCAAAGCCAAAAAAAGATCGC
Source organism: uncultured Pirellula sp. (assembly GCA_903930765.1). Classification (GTDB taxonomy): domain Bacteria; phylum Planctomycetota; class Planctomycetia; order Pirellulales; family Pirellulaceae; genus JBKCUI01. The sequence continues at coordinate 13,952 of CAIYZV010000467.1, forward strand.
CATCGCGTCGCGCTCGCCATAGTCTTTCTCGAGCCCCACAAAGTCCTCTGGCTTCATCGCCCAAGGCGTCTTAGTAAGCTTGCGAGCGTATGCATAAGCTCGTTGCTCCTTCACCGGAAACGCAGACCAATCGCTGCTCGCCAACCGTCGCAAGCGTTCATCGATTTGCGATGGATTGTGCCCAGCAACTTCCAAGAGCATCTCGCAGTGCCCCATGCAGTAATTGCATTCAATAGCTCGGGTTTGGACCCAAAACAGACTCTCTTCCAACGTTCGGTCCTGAGGAGCTTCAACCCACATCGTCCGAGTCGTCGTCGACCACGGCAACGCCAACTCCGGAACATAACCCATACATACGAGATTCCATACAATACGCGTCGGCTTTGCGTTGAAATCCGCAGGTAGAAGTTTTGCGACTTCCTCCCATGTCGGCGTCGGCAGTCGCTGCTTGCGCGACAATTGCCCCTTGACCCTCGCCTTCAAGTCCTCGAATCGAATCGCCCCCCAATCTCCATCTTCATCAACCACATCCTTGCCCCCTGAAATCAGCTCAGGAACAGGCAGGTTGGCGGGCAATACTGGACGATTTTGAAATGCATCCGGTGCAAAGGTGACCTGCAAAGGAGGTAACGGCTCCTTGCCTTCTGGCTGGACATTCAAGCCCAACAGTACGCGATCTTGGAAGTTTCCATAGGCCCCAAGCAGCACCATCGCAGCGACGTGCTTGACGCCATAGCGGGCCCGCAACTCCTCAAATAGGGAATCCTCGATCGAAGGGGCTTGCAAGGTATGGAGTTGGGCGAAACGAAGTGCAGACCGATCTTCTTGCGACCAGCTATCCGGCCCGTTGACGACGTGCTCGACCTCATGCTCATTACCGCCAGCCCGAACCAAATCCGCAATCGCCGCATTTTTCGAATACTCGCAACGATTCGCCATCGCGATCACCACACGCATTTTGGCACGAAGCTTCGGGTCGAGCGGGCTTTGGGTACGATGGATGTAATCCAATTGCAACATCGCGGCCGTAGTCCGCGGCAGTTGCTTTGCCATAATCTTTGCCCAGTTGGGCAACGGCGTATCCCCATGCGCAACGGCCGGTGGCATGCGTTTCCATGTTTCATCGTCACTCATAGGATCGAGACCTCCTGAAGTGTTGGATCGGCCAACAACCGCAACTGCGGGTTGCGATTCCAGTAAACTCATTGCTAACGCTTGTTCTAATTCGGGTGGACTGAATCCGAAGGGTCCACGGCCACTTTTGAAAGCCACCTTGCCCTGGGTATCGATCACATAGAGCCTCGCTGGCATTCCGCTATACGCATGTCCAGCCGGATCGCTCAGTTCATCGACAACGACCGGCATCTTTGGATTGAGCTTGGTGCAAAATTGGTTCGCTACACCGATGCGTTCATCGAACGACTTCGGCTGCGAGACTTCCACGCCCAACTTGGTGTTCGATTCCATTTTCCATCCATCGCTAGGATGCGCTTCCCTCACATAGACCATCAGAAAATTCGCCCGGTCTCGATACTTTTCGTAAAGCCGATCTACCGCTGGGTAAAATGCGCGAAACGGGCCGCAGGTAAAGTTTCCGAAAACGAGAACCAACGGTTTGTCTCCAATCATGTCGGACAAATCGATAAAGCCCTCTTGCTGTGCGCGTTTGAGACGAAACAGAGGAGCCTGCTGACCAACCTTGGGCCCTTCAAGCATCGAACCGATTTCGCCCGCGAATAAACCTCGAATCAATTGCGCCGTGTCGGGTCGGTCCCCAGGAGAAAACGACCCAGTGAAACCTGCGAGCAAAGCTCCTGAAAAATCCTCAGCCGTCAACTCATCATCCGATTGTGCTGCATCCTCAAAGACCTTCAACCACTCCTCTCGGGTGATCGCACCATCTCCCTTTTTGTCGAGCTTGCGAAAAATCCGATTCAACATATACGCTTGTTCGACGTACGGATTCGATTCCGACCAATCCAAATCGGCCGCCTGGATCATTCCATCGCGATTGCGGTCCAGAACCGAGAACAACGCTTCAGGACCGGGAAACCGAGAACGAGGAATCCCCTTTTGATCATCCTCTATGTTGCATTTTTTGCACAACCAAGCGTAATCGAATCGGCTCTGGGCAGGACCAAACCACCCCTCCCCCGAACGCATCTGTGAGCCTTGAACAATCGCCATCAGCATCTTGGCCCCTTCAGGTGGTAGTGCCTCTTTGTAAACACTCTCCAAATACTCCGCGACCTCCTTCGGCGAAACCTCCTTCTTCGAGGATTCCTCCACCGGCACTTGGCCGAAGGCGTTGAATGCCATCGACACCAACACCATCCATGCAACGGCAACGGATTTGATACTAACTATGTTCATGATGCGAGCTATTTCAAAACGATGGCGATGCAGTCGTGGCACGCGAGTGTGGCACGAGAAAGTTGTCGAGCAACCTTCCGATTAACCGTATTGGACGATACACCACTGTCAAGTATTTCACTGGTGAAAACCGATGTCCAGCGACCTGCCGACACCACAAAATCCAGATATACATGGAAAACGTCCCAAAGGCGACCGAGAGGCGACGCTTAGAAATCCGCTGGCTGAGCATCGGGTCCGATCGACAATCGGCCCTTCCAAGTATTTTCACACGCGACCTAACACCTTACTGAACGCACCATTAGCCTGGGGCGTTTGGGCAATCCTTTCATTCACGGGGGCTCTGCCCTCAAGCTTGGTGACTATTGAGCCTTACCTGCCCGTCTCAATCAACACTTAACATTGCGTTTCATTTTTGGAACTTGATCGATTGAGTCGTTTGATTTCGCAGGAAAACGATCTCGATCAACTCATCACTAGTCGCAGACATTACCTCAGCAATGAATAAGTCTGGCGATTGGACTTGTTCGCGACGGACTAGCTGTATGAAATCCCCTCGACGCAAACCAGCTTTGAAAAGAATAGACTCTTC
>CAIYZV010000468.1 GCA_903930765.1 uncultured Pirellula sp.
ATGCTCACACAGACCGATCCGGATCCAGACGGAGCAGGAGGACTCTCAGCCCCTGTGACGACGCTGGCCTACAACATGCAAGGCTTGGTCACGGTGACTGATGCCATGGCCCGCGTCACCACCTACGCGCGTGACAACAAGGGACGCGTGTCGGGGGTTACCGATCCGGCTGGAAATACCACCAATTATACATACGATTTCTACGGCAATCTCTTAACGCAGACCGAACCGGACCCCGACGGTGCCGGTCCGCTGGCTCGCCCAGTAACGACCTACGTATTCGATTCCGTGGATCGAGTCACCAGCAAGACCGATGCGAACGGCGGCGTCACCAATTACACGTACGACACCGCATCGAATTTGACGTCGCTGAAGGATCCCGTCAACAACACGACAAACTTCGGTTACGACGGACTGAATCGTCTGGTGCTCAACACCAACGCGCTCTCGAAGTCAAAAAGCTATGTGTATGATGTCGCAGGGAACCTGACCAGGACCGTCGATCGGAACGGGCGAATGATCCAATACTCATTCGATACTCTTGATCGACAGACCGCAGAAAATTGGCAGCAATCGGGCTCCGCAACTCCGACGCTAACTGTTGCCACAACCCAGGATGGAGGTCCCATCAATGAAGTCCAATCTGTGGGCTGGACGACCTCTGCCTACAGCATGACTGGAACATTCACGCTCACCCACAATGGCCAGACAACCCCCGCCATCGCATGGAACGCTGACGCTGCCACGATCAAGTCGGCCCTTGAGGCGCTGTCGACAGTCGGGGCGGGAAATGTGGCTGTGACAGTTACCATCCCCGGCGGCAATGCCTACAGCCGCACATTTGGACTGACGTTCCAGAACGGCAAGGGGGCAACCAATGTCCCTCAGACAACGATTACGACCAGTTCACTGAATGGCGTTCCGTTCGGTGCACCTACAGGCTTCGCCAACACGACGGTCACCGGCGGAACTTACACCGAATCGCAAACGATTACCCTTTCGAACGCTTCGGGGGGTACATGGCGGGTCGCGTACAACGGCGAAGTTTCCGCGCCCCTGTCCCCAACGATTACAGCGGCTCAGCTAAAATCGACCTTAGATGCCTTCGTGGGAATCGATAATGTGACGGTTACCGGAGGCAGTGGTAGCTTCACGGTCACCTTCGGTGGGACTCAGTCCACAATGAACATGCAGCAGATCTTCGGCGATGCGGCCAATGCGAGCAACGGTTCAACGGTGCGGACCATCACTACAGCCTACGATGCTGCGGACCAGATTACGTCCGTCTCGGATCCTTCGTCGACGGTCAGCTTCACGCTCGATAATCTTGGCCGAGCCACGACGATCGCTCCGTCGGTCAATGGGCTCACTCCGACGGTGACTTTGAATCAAGCCTTCGATGCGATGAACAATCGCACGGATCTGAAGGCGACGATCGCCTCGACATTGGACTTCAAGAACACGTATCAGTACGACAAACTGCAGCGACTGACCGACATTGTGCAACAAGGACAGTCGGGAGGGAACTCAGTAACCGCCAAGCACATCACGCAGTCGTTCAACGCGTTGAGCCAACGCACCCAGATTGCACGGTATCAAAGCACCGGCACGACCAACGCAGTTGCAACGACTGACTTCACATTCGACACCGCGAACCGATTGAGTGGGATCGCTCACAAACAAGGGGCAACTAATCTCAATACATATGCGTATACCTACGATCCCCTGTCGAGAATCGCGACGATCGTCTCGACGCTAGAGGGAACAGACACCTATTCCTACGACCAGACATCGCAGTTGGTGGGCGCAACGCATACGAGCCAAGCCAACGAGACGTACGGCTTCGATGCCAACGGGAATCGCAACACATCCGGTTTTACCACAGGCACGAACAATCAAACAACGGCAGGACTCGGATTCACCTACACGTTTGACGACGAAGGGAATCGCACAACGAAGACGGAAACCTCCACCGGAAAGATCGAGGAATATACCTGGGACCACCGCAATCGATTGACCAAAGTCGTCTTCCGTAACACCTCCGGAGGCGCGATCGTCAAAAAAGTCGACTACGAATACGATGCCTATAACCGACTTGTACGTCGCACGTTCGATGCCGATGGTGCAGGAGCCGGAGCCGCCACGAATCAGTATTGGGTCTACGACGAAGGGATCAATGCCGTCCTGCAATTCGACGGCTCGTCGGCCACGAATCTATCGCATCGCTATCTGTGGTCGAACAATGTCGATGAGCTTTTGGCCGATGAACAGATCGCAGGTACCAACACTCTCTGGGGATTGGCGGATCACTTGGGCTCGCTGCGCGATATCGCAGATTACATTGAGTCAACAAGTGTAACAACGATCACCAATCATCGGACCACCAACAGTTTCGGCAAACTGATTTCCGAGACAAACACGTCGGTCGATTTGATTTACGCCTTTACCGGCAAGCAATCCGACGAAGCGACAGGCTTGCAGCATAATCTATTCCGCTGGCTCGATCCATCGCTCGGGCAATGGCTGAACGAAGACCCGCTTGGATTCCATGCTAACGATGCGAATGTCCGGAGGTACGTAAACAACAGGTGGTTGTACGGTGTTGATCCTAGCGGACTACAGCCACCCTGGGTTATTCCTCCATCGAGCCCAGGCATGGGCCACGCCCGACAGTACGTAGATTACGTTGACTTAATGCAACGACGGCCCTTGACTCGAGGAGAAATCGTTATCGTTCGACAAGTATATGGGGACCGAATAAATGTCGACCGGGTCCAAGTATACGACCGGCCATACTGGGGAAATCTGTACTACTTCGGCGCTGGTGGAACAAACACAATTACTCTTGACGGAAATCTCTATTTTCCACTAGGAAAATACAAAGCTGACTTCTCTGAAGCGGAGCTAGACTATCAGGCCCACTTCGTTCATGAAATGGCTCATGTCCTGCAATATCAGCAGCATATGAATCTGCGAGCGCAGGCGGTGCGTAGCTGGCGGGCTTTCAATTTTGATTATGAATCGTCATATTCGCTTCCGTGGAGTGCTTTCGGACGCCCACTTGCCGAGTTCAACCTCGAACAGCAAGCTGAGATTTATGCACTCATCTACCGTGCACAACAAGGGGAGATGTTAAACAACGGGGAAGATTACGAAACCTACCGACGATTGCGGCAAACCGCAAACGACTACGACACGGGCAAAGGGCCTATTGATGTAGGTCCAGGGTATCCAAGGCCATACGTTGAGCCTCCTGACACGGAGTACCCCATAACGACGTCCCACCCTCCCGACGATTACTGGGGGCCATTCGATAATCCCACCCCCAGAATCATTAATCGAAGTTATGACATCTATCCCGAGTGTGGGGGTTAAGCATCATGCGTTACGAGAACTCTACGATTCTACAACACAATTCACATCCGGTATTTCGATTTCAATGCACTGTAATCGTTAGTTTTGTTTTGTTAACAATTCCCGCGTGCGATGAGTTCGTTCCTGTTTCCGTGACTGTAACCGATAACCTAAAACGACCTATCTCTGGTGCGTTAATTCGAGTTCAGGGCGAAGATTTTGATGACAATTACGTCGATCGTACGCAATTAAGAACAAACGAAGCAGGAAAAGCAAAAGGTGGATTTACTGGGCACACTGGAGGGCATAAAGGACTCCAGATAAGCGCCAACGGCTTTATTTCCCAGCGCAAAAGAGTGAAATGCCGCAAGGTTGGCATCGACGAACACGTCATACTTGAGAAGGACGAAAAATAAGGTCCGTGCTCCGCGTCACAACACTGCTCTGCGTCACAACATTCAGCACTTTTGTGTCCGAGAACTCGGCGAGCCGCTGCGCGGCTAGAAAGTAGATTTTTGGAGAGTGGAAAGTAGAGACGGGTAAACGTCGCAGCGGCCAAGAATATTCCTGTTTTGGTCGTTTTTACGTGGTGCTGCGCAACTGCTGTAGCATGCCGTCATTCTGTAGTGTTTGCTTGGAGTTTTGGACACCTTTTAATCCTTGGGTCGAGGGTTCGAGTCCCTCCGCTCTCACTCTTGATTTTTCCACGAAAACCCCGGGTTCTTCCAAAGGATCTGGGGTTTTTTCGTAGGCAGTGTTAGCACCCCCGC
>CAIYZV010000469.1 GCA_903930765.1 uncultured Pirellula sp.
CGAGATGCAGAAAAGACTGTTCGAGCCATTGGGAATGACGCGGGTCGGTTTTGGAGCTCCTTCGAAATCCTTAGGCGAGGACGTGCCGTGGGGGCACCAAAACGTATTCGGGATCAAGCGACCGACGGAGGAAGACAACGTCCCCGCGCTGGGACCTGCGGGGACGGTTTATGCCTCCATGCCGGATTGGATCAAGTACCTGAGGTTCCATCTGCAATTGGCGCGTCGGCAGAGGACGCAGTCGAGCGATGCAGACACCGCCGCCGATCCTGCCGCAACCATACCGATTCCGATCAGTCGCGAGTCGATCGCGTATTTGCACACACCCGAAGCGGGCCAGACATATGCTGGAGGGTGGACATGCTCGGAGCGATCCTGGGCGGGTGGCAAGATCATGACGCACAACGGTTCTAACACATCGTGGTACTGCGTGGTTTTCCTCGCTCCCGAGCAAGGGCGGGGAATCATCGCCGCAAGCAACTACGGCCTCGCTGCGGTTCAGCCATGCGATGAGGCGCTGCAGTTGGTGTTGAGGCTGCATCCGGCGCTTGAAGCCGGCAAGTAACGGCCCGCGGATCCTGGAGTAGGAAGCTTTTTCCTCCAGCACCAATCCCAACCCCAGACCGATCTCACGCGAAGCCGCGAAGAATCTTTTGTGGGTCGATCCTGAGCTGTGTTCCGGGCGAAAGGATTACGCGTGAATATGACCGCCGGGGGTGATAGCATTTCCTAAAATGGATCCGGCTTTGGTGGGTGTCAGGAGCGTTGATGGACTACTTGGGTTATATTGCACCTGTATTGCTGGGTCGCAAAAAAGCGTACTCATCATGTTTTTCGGATCCGTCCATCCGTGCTCGGTTGTTAGCAATTCAAACGAAAGTCCAGTCGCTCGCATGATTCGTTTGCTGGTATCGCTTTGCCGCATCAAAATCAGTTATTCCTGCCACGCTTGGTTGGTGATCCTGCTGGTTGGGGGAATGGCTGCGGTTGCGTCGTCGGACGACCGTACTGTGGCAGAATCGCTGCTGCGACAGCTTGAAGGGAGTCGCTACTCTGAACGTCAAGCGGCATTCATGAAGCTGAGTGATCCATCGCTCGATATCGAATCGTGGCTCGATGAACAAAGCGCCGGGAATGATCCGCAGCGCGTGGCTATCTGCAAGTGGTTGAGACGTATTCGCAGCATTCCTGGTTCGCTCGACGATCGCTTGGCGATGATGGCGGATTACCAATCGTTGGTCGAGTCGCTGTCCAAAGGGGACTTGGATGCAATAGGCTTGTTCACCAACCGTATTTCCACCGAGCAGTTGGTCGAACTGTTGGAGATGATGCCTCAATCCGTCCTGTCGGGATTGGCTAAATACCAGCTTCAGCATGAGGCGCTCGACGAACTGATCGATAGCTCGTGGCGCGAGGGGAAACAGCATCTGGTCCCTCGAATGCTCAATGCGTTATTGCCACGCCAAGGGCGACAGAGTCTTCTTCGAAGCGGTATCAATGCTCGCTGGCGCGAGATCCAAATGCCTCCATCATGGCATCTTGATGAACCAACCGATGAGATGGAGACAGAGATCGCGGGTTTGGAACGGGACGGGAGAATCGACGAAGCGATCGCGCGGGCGAAACGCGATAACTCCAATCAGATTGAGTCGATCTTATTTCGCAACGGACGATGGGACGATTGGTTGGCCCTCGACTCGGACAAGCAACTTCGGGGAAAGACGTCGCCAGCATTCCATCGGGTCGAACGAGCCATCGTCTTGGAATCATTAGGGCGCCACGATGAAGCCGTTCCGATTTATCGCGATGCGAAGCAGAGTGAATCGGATTTCAAGTTGGATGTTGAAGGGATGCAAGCCTCGCTGTTGGCGATGGTGACGGGCGATGATGACTGGTTGTACGAACGCTTGCGTGAGAAAGCGCCCGACGAACTGATGGGGCTTTACTTTATCCGCAATCGCATCGACGACTTGCTGGAACTCGAGGGGCTTGCGGACAAGTCGCTATCCTCGTTGGACGCGTGGTTGACCAAGGTTCTTCAGGAGGGCAAGCCGCTGTCGAAGGCGATTAGGTTCCAGGCGCTTTTCAAACGGCTCGGTTTTGTGGACTTGGAACGCCGTATCTCGGAACGGGTCGACGGATTCATTTTCGGCAATGATTTTGACCAACAACTATTCTTGGTCGACGGTCTGGTCAATGACTGGGCGATATACGGAGTGGACGAGCAACCGCGAGCGGCGCTCGAGAAACTGGTGGATGCGTGGGGGATTCAAAAGCAGAAGACGAAGATCGGAAATCGAGGCCCGGGTGTGCCTCGCGCCCAACAGGTGATCGGGCGTGAAGAACGGGAGGTGAGCATAGAGTCCTTGTTCTTCAAGACGTTCACCCTGTTTCGATCGGCAGCATACCCCGCTTTTGAAACCCTTCGAGAAACACATCCCAAATTATCCAACCGAGAGGTGCTAACGGTCATCGAAGATTTTGACGAGGGGCGGATTCCGTCCGGTTGGAGTCGTGCGGATGTCCAGGCTTGTTTTCGCAGCATCCTCCGAAAACGGAATGTAGAACCTGAATTGTTCGAATCGATGCTTGTGGACCTGGCGGACGCTCTGGATGCCATGGGCATGACCGAAACATCGCTCGAAATGCTACAAGACGCCAGCAGTTCGCATGCCGCGAATATTCTCGTCGCCCAGTACGCTGCAAAGCTCGGCGATCTGGAACAAGCGGCAAAGCTCAGTGAGGCGTTAGCTGCCGCGCATCCAGACGACTTGAATTGCTACGTGCTGGCCTCGAGGAACTTGGCTGCAAGCCGTCGAGTGGACGCTTGGTTGACGGTCCAACAACGCACACTCTCACGCCTCGATGCATGGGAGATGTACACGCGCTATGCACAGACCGTACGACGAGGGGTGCGACAGGAGCCTCCCCCCGAAATCCAATTCTTTCTCGAGCAACTACAAAAGCACCATCCGTCGACGTGGGAGGGGGTTTTGATGGGAGATGTTTACGAAAACTACGGGACATTCCTGCTCGGAAACTTGTACCATCAATTCTTTAACAAGCACCCTGAACGCGCGGATAAGCTCGTCGACTTGATGCGATCGACGGCTATCCATGAGATCCGCGGTTTGAGCGGATCCGATTTTGGGAAGCCGAATGGATTTTGGGGCATCGATTGGCAGCGATGGTGTTGGCAAATCGAGCGTTGCATCGGGCCGGCGTTTTGGCAAGCTGTCCAGGGGGGGGATCTCGATACTGCGGACCGGCTGGTCCGAAGCGCTCAGCGGATGAATCCAGAGCAAATCAATACCATTATCGATGTGGCAGAATTGGTTCGGAAAAAGTTCGGAGCCGATCCTTTGGAGAAATGGTTTCGGATCTACTATGACCCGATGATGGAGCACCTCCAGCGGTACCCCAACGATACCCTCATCGCAAATAATGCGGCATGGTTGGCGGCAAAGTGTGGCTTCGAACTCGATACGGCGCATCGATTGGCTAGCCAAGTCGTCGAGGCGTCGCCGACGGACACTTACATGGACACTCTGGCGGAAGTGGAATTTATGCGAGGCAATGCGGCGCGAGCGATCGAGATCTCGGAAAAGTGCCGAGCGATGAAGCCGCGTGATCCGCATCATCGCAAGCAAATCGAACGCTTCAGGGCTTCCAATGCTTCCTCGAAATGATCGACCTCAATTGGTTGTCGATCATTTACGGTCGCGTGCCAGGAGGCTCGCACGTTAGAGTTGTTGGCGAGGAAACGCTGATCAGGAAACGCTGATGACCACCTTGCCAAAGTGTTGGCCACTTTCGAGGTGAGCGAACGCAGCCGGGGC
>CAIYZV010000470.1 GCA_903930765.1 uncultured Pirellula sp.
ACGACCAAAACAGGAATATTCTTGGCCGCTGCGACGTTTACCCGTCTCTACTTTCCACTCTCTAAAATCTACTTTCTAGCCGCGCAGCGGCTCGCTGAGTTCCCGGACGCAAAAGTGTTGAAGGTGCTGACGCAGAGCAGGGCTTAACTCTACCGATCCGGAAACCGGATCGCGATTGCCCGGCGCACCGCTGGAGGTATCGGGGCGTCTTCTCCCATGATGGAACGCCATAGAATTTCGTTCAGCTCAAAATCATCAATCTGATCGTACTCGCTAAAATCCATTTCCATCGAGCGATCAGCACCGTAAGCGGTTTTCTCATTCACTTCCTCCAAATTGATTCCCGCGGGCTCGTGCACATACGGGGTCAAATCGGGTTCCACCATAAACGCGTTGAACATTGGTTGTGCGGCCGCATCGTATTGCGACAACGGCTCCAATCCCAGAATCAGTTCCATCGTCCGAATCAAGCTGACGGTACTGTACTGTGTGCTGTCCACAAACTTTCGCTTGGTATAGGGGCTCGCTACCAAACACACCGTCCGATGCGCGTCGACGTGATCAGGGCCATTCTGAGCGTCATCCTCGATAACAAAAATAGCAGTCTGCGGCCAGAGGGGACTGTGGCTAACTGCATCTAGCAACTTGCCCAATGCAAGATCATTGCTCGCTACACAGGCCTGAGGAGTAAACGCCCCAGGTGTTGTTCCATCGGTATGGTCTTCACCCAGGCTCATGATGATAAACTGAGGCATGTTTCCATTGGAAACAAATTCTTGGTACTCCGCCAACATAATATCGACGAGATCTTTGTCTCGTTCGCGACCTTTTCCACCATTGCCTGCGCCAAAGCTCGGGCACATGTGCCCAACCAATCCCGGGACCCGTCCTTCCATTTTTACCGTTCCATCGTTCTGGGACACGCGTCCACCATACTCCTTGTACGAGCGATAACTGACACCAGATCGTTTGCATGCGTCCCAGATGTATCCCGACGGAGCGTTCGATAGATCTCCTTCGTCATCATCATCGACGCCGAGTCGCTGTGAGTAGGTCAAATGCCAATCGCGAGCGATGTAATCGGTGTTGTAGGCCATGGTACTCCAAGGGTGTCCATCGCGACTGACCTGGCCATTGCAATAAGTGTTATCCAGCAAAACGAATTGCTCGGCGATTTTGTGATGGTTGGGAGTTATTTGGCGAGGGAACATGCACAGCGATGGATCACCATTACCCTTGGGATCCTGCCCCGCAGCCATGTCTCCAAAGACTTGGTCGTAGGTTCGATTTTCTTTAATGACGTAGATGACGTACTTGATCGGGCATGGATCTCCAACGCGCTTAGGAATGATCGATGAAACCGAAGTATTCACCTCGGAAAGGAGTTCGTCCGAGTAAGGGCAATTGCGATAGACTTGAGCCGTGAACCGGTTCAGTTCCTCGTCACTTGGGAGATCGATGATCGAGAGTGCGCCACGGAGCGTGGTACCTATATACGGATAGGGGAGAATCTTTTTCACGGCTTTTTCGATCTCCGTGAGTTTCTCTTCGTTTGCATCCTGTTTGTAGAACGGGTTCGGCTTGGACTGGTTCCCTTTGCCGATTCCAACCAAAAGTTGCTTGCCATCCGGTGTCATGGCCACCGAAGTTGGGTACCATCCGGTCGGAATGAAGCCTTTCACTTGGCTTTGGCTTTCGACAGAAATATCGATCACGGCCACACAGTTGTTATCCGCATTAGCTACGTACAGCGATTGTCCATCCGGAGACACCACCAAAGCATCAGGGGTGCTACCTTCTGGTGCTCGAGGAAACAAACCCGTCATGATCGTCTCGGTCACAACTCCGCGTTTGGTATCGATAACCCATACGCCATTGGACGACGCACAAGGGACAAAAAGGCGATTGTCGGTCGGGTGAAATGCGATCTGATTGGGGTGTTCACCGACCGGAATACGGGCTGCAACCCGCATCGTCTCAGGGTCGACAACAGTGAGCCTTCGCTCCGACCAATCGCTTACGTAGAGCAGATGATTATGTGGCGATAATTGGACATCGTAGGGGCGTCCACCAAGCTCAAGCTCGGAAATCAATTCGTCATTTTCCGAGAGCACGAGCAATTTGCCTTGATTGATGTTAAGAGCGTAAAGTCTTTGTTTTTGCTCGTCCCAACACAGTCCACTTTTGAACTCTTTTTCCTTGACCAGTTTGGCCCTCAGCGCTGCGAGTTCAGCTCGGCTCAATTCAAGGACATTAGGCTCTTTCTCACTGGATTGCGTGAGCGTGGTCCCTTCTAAAGTGTATCGATGGATTCGGCCGAGACCACCACCTGACCACCAAAGGCGAGATTCATCACCGCTTAGCGCCAAACCAAACCAGCTTTGATGCACTGCCTCTTTACTGAGAAACTCGCCAGACTGCAGATCAACAATACCAAGATTGTGCTCATTGAATCCACTCGTCGCGACAATAGCCCGTCGATTGTCTTTTAAGGGAATGATGTTCAAAAGCAAATCGTTCGTTTCAACCTGTCGACCCGCGGGCGTCAAATGCCAACCGTTGGGGAGCAAAAACCCTGTTTCTGTCGGTCCCGCGAATCGCTGGGATTGGGTCGGCGGAACTTCTCTTCGAATCGTGCTTTCGGATTCCTGAGAAATGCCGACTTGAGTAAGTGCCAAAACTGAAAGGGCTGCTGATCCGAGGAAAGGACTCAGTTTTCTTAAGTTCAAAGGCATAACGATTCCGTTTTCGGCGCGTCTGGTATTTTGGAACAACTGGCTTAAAGTCCACCACATCGCGATTGAGTTTACAGAAATTGCCATCTTCTAACTGCTAGTACTCGTTCAGATTCCATGAAATTTGTCACAGCCATCACTATCGACCATTCGTGTTCCATAAAATCGAGCAAACGGATTTTGGAACGAACTAAATTTCGCCAGGAAGTACTAGTTTGATGATCTACCAACGGGAACGAACAGGGGAAAAAAAGAAAGAGCACAGATGTAAATCCATTACGAGAAACGCCATGACGAGTCTCTATTGGGCGCTTACCGTCTATGTGCTCAAGGTCTTTTTAATGACTCAGGCATTACTGGCACACGATGGCCAAACGTTTCCCGAAGGTCTTCGCAAACCCAGTCATGGAAATGTTTATGTAGTTGCGCATCGTGGCGTTCATGACTCCATCCCCGAAAACACGTTATCGGCATACCAAAAAGCAATCGACCTAGGTTGCGACTTCATCGAAATCGATGTGCGAACGACTCTTGATTCGCAGTTGGTATCGATTCACGATGCCACGATTGACCGTTATTCGAACCAGGGAGAAAAAGGTCGCGTTGCCGACATGACATTCGAGCAATTGCGCAGTATCGATATTGGGAGTCGTGTGGACTCGAGATGGCGTCACGAACGAGTTCCATCAGTCCGTGAGATTCTTCAATTATGCCGCGGCAAGATTGGCGTTTATCTGGACGTCAAAGCAGCGAAACTGGATGAACTCGTAAGCATTGTCCGAGAGTTCGGCATGGAACAAGATACGCTCTGGTACATCCCGCCAAACAAGGTCGATGAACTGCGTCTGCTAAGCGATTATGTTTGGCCTATGCCGGACCCCGGTCCCGAGCGCTACCTATCCGAATTATTGACCCTGCGCAACCCCCGCGTTGTCGCTTCTGCATGGAAGCACTTTTCGTTGGATTTTGGGAAGCGGTGCCACGACCACGGGGCAATCGTGATCGTAGACGAGGGGGAACGCAGTAGCTGGTCACCGATGCTCGACTTTGGCGCCGATGGCATCCAAACCGACCATCCCGAGGAACTGATCAAGTTCCTCGGCAAGCGATCTCAAGACCCCAAATGATGTTCGGATGACAACAATTCAATCGCATTCTGAAGAGTCACCGGGGCGAATAGGCGCTACGGCGACTTCATGAAACACGACGTGAGTTCAACCGTCCACTTCGAGCACCAGACTTGGATTTCCCGCATCGGGAATCGAGACCTTGATCTTCGGATTCTTCGGATCGCCATAACGACCCTGAAGTTGGTCTGCACCCGCTCCGGAACCACCCTCACCAGAGAGCGAAAATTCACTCCCCTTTTCCTTGCCAGGCCAAACAATCGTAACTCCATAGTCACCTGGTACCGCTCCGTCCCCCTGCGCGAAAGTGGTCAGCGCAATGGCTCCCTGCGCATCCGCAGTGGCGAATGGTTTTGGAGCATTGAGGCGACCTTTCTCCTGCGGATGAAAGACTACGAAGGCGGACTCACACGGACGACCATCCTTGGTTTTGACGATGCCTGTTACCACCGCCGTCTTCGGTGTCGATGGACCACATCCGATCGTCGCAGCCAGTACGACAACCATCATTCCCGAAGGAAACATGCAGTTTCGGTATCGATGCTGATTCATCATGGAAGTTCCTTACTCTTCCGTGGCTGCGGTATTTTCCGCTGCAGTCATTCCAGTACCGCGAGCCGTCAATAAAGCCGCATACACTTGGGGAGAAATGTTGGCACTTGTAAATTGAACACTTCCATCGGTCATCGCGTGCATTGCACCACTACCATGAAATGCGTACGTTTCGTTGTCGTTATGGCAGTTGATAACGCAATTGCCAGGTGATGTGGTGGTACCAGAGATCGCACCGTCCAAACCGTAGTCGTTTTCATGGTGCCCCCAGCCTCCGTCGTTGATTTGACGCGACGGGTTACGCTTTCCTTGAACCCACAACTCGGGACGCCCGGCGTCTTCACACATCAATATCGTGCGGCTGGTACCATCCAAGATATCTGCGAGTCGACTCGATTTTCTCGGAGCTTGACCGAGAAGAGGCTGCGCCCCGGCTCCACGTATATCGGGAGAAAGTGCACTGAATAGGTCATTCTGCGTTGTGCCAGATGGGTAACCAAAGAAGGTGATACTGCCTGGATTGATCGAACTGCAGGTGGCATAGTCGGTTACTGCTAAGTTTTGATAGGGGAAACTCGCCCCGAAACGGAACGTGCCACTGACCGTTCTGGCAGCCCCTCCAGGGGACGACGGGCACAGGAACGATGCAATCGGTGTTTGAAGAACCTTTTGGTTGTCGGGTGTTCCAGGAACGATCAACGGAGACGAGAACCATGGAAACTTTTGGTCATACTGTTGGTAAAGCGCATTTTGTTCGATGTACGGGAGCAGATAAATGCTCCAGCAGTGCACAATGGCTGGGTATGGGGATCCCGGTTGCCCCGATCCTCCCGGTGGAAGTCCAATATCGACGTAAAGGCTCGGTGGTAAACGCTTGAAAGCGCTTTCGTGATTCAACGACGCCAGTCCGATCTGCTTCAGATTGTTTCCACAAGACATTCGCCGAGCTGCTTCCCGTGCCGCTTGAACTGCTGGAAGTAGCAAGCCTACTAAAATTCCGATAATGGCGATAACCACCAAAAGCTCTACCAGCGTAAACCCAGGACGGGCCAGCGTATCCCCACAACGGGATCGAGGCTTTGCATTTCTTGACATAACTTTTAGCAGCTCCATGGATACTTGTAGATGTGGCGGACTTGCACAGCACGAGGTGCTAAGTATGGAGGAACCGCAGCAAAAACTTATGAAGATTCGAAACGGCTTCGGTGAATATAAGGTGACTCTTTCATGAACGAATTTCTGGATTTGCAGGATAGAGGCGTCCCTTACTCGCTTTGGAATTCCCTTCTGGGGTAATAAGTTCCGATGGTTTATAATCGGGTGTCGCGTCTCCCAACCAGACCTCTTGAAAACTCCATTTGATCCATGCGCGCTATCCAGATTTCCGAACCAAAGACCCTGAAACGAATTGAGATTCCCGAACCGGAAAAGCCAGGGTTTGGAATGGCGTTGGTCAAAACACACCGTATGGGCGTTTGCGGTACCGATATTAGTTGTTACTTGGGCAAGTTCCCTTTTTTCGCATTCCCACGGATCCCAGGGCATGAACTGGGAGTCGAAGTACTGAGCGTCGGTGAAGGGGTCAGCAATGTTCGAGTAGGTGATGCATGCAGCGTCGAGCCGTACATGAATTGCGGCCAATGCTATGCGTGTCGCAAAGGTGCCGGCAATTGCTGCACGCAACTCAAGGTCATCGGAGTGATGATGGACGGTGGTTTGTGCGATCGGTTCCTGATCCGCGCGGACAAATTGCACCCATCCTCAAAACTCTCCATGGACCAACTGGCGCTCGTGGAGACGCTCGCCATCGGATGCCACGCAAATCATCGCAGCGGGGCGTCCGAAAAAGATCGCGTGCTCATTATCGGCGCAGGGCCAATCGGAATCGCAACCCTGGAATTTGTTCGATTGACCGGAGCCGACATCACGGTCATGGATATGAACGTCGCTCGACTGGTCTTCGTCGAGCAGAACTACGGCATTCGCAATCTGATCCAAGTCAACATGGAAGACTCAGGGATAGATGCCGCGAGGAAACTTACCGAGGGCGATCTCTACAGCATCGTGATCGATGCGACCGGAAACCGCTATTCGATGTCGAGTGCGTTCCAGTTCGTTGCGCCCACAGGAACGTTGGTGTACGTGGGTATCACCCAAGACGAAATCGTATTCAAACATCCTGCGTTGCATCGCCCCGAAGTCAGTTTGCTCGCGTCCCGAAACGCTTTACCAGCCGACTTTCCTGCCATCATCGAGTTGATCGAGTCAGGGGTCATCAAAACCGATCCTTGGATCACCCACCGTACCCGTTTCGAAGATGCCGTGAAGGACTTTGACAGTTTCACGCGTCCAGAAAACGGGGTCCTCAAGGCCATCATCGAAGTCGCGTGATGTTTCTCGCCGAGGAATCCCTCCCCAGCCCCGAAGAAAACCTCGCATGGGATGAAGCCATTCTGGAATTGGCGGATACCCCAACCGAGGAGCCATCTTCTCAATCCAATCCTACACGCAATTTGGAATTGCTCCGGGTTTGGGAGATGCCCAAGGTCTGCGTGGTTGTCGGTCGATCGTCTCGTGTCGACCAGGAGGTGCAATTGGAGTCGTGTCGCAAGGACGGAGTCCCTGTCTTGCGCCGGATGAGCGGTGGTGCCTCCATCGTCGCTGGACCTGGTTGTTTCATGTACAGCGTCCTGCTGTCGCTCGACCATCGCCCCGAATGCAGAGCGTTAGACATCGCCCACCAAACCGTCATGGAGAAAACCCGCGATGGACTCCAGCGTGCCCTCGCCATCGAGGGTGTGCAACTCCCACTTGGAATCCAAGGTGTTTGCGATTTAACGGTCAATAATCGCAAAATCTCTGGGAACTCGCTGCGGGTAAAACGCCGATGGCTGATGTACCACGGGACCCTTCTCATCGATTTTCCGTTGGACGCAATCAGTCGCTATTTGGCAACACCACCCAAGCAACCCGAATATCGCGAACGTCGACCGCACGACGAGTTCGTCGTAAGCCTTGCGGATTGCATTCCAGACCGCACGCGCTTTTATCAATCGCTAACGCAGAGCCTCTCCAGTGTCTGGGGTGCTACTGAACCGTGGCGCTCACACCCGTTGCACAGTGAAGTATCGACTCACGTTGACCTGTGGATGGAACGGAGATACAGCGATCCCAACTGGCATTTGAGCCGTTGATCGCATGCCCAAAATGATGGAGCATTAACGTCCTTCAGGCGCAGCTAGGGAACGGACGACCCGCTGCACGCGAAGCGTCTTGGAAAGGAGCAATAAATCGGCTCGCTTGCCGACTTGGATACTCCCGGTTTGATCATCGATTCCGGTCCGTTCCGCAGGGGTTAGGGTCGCCATCCGGATGACATCGACCAACGGGATCTCTGTTGCCGAAGCCGTGTGCCGCACGCAGTGATCGAGCCCAACGACAGAGCTCGCCAGTCCTCCCTCCTCACTACGTCCGACCATCCCATCGTTGTAGATCCAGACGTTCTCATCCTGATTCCCAAACGTGTACTTGCCAACCGGCATATCCATCGCACGGCTCGTGTCGCTTACCAGGCACAGCATCTTGGGACCCTTCATACGCCATGCAAACTCGAGCAGCTCCGGGGCCAGATGCTGGCCATCGGCGATGACCTCGGTGCTCATGGTGGGATGTCCGAGCACGAACTCCAACATGCTACCTTGCATCGGAGGCCCGAGACGACTTCGCACCGACGCAACCGAGGACATCGCGCACCAAAAGTGGTCGACGTGGGACATGCCGGCTTTGTGCGCCGCTGCCATTTCCGACCACGACGCATTGGAATGACCGCAAGTCACCAGGCAACCACGTTTCTTCGCGTAGCGATAAAAATCGATGCATCCAGGCAGCTCCGCAGCGCATGTCGCAATTTTCACCAGCCCGGTTTTGAAGTAGGATTCAAACTCCGAGCGAACGGGTGTGCGGCAACCATCCTTCTTATGGCAGCCCGATTTCTCCGGTGTGAAGTAGGGACCATAGAGGTGGATCCCTTCGATATGAGGTAACCATGGAACGTCCTGGCTACCGGGCAAGGAATCCCCACGGACGCTCGAAACCGCGTTGATCATGGCGTGGATCGATGCTTCACTTCCCGTGGTCGTGGTTGGAAAGATGGTGGTGACACCGTGCAGTAGGTGTGCCTCACAGGCTTTTGCCACAGCATCGACAGTACCATCCATAAAATCCGCTCCCGCACCGCCATGGACGTGGATATCGATCATGCCAGGGGTGACATAGCTTCCCGTCGCGTCGATCACCTCGATATCTCTACGGATACGCTTGGGAATCGCGGAGACTTTCTGGATTCGTCCTTGAGAAAACTCGACATAAGAGTTCTCGAGCAATCGGTCGGGCAATACGGATGTTCCACCGACAAAGGCTCGTACCAGGGAATCTTCGGGAGAGACCAAGGAAACGATGGGTCTCTTTTTATTGGATGATGGCATGTAACTTAGGAACGCCAGAGGATATAGATGAGCGCTGCGGCTAAAGAGAGAGCAATGATAACCAACAGCCCCAAAACGATCCATTGCTGCCGCTGTTGTCGTTTTTTCTTAGTGGTCACCGCGGCCTTGCTCGATGCCATACTTCCAGGCAATGCCTCGCGCAGTAACTCGTTCGCTACCTCGCTCGTTGGGGCGATTTTTCCGGGCGCTGCCGCAACTGGTACTATTGGGACCGGGCCAAATCGTTCCGGGATGACCTCGACCGCCGATAGCCAACTCTCCATCCCTTCGCGCCAAAGGAATGAGTCCGCGGTGATACGGCGTTCCGCAATCCAATCGACCAACATGGGCGTCGTCGCAGGTCCATATTGTCCACCGCTCGGCGGACGCACAAACCAGCGTGCATCGATGTGCGGAAGTAGACTCGCTGGAATATCCGACGTCTGCGGAATCGCTGCTGCATCAGCCGATTTTGTTGATGTCGATGCAGTCAGCACCCGATTGGTAGCTTGAGCGGCAGCTTGAGCGGCAGCTTGAGCGGTTGTCGCTTGAGAAGTCCCATGGCCATCCTTTTTACCGGTCGGCTCCGAATCTGTTTGCACGGGGGCCTTTGCCTCTGTTTGCACTGGGGCCTTTGCCGACAGGGAGTCCGTGGTTCCTTGCGCAGTCCGCGTGGACTTGCTCTTAGGAACGGGCATCAATACTCCACTTGAAGAAGCTAATCTGGGATCGAGTGGAATCGAATACTCAGCGCTTTTGAATGGGACACGGAACGAGCCTTGGCAGCTCGGACACTTCCCTCGTTTGTTCGCTTGAAAGTCCTTCACGTGCAATGGATGATTGCAGAGATGGCAGTTAAATCGAATACCCATATCGAGCCTACATCCAGGAGCGAACTAACGGTAGCTTTCGTGGCACTTGTTGCACGATTGGTCGATCCGGCCAACTGCGGTTCTCGCCAATTCTGCATCCTTGCTCTTTACGGCCTTCAAAACATCCTTCGCGGCAGCACCCATGGCTGTCGCGTACTGCACATAGGTTTCGTCGTCGGCATCAGTCATCCCCTCCAACTGCAGGATCTGTCCGTAGGCTGCAATCAATTCAGCGTACTTGACGACCTCTTCCATGTTGTTGTTGAAGCTATCTTCGCTGTTGGTGTTGGGAGCGAGATTTTCACGGAGAGACCACTCGAGAAGCTGCATGGCAGGACCTCGATCGGCGGTATCCGCCCACGAGGTTTCCTCGGCGGTACCTGTCAGCTTGGAACCTTTTAATAGATCCTGCAGATCTTGTTGCCGCAGTTTGGCTTCGTTAAAGACTTGCTGTGTACCGACTTTGCAATTGGCTGCCATCCGCGCGAACACGGTGCGAGCATACGGCGCGGAACTCTTCCAGCGGATCTCCTCGGGATACTGAGCAATGATTGCCATCATGGATGCCAACAACGTGAACTCGCGTCGAGCTTCAGAATAGCCACCACCAGCAAATTTTGCAGGAGTGGTGATAACGCCGTCCACGCGGGCTTTGGCTTCTTTGATCAAGTCCTCAATCGTTTGGCCCGCAATCAATTGCTTCCAAACGTCATTCCCCTTGGCTGCCGGCTCCATTTCGGTACTCTCAACCGACGGATCCGACGGGGAATCGCTCGCTACCGCACCACCCGCCGATGGAGCCTTGCCCTGCAATTGAGCCACTGCATCGGGAAAGAAGACTCCGGTAAAGTCGTTGGGTTGGAATTTCGGCGGCGGAACCCGTTCCGGCTTGCGAACCGTCTTCTGAGCATACGAAATCTCACCGGCAACCAGAGTTGTTGCAACAACAACAAGGCCGAGCCTCCAACGGTTTTTCAAACTCAACATTCGCATACTTAAGCAATCCATCATGTTTTGGAAGGTTGAGATATCAGGATTCCTGTTTCGGTTACCCCAAAACGCAAAGAATCCCTATCTTTCCCGACGTCCTATTTTCTCATGAGCAGGGGCCCTGATCAACCGAAAACTCCTAGGCTAGTGCCTCTGTTCGATCGACAGATGCGGGGGGTGGGGGTAGTGTCGTTAATAACGGCGATCCAACCTGAATTGCGTTGTTTGGAGTAAGGGCATTCGCGTACCAAGCACAAATTAATCCGGAAAGAATCATCAACGCCTGCGTTCCGCAAACAACAATCACCGGCATTACCTTCCGCCAAAAGGCCATGTAGTAGCTCATTTGACCGAAACCACCGCCTGGCCCCCAAAACATGGCTTGGAACAAAACAAGGCCGAAAATGCCAAAGTATCCCACCAAAAGAAACAGGAAGTTGGCCACCATTCCGATCGAGTATGCCCGCGCGGTTCCCGTGCGCATGGCTGCAGCGGTGACGAGCACAGGAAAATAGAGCGAATAGAAAGATATCATCGCAATCATAGCCACTTCAACGCCGCTTACGAACACCAACAAAGCAACTGCGATCGCCAACGCGATGGAAAAAACGATCGATCGCAAAAACAAGAGCGAAAGGGTAGGCGATTGGTCACCAGAATTTGGATGGGTCGAAGCCCTTGAAGCCCTCGCTCTCGAAAACAATTCAACAATTTGATCGCCGCGAAAGCCGAGCAACAATCCGAAGCAGGCCAACAACATGACTATGCCGGCAAACCGATTCACACTATACGCGAGATCTTCAATATTCCGATCGCCCGCAGCATTGTTCGAAACAACCGACCCAATGATTGCGACCCCTAGGGAAACAGCCGCGACCGTTCCGCTGGGCCGAATCCATTTGGCAAACCAACCTAGGGAATTGCGAGCGTCACCATCTGAGTGAGATGATTCATCATCATCAAACGGACTTGGAGCCGCTGGGTGTGGCTCGGTTTTGGGGTTGACCATAATTCTGTTGAACCGACGAAAAGACCGGGATAGAGTGATATGCGATTCGTGGCCGAATAGGGGAATATCTATTGTAGGCGCTGCAGCACATTCGAAAGTCTGTCACCGGGACGATTATCCACGCTATTGGATAAAAACTTTCTGCTGTGAAAACACAACCCACGGCTTGGGGGCCGATGAGCTATAATCCAAAGGACCAGCCCTCCCTCCCCCTCCTACGAAACAGAAGACAATCGACGTGTTTCGAGCCCGCATACTTCCCACACTTCTGGCCATCGCTATCTCGCTGATCGCCACGCATACCAGCAGCTCAGTCGCGGATGAAGCAACCATACACGGCCTCCTGGCAGGTCGATGCCTAGAGTGCCACAGCGGTAACGATCCCCGAGGCGGATTGGACTTGAGCTCTCGCGATGGGTTGGCGAAAGGCTCCGACTCCGGCTTCGTTTTCGATCGCCAATCCTGGGAGTCCAGCTTGCTCCTGAACGTCATCGAATCCGGTGACATGCCTCCTAAAGGTAAACTGACCGACGACGAAAAAAAGGCTCTCAGGGATTGGATCCAGTCGGGTGCCGTACTCCCTGAAACACCTATCGATCGATTCAAGTTCACGTCACCCTACCGAGCCGGATACGACTGGTGGGCGTTGCGACCATTGCTAGATCCTAATCCTATTCCAAAGCTCAACGACACACTCAACGATAAAAATGTTCGGGACCCTATCGACCTCTATGTGATCAAAGGCCTTTCGGAGCATCAACTGATCGCGAATCCACCCGCCGCACCCCGTTCGCTCATCCGACGTGTCTATCTCGATTTGACAGGACTTCCCCCCAGCTACGATGAAGTCACCGAGTTTGAGAAGGATCCATCCGACGACGCCTACAAGGCAATCGTGGAACGGTTGCTCGATTCACCCGCTTATGGCGAGCGATGGGCGCGGCATTGGTTGGATGTGGTCCGTTTCGGAGAGAGCGATGGCTTTGAACGCAATTATCCGCGCCAGTCAAGTTGGCATTATCGCGATTGGGTCATCGATGCTTTGAACCAAGACATTGCTTACGACCACTTTGTTCGAATGCAAATCGCTGGGGATCAGATCGACCCAAATGACACGGGATTCGCCGCTGTCTCTTTTTTGGTTTCAGGAGTTCATAACACAGTTGTCGGTTCCAGCGATCGGATGATCCGAATCGCCAAACAAGATGAACTCGAGGAGAAGATCGGGACGCTCTCGCAAACATTTCTCGGCCTAACAGCCCAATGCGCTCGTTGCCACGAACATAAATTCGATCCAATCTCTTCGGAGTCGTATTATCGTCTTGCCGCATCCCTAACGGGTGTGGCGCATGGCGAACGCGAGGTCCTTCAAGCTTCCCAACAGGCCCGCGAACAGGCTTTGGAAAAGCAACGCCGGGAATGGCTCGAGCGTGCCTCAGCACTCGACCAACGGGCGCTCGCTCGTCTCGACTCCGATCCAGACCGACAAAGACTCGATCGGCAACCGGGGGAACGAGCGAATACCAATTCGCAGCCAGCTACCAGCATGCCACTACCCATCGCGGCATGGAACTTTGAAAATACGAACCTCGAACCCGATGCCGATACGTTGGCCGATTCGGTGCGTGGTCTTAAAGCGGAACTCCACGGTAATGGCTTGCAAACACCACGCGGCCTGCTCCTCGATGGCCAGTCGTACCTTGCGACAGAACCCATCGGGGTCGATATTTCGTCCAAGACGCTCAGCGCTTGGGTTACCGTTGACCCACTCGAACAATCGGGGGGCGGTATCATCAGCCTGCAGACGCTCGATGGCTCCATTTTCGATGCCATCGTCTACGGGGAGAGAGATGCCAAGCAGTGGATGGCGGGTAGCAACGGATTCGCACGTTCACAATCGTTCCAAGCTCCCCAAGAAGATTCACCGGCGGACCAGCGCGTGCATATCGCAATTCGTTACCAAGCGGACGGGACGGTCCAAGCGTTCCGAAATGGCGTTCCGTACGGCAACCCTTATCGGACTTCGACACAGACCTTCCAGGGGAGCAATTCTCAGTTCTTGTTTGGGTTACGCCATGGACCCCCTGGAGGAAATCGCTTTTTCAAGGGTGTCGTCCACAGTGCAGCGTGCTTTGATTCCGCGCTGAGCGAAGACACCATCGCACAATTGGGCGCTTCGCAGTCACGCGGCTGGGACTTGAAGGTTGCATGGGAAACGATGACGGAATCGGATCGCGAAGAACGTCAAGAATTGCGGAATGCACTCGCAGAAATTGAATTGGAGCTAAAAACAGTACGTTCTCAGGTCCGAAAGAAAATCTACACGGTAATCTCTAATGCGAACCCAGGACCCACGAAGCTTTTGGTACGCGGGGATGTTTATAACGAAGCCCACGAAGTTCGGTCGGGGGGCATTTCGAGCGTCGGAAATAATCCAAACGACTTCGGATTAGGAAGCGATGCAAGCGACGCTGAGCGAAGGGCATCACTTGCCGCGTGGATCACCAATGCCAATCGAGCTCTGCTCGCCAGGGTCTTAGTCAATCGCGTTTGGCATTACCACTTTGGTTCGGGAATCGTGGATACTCCGAACGATTTCGGATTCAATGGCGGACGCCCATCCCATCCGGAATTGCTCGACCATCTCGCGACTCGATTCCTCGATGGGGGAATGAAACTCAAGGACCTGCATCGATGGATTGTGCAATCCAGCACCTACCGTCGCTCCTCGGAACCCAATGCAGTAAACATGAACACGGATTCGAGCAACCGTTGGTTGTGGAGATACCCTATCCGTCGACTGGATGGTGAATCGGCCCGAGATTCGATGCTCAAGATGGCAGGAGTACTGAATGCTCAACTCGGCGGTCCAAGCTATGTCGATGTCGACTTCCGAGATAACAACGGGACTACTTACTACTCGCCCAAAGCCCTCGAGACGGAAGAATGTTTTCGCAGAACGGTGTACCGATTCAATCCGCGATGCGAGCGAAGCCCGTTACTCGACGTCCTCGATTGCCCGGATCCATCGACAACAGCACCCAAGCGAGCTAATACCACCACACCGCTTCAAGCTCTCAGCTTGCTCAACAATCCATTCATCTTTCAGATGTCCGAAGCACTCGTTGGACAGCTTCGCCCATCAACCAGCATTCCGAAAAAAACAGATCAAGAATTGGTCGGGCCGCTATTCCAATCGATCCTTCTCCGCGATCCCGATCCGGACGAGGAGACCTATTCTCGAGAGTTGGTCTCCAAGTATGGAGCCACGGCGTTGGCTAGAGCCCTTTGGAATACGAATGAATTTTTGGTCTTGGAGTAATCGATGAAACCAAATCAAAGTTTCGATCTTCCGGGCTTCACAGCGCACAACAAAACTATGTCCGCTCTCTATTTGACCCCTGCGAGGATGGCATGAATCCCTGGAATACCTCGATGCACCGGCGAGATTGGCTTCAATGGGCCAACCGTGGCGTAGGTGCCACGGCAGCCTTGGCGATGCTCGCCCGCGATGGCGTTCTGCGCGCTGCCGACGGCTCTCCCGCGAATAACGGGCCCGCCCGAGCGAAGCGTGCGATCCAGATCTGCCTCGTCGGTGGCTTGAGCCATCTCGATTCGATGGACTACAAACCCGAGTTGGATCGCCTGCACGGAAAAACGCTGAACACGACCGAGAAGCCCGACATTTTCTTTGGACAGATGGGACTGCTTCGCAAAAGCGATTGGGCTTTCCGGCCTCGTGGCTCATCCGGGTTAGTCCTTTCCGAACTCTTTCCGAATATCGCCGAACAAGCCGATTTATTGACGGTGGTTCGTTCGATGGTTACTGAATCAGCGAACCATACTCCAGCACTGTTTTTCGAGAACAGCGGATTTGAGTTCAACGGGTTTCCGTCCATGGGGAGTTGGCTCTCTTACGGACTCGGATCGATCGCGGATGATTTGCCAGCCTACGTGGTCCTCCCCGACGGTCGAGGTGGCCCGAACGGAGGTGCCTCCAACTGGACCAACGGTTTCTTGCCGGGGCAGAATCAAGGCGTCGTGTTCCACGCGGGCGCTCACCCCGTTCGAGACTTGAATCCCATATCCAGTGTTTCTCAAGCGGAGGATGTCGCCACCCGTCAGACGATCGATTGGCTGAACCGTCGCAATATGGAGCGTCACGGCCACGAAGACATCCTCTCGGCGCGGATTCAAAGCTACGAACTCGCTGCCAAGATGCAGAGTTCTGTCCCACTGGTGAGTGCATTTGCTGACGAGACACAAGCGACCAAAGACCTCTACGGAATCGATCAACCCGAAACAGCGGATATGGGCCGACGCTGCTTGCTGGGTAGGCGACTCCTCGAAAAGGGTGTACGGTTCGTTCAATTGTATTCCGGTGGTCCCATCGCTGGGTCCCCGAGAACCAGCTGGGACGCCCACGAAAATGTTTTTGAAAACCACTCGCTCGAAGCCAAACGCATCGACCAACCTGTGGCGGCACTTCTGGCGGACCTAAAGGCGCGAGGGATGCTAGATGACACGTTGGTGCTGTTTACAACCGAGTTTGGCAGAACACCGTTCGCCCAATCAGCCGCAGACATGGCTGGACCAGGACGAGACCATAATCGCTACGCGTTTTCAACCTGGATGGCAGGCGCCGGATTGCGACCCGGTTTCGCCTATGGAGAGTCCGACGACATCGGGTGGAAAGTAGCCAACAACCCTGTCACATGGCATGATCTCCACGCGACGATCCTCCATCTGTTCGGAATCGATCACGAGCAATTGGTCTACTACCACAATGGAATCCATCGCCGATTGACCAACGTTCACGGCCACGTGGTTCATGACCTGATCGGATAAACCAACCAGGAACGGGAAAATCCACGATCAGTTTCACGCGTGCCTATTCACTGCCCGAGAACCTGCGCGGAATACCTTATGAATTAAACCGTGCAGGTTTTGACCGCTTCGCGGAGGCTCGTGACAGCATCCCGAACTGGGATAAACTCGTGCGCGATGTACCCATCAAAGCCTGAATCAGCGATGGCCTTAGCGATTGGCGGGTAATAGATTTCCTGGGATTCGTCGATCTCATGGCGACCAGGATTACCGCCGGTGTGATAATGCCCAAAGTATTGGTGATTCTTTTGTATCGATCGAATGATGTCCCCTTCCATGATCTGCATATGGTAGATGTCGTAGAGCAATTTAAAATTATCGCTGGCGACTTCTTTGCAGAGTTCGATGCCCCACGCGGAGTTGTCGCACATGTAGTCGGCATGGTCGACTCGGCTGTTCAGCAGCTCCATATTGAGAATAACCTTCTTCTTCTCGGCCACCGGCACGATCTTGCGAAGTGCTTCCGCGCAGTTCTTTAAACCGATTTTACGATCGATCCCACGAGCATTTCCGGAGAAGCAAATGACATTTCTGAACCCAGCTGCCGACGTATCCTCGATGGTCTCATTCAGGATTTTGAGAGCTTCATCCCAATACTTCGGATCGCACAACCCATCGGAAAGTTTATGCGATGAAACCATGGTGCAAACCAGGTCATGGCTCTTGAGCGTTGCGAAATCCTTCTTCGTAAGAAGATCGATCCCGACCATCCCCATCGACTTGGCCGCTTGGCAAAGCTCGTCGAGCGAGAGATTCTTGTCATAGCACCATTTGCAGAGCGACTGATTCAACCGTCCCTGGGTTGGAGCCGAAGAGGATGTTGCGGCAGCTGCGAGATCGGCGTTGCTGGATGTAGCGATCCCGCTTGCAACGACGCCGGAACCCAGCGCCCCCAATCCGAACGAACGGCGGGAGATACGATCACTTGGTTCTTGAGGATTCATCGTAGAGGTTTCCTTAAAATGCAGGATGCGAGGATTCAATGCAGAGCAGAGGAAGGGAACGTTTTCCAGATCACTTATTTCGTCAATGGAACTTTGATCAGTTTTTCGTCATTGCGAACATAGATGCATCCGTTGGCAAACGCTGGTGCGCACCAGACAACCTCGCGACCAAACGCGAAATTGGATGGCTCGATGATCTTTGTCCGACCAATCTCTTCATAGCCTTGAGGAGTCATCTTGGCCGTCACCAATTCGCCCGATTCATTGAACAAATAGAAGATGTCTTGGTTGCGAACGACGAACGCAGTACCACTCCCTTGGGGGCGGGCACTGATCGGTTTGCTGGTTTCCCATAGCCGATCCCCCGTTGCGATTTGGAAGGCCATCATTTCGCCGCTTTGATCGCATCCGTAAACAACATCTCCGATCACCATCGGTTGGACGTTGACTGGGGACATCCCCTTCTTGGCTTGATTCCTCCAAACTTCCTTGGCCTTCGGCGACTTGGCATCTAACTCGATCAACAGATTCCGATTGGAATAGCCACCGACGAAAAGATAGTTGCCTGAGAGGACCGGTGACATGATGATCGAACCGTTGTCCGCCATGTACTCGATCGACCAGTAGAGCTTTCCGGTCGCCGGGTCCACTGAGTTTACGGCGGCAGGATTGATGAGAATCAATTGGCGAACACCAGCCGCTTCGATAATCGTCGGAGGCGAGTACCCTTGTTCGGGAGCCGTCCCGAACCGCCATACCTCGGCTCCCGTTTTCTTATTCAGGCAAACCGTTTGGGACCCATCGCCACCGGCGAGGGTGATCAAGTTATCTCCATCGATCAGTGGATGGGCCGCGTACCCCCAAAGGGCAGAGTTCGTTTTGTAGACCTCCTTGAGCTGCTTGGACCAGATAATCTTTCCCGTAGCTGCTTCAAAGCAGAACAGATCCCCTTCGGCGCCCAAGGTATAAAGCCGATCTCCATCGACGAGAGGAGTGCAACGCGGTCCTGCTGGATACGAGATCGCGTACTTGACAGCATACTCATGCGACCAAACCACTTTGCCATTCTCGTTATCAAGGCATAGAACGCGTTCCTTGCCTTCGAATGCGTTTCGATTGAAATTATCGACCTTGGCATCGGACTTTGTCACCAAGTCAGTCACATAGACACGATTGCCGACGACGGCTGGGCCTGAATAGCCACCTGAGACCGGAACACTCCAGGCTGCCTGGAGCCCTCCCTCAGGAAATTTGGTCAGTACTTGGGCGGCTTTCCACTGGTTATCGCGATTTGGTCCCATCCATTGCGGCCAATCCTCTCCTCGTACCACCGAAGCGTGGATCCACGGAGCTGCAAATGCGATAACAGTTGGAATGAGGTATCGAAAAAACAAGGGATGTCGAGCAATGCGTCGTATCATGATGGTTGGCTTACAAACGTGATAAAGGATTCATTGGTAATTCATCGAGCAAAGCGTCACCCCGTGAAGGGGCTAAAACCGCCGGAGCCCGTGATTATACACGACCACAAATCTTTGCGAGCGACATGACAGATTGAATGCGTTGTTCCAGCGAACCTCGCAGAAACGTAAAGGGTATTTTTCGAGCGATTAAGTCGGATTCAATTCGTCGCTGCATCCGAATCCGGTGGACTTGGCCGGATCGATCCCATGTATCCTCGTACGGTATATCTGTGTCGCAGAGAAAAAAAATCGTATCGCTCGCGGGCTTGATGAGCGAATTGCACAAGCTCGGGCATGGCATAGCCGTGGTATTCTCTTGCAAAGTGCATGGTGGTTGTCGCATCGGTATCGACGGCAATCCAGAGCGGCCAGCTTTCGATAAATCGCTTCGCCAGAAGGGTTTGGGCAACGAGGCTGGTGGCCGAGGCGCTCGCTGGGCTTAGAATGGTTTCAGACGAGCATACCATTTGGTGAGCCAACCCCGCGAATATCCATCGCGCACGTGCCCTTGGTCCTCTTTCTTGATATTCAAATCATAAATATTTCGGCTCAAGACCACGTTATCGGGACCGATGTCTTGAGCGCGGCAGATTCCGCTGAGCGATGCCGCGAACGTATTGTCTGTGGCCGAGATCGTCTTTCTCGCTTCTAGCACTATATTCCCGTTGGGTTGGATATCCATGATCTTTGCAGCGATATTGAAGGTCAATTGTTCACTCGTTCGCATCGTGGAGTCACCGCGATAAACTTCGTTTTCATTGAAACGGGCACGGGGCTCGCCATCCGACTGTGGGGCTGGCTTAATTGTATCGAGCCCGACCAGACGGATCCAATCCTGAAGGACCGCATCGAGCGTCACCGTCTTTCGAGATGTCGTGTTGCCTTGGGCGATCATCTGCCCCAACTCTTCGACGCGGATCGAAACCAAATCGTTAACCTTGAGCACCCGCGCTGGCATCGGTGGTTGGTAGGTAAACGACGATTGCAAGGAAGGGATATTGGTGGGGTTATCCACCCATGCTCCGTTGGAATAATAACCTCCGCTGGGGCCATAGTAAGGCGCACCGCCATCAGGACTAGGCATGGCACCTTGGAACGCCGCATAAGGCGGAACTTGGGCCGGGTACGCAGGCCGATAGGCACTGTTGTAATCCGACATCGGCTGCGCGGTCGGATTTTGGAACAAACTGCCGCTTTGCCCAAAGACCGAATGCTGCGTCAGTAGCAAGCAAATCAAAATTATCCAGCTCGATCGATTCATAGTGTTTCGAAGGTTGTTGGAGTGATTAGAAAAGACCGATGGAACACGTTGCTGATGACGGATATTCGGGAACATAACGTTAGGATCTATGTTGTCGAGGAAAGGATCATGGAATCGTGGATTGCCGCTGATTCTTCGAATCCGAAGTCACCATCGGCGCGCCATTACTGATGACTTCAACACGTCGCTCGGCCGTAACTCTCGCAGTAACGCGTTTTCGTTGCGGTAATACTTCGACTTGGATGACATCGTCGATAGCCCCCGATTCGACAGCGCGACCAGGACTTTCAACCAGTACCGAACCAGCGATCACCGCAATCGTTACTGTTTCACCTGCTTGGACGACACTCGGTTCGCTGACTTCGCTGCGCCGGATAGGCTGTTTGGTACTAACCGACCGACGCAGTTGCTTGCCCAAGAGGCTTTCAAAATCGGAAAAGCACTCGTCGCTGGAGATATTCGAGGTGGGGGGAAGGGCTTGCCAAATGAGATCGGATTCCTGAACGACGCGCCCTTTGGCGAGTGGCCCTTTGGCTGCAACTACCATATCAGGCAATCGGACGGTCGCGTTGATATCCACGGTGGTTTCCCCTTGCTGCGTACGAACCAAGAGGGTGAATTGCTGATCACCATCCCATGGAGCTTCGCCTCCGGACACGCCGAGGATTTGGCGACGTTGCAAAAGAAGGGGGGCGATTTCCGTCGGCACATGGGGAGTGATTCCCCACTTTCCATTCCCACCCGTCTTCAATTGCAAGTAACTTTCGATCGCGGCGACCACCATGCGTTCGGCTTGACTGGTTGAAACCGTCGTTGTGAAGGCTGGCGTGAATTTCGCGCGTTGCTCGTTTGGAACTGCTGGCGAGGACTCCGCGGTTGGGCCCAACGGGTTTGTTGGTCCTGATTGGGACGCCCGTAAATCCATATTCACAACAGGGGTTTGAGCGGAGGCTGTTTGGACTGCGGGTTCCGCGCGAAGGGGTGCGTTTTCGAGCCGGGGTACACGCTGAACCTGGACAGCATCCGCGCCGCTCCATCGGATCGCTTTTGCGCTGATGCCTCTCAGGCTGATCGCTTTTTCCAAATCCCCTCGCGTCCATCTCTGCTGGACTCCTTGCCGAGGCGACGGTGCGATCGGAAGATCACCGAGCGATTGCACCATTGCGTCGGATCCAGTCAACTCGCAGAGATCGCTCAAGCGGATCAGGTTGGTCTGGATTTTGACTTCCTCTCGCAAAGACAACCGGAGCGACGGTGGGCCCGGCTCATCGCTTATCGCAGAACTCGAGATCGCGCACACCGACACCAATGCCAATACGCAGCACCAGAGGGTACTGCCTCTATTGAAATTTCGCCGACTACTAGACTGCACTTGGGGGATCATGGATTATCCTCGCCGGAGATTGGCGATTTGCTGAAGTATCTGATCGCCCGCTTGGATGGCTTGGGAGTTCAACTCGAATCCTCGCTGCGTCGTGATCAAATCGATCAGTTCTTTGACAGGTTCCACATTCGATTTTTCTAAGGAGCCTTGGCGGATCACCCCGAGTCCGTTCTGGCCCGGGTTGCCTTGGATGGGCTGACCGCTGGCATCGGTGACTTGGTACATGTTCTCACCGAGTTTCATTAAGCCATCCGGGTTGATGAAACTGACCATTTGCAAATTGGTGAGGGGAACCAACTGCGTTTGGCCGACTTGGCGAACGAGGACTTGGCCATTGGGATTAATCACAACGGCGGTTGCGTCTTGAGGAATCGTGACCGCCGGTTCAACGACGCGTCCTGTCTGGGCAGAACCGACAACCAATTGCCCGTTGGCGTTGATGTCGAGGTTTCCACTTCGCGTGTAGAGAATGTTTTGGGTCGACGGATCGATCACTTGCAAAAAGCCAGCGCCTTCGATCGCGATATCAAGATCGCGTCCGGTCTGCTCGAGGGTTCCTTGACGCAAGTCTTTCTGAGTACTTTGAACCCGTGTTCCCATTCCCACAGACACCCCCGTTGGAGTCGGGTTCTGCTGGGCGTCGAGGATCCCGGGATATACTTTGTTGCGATACAGGAGATCTTCGAAGTTTGCTCGATCACGCTTGAATGCCGTAGTATTGATGTTGGCCAAGTTGTTGGAGATGACGTCCAACTTGGTCTGCATCGCTTCCATTCCGCTCGCGGCGGTGTAGAGAGACTGTACGCTCATGTCATGTACCTTTTACGTTGATGTTTGATTTGCTTCGATGACGGAATGGTTGGAGACGGGTCTAATGAGTTGGTTACTCTCGCAGCACGCGA
The DNA here is from genome assembly GCA_903930765.1 of uncultured Pirellula sp. Taxonomy (GTDB): domain Bacteria; phylum Planctomycetota; class Planctomycetia; order Pirellulales; family Pirellulaceae; genus JBKCUI01. The sequence goes on from CAIYZV010000470.1 coordinate 22,611, forward strand.
CCGATTAGGTTTCCGTATGCTTGGTCTTGATGTTGGATCAATCGCAGGTTGGATTCGTAGGCCCGCGATGCTTCGATCAGCTCCATCATGGCAGTTGTCGGGTTCACGCCAGACTTTTCCAAATGCCCTCCCACCATGCTTCGTTCATTCGGTGGCACTGGATTTACCGGACCGAGGGGTTGGAACAAATTGGCTCCGGCACGCGCGAGATCACCGAGGCTCTGTGGCCGGGCGAGCATCAAACTGATGCGAGCGCCATTCTGTTGGATCGTACCATCGCTGTGGACCTGAAAGTTTTGCGTCGGATCGATCTGAATAGGATTATTGTCGGTCCCTAAAACTAAGTCGCCATTAGGAGTCGTCAATTGGCCAGAGGCGTTGAACACAAAGCCTCCCGCCCGCGTCAGGAATTGTTCATCCCCCCTTTTCACGACAAAAAAACTATCTTTATCGTTGATGGCGAAATCGGTTTTGCCACCGGTAGATTCAATAGGTCCAGTCCCAAAAAGGGTCTGCTCCGGCTGGATTTTCACTCCGCCACCAATGTCGTCCAAGCGACCGCTGCCCGGAGTGGATTCCCCGTCTTCGATCGCTTTGTTGTGTCGAGCTTGAAGGACGGATAGACTAGGCTTGAAAGCGGGGGTGTTGACGTTGGCCAAGTTGTGGCTGATGACTTCGAGCCGGTGGTTTTGGACGTGAGCTCCGGCAGCCGATAAATACATTCCGTAAGGCATGGTGCACTCCGTTGGCAAACAGAATTGTTCTGTACCCACGAGCCAACTACGACGCTGTCCCCCTCGGATCGCGTTTGCCCTTTGTGATCGCATTGGATGCTGGAACGATAGCGAGATCTGCCGTGCGACGAAACGGCAATATTGAAAACAGAACTACTGAAAGCAGATCGACACGATCAGCGACACGATCAGCGACACGTTCAGCGAGGAGATGAATGTAAAGCCAATGGCATTGGATCACTCACGCATTACCTATCTTGCCTCCTCCCACCAGTCTGCACTCGATGCAAGCGACTGTTCAGGAAAACCGTCAGCAGCGGATGGCAAGCTAAACACCACCGAAAGACTAGGGTTACTGGCCATCGCATCCATTCTGGTGATGATGCTCGCCGTTGCGCGATGGTTGTCCCCGGACCCGTCGGGAATGGGGACCCATCAGCAGCTAGGCCTACCCGCTTGCACGATGCTGGCATTTTCGGGTGTTAGGTGTCCAGGTTGCGGGATGACCACCTCGTGGGCGCACACCATGGATGGTAATTTCGTCGAAGCATTCCAAACCAATGCTGCCGGTTCGTTGTTGTGCTGGCTGTGCGTCGCGTGTGTCCCCATCTTGGCGTGGGTCATCGTCGCAGGCCGACGTACTCGAGACGGTTGGGCGTCCACGTTCGCGTTGTGCGGATTTCTAGCCGCCATGACCATTGCCTTGATCGAGTGGGGCCTACGTCTCCTCCTTGGATGGTAGTGGAGTTGGATTACGGGGAGAAATAAATTCGTGAGAACTTCGTCTAGCCACCATGCCTTGGGTTCGCTATAAGCAACCTCGATTTGTTGGCAAACATTTCGATTTCCCTTGCCCGAGAACCATGGATCGTATCGGAGCATGGGGTTGCCGCTGGGCAGATAGATCGGTTTGCTGAGTGGTGAAAACATTGGTCCAAGGAAAGGATTTCCGATGACAAATTCAGCAGTGCCACTTCGATCTTCGGTTCGACCGTGGGGGCGAACATTGGGCTCGATCCCGCAACGGCTATTGATCGCGGTGCTGGTTGTTGGCACCATCAGTTCGACCGGTTGCATCACTCTGATCTCTAATTTGTTGTGGGTAATCAAGGGAGATTTGGCTCCCGCGGAATTCAAAGAAGTACAAGAGAAGCGGGTTGCGGTAATCGTGACGTCCGATGCATCAAGCACGATCGATGCATCCAGTGTCGTTATGTCTCGGCAAATCGCAACCTTGCTTTCCAAGCATGGCAAGAAGATTGACGTGGTGAACCCTGAAGAAGTCGATCGCGTGGTCAGCGACGTCGGATTCAACGATGTCACGCGTATTGGTACCCGTTTAAAGGCCGATTACGTGATCGAGGTAGGTATACGGGATCTGAAGCTCAAGGAGGGACCAACACTCTACCGAGGAGTGTGCGACTGCTCACTATCTGTGTACAAGGTCGCTGATGGAGACCAAGTCGTATTCGCTAAAGAGTTCCCACAGTTTGCCTATCCGATGACGGGTGGGGTACACGTTACGGAAACCAACGATGCTACGTTCCGAGGTATGTATTTATCGGTCTTGGCAAATCGTGTTGCCAGAAACTTCTACAGTTACGATCCAACCACGGATGTAGGGCTAGATGCCGCTGCGAGCAGTTTGTCGAGAAACTAGTTCTAGGATCGTATCGATCCACGGTGGAGTGTCACAAATGTTGCGACGAATTTTAAAAATGGTGGTTTGCTCAATGTCAGTCGCATGCATGGCTTTGAATGCTGAATCTCAAACGAAACCCGAGTCCAAAGGGATCGAGTTTCGAATCGATACCGATGTCTACGTCGATGAATCGAAACCACCCGTGGCATCGACGAAGACTCTTTTTCTTCGAGATCGTGTGATCGAGTGCGATGATGCCAAGCAACGGGCG
>CAIYZV010000471.1 GCA_903930765.1 uncultured Pirellula sp.
CCGTACCATTCGCCAACCACCGTACCATTCGCCAACCACCGTACCATTCGCCAACCACCGTACCTTGCGATCATGCGACGATCCTCGCATGAGTTCACAAGTCGACAACTCGAGTCCGGCGACATGGATCCTGATCTACTTAAACATGGGAGTATTTGCGTTACCGCGGGACAATACAAACGCGAGGAGATCCAAGACCTCGTCCTGGTTGAGTTTGTCTAAGAGTTCTGCGGGCATGAGCGAAACTTTGGACACCTTCTCTTCTTCGATATCGGATCGATCCAAGGTCACGGTCTTGGTCGCATCCTCAGGATCGACCACCAAGGTAACCTTGCCAGCCACATCGTTGACGATCCGACCTGTGTGGACCGTATCGTCCGATGTTTTAATGACCATCGTCTTGTATTGATCCGAAATCACTTGGCTTGGCCGAACGATGGAATCGATTAGATCCGCTGGGGAAAAGCGACCTGCAACTTGCGTCAAATCGGGACCAGTCGCCCCACCTTCACCGCCGAATCGATGGCAAACAACACAACGAGCCGCCGCGTACATCTTCTTGCCGTTGTCAAAATTTCGCCCCTTGAGCTTATCGGCTGCCAACGACGCAAGCTCCTCGGTTGTGTACGCCTTGCCAGGCCCCTTAGGTTGCGGCAGCGTCTTCGGAATCTCTGCAGGCTTGCGCACTCCGAGCGCTTCGAGGACGAAGCGTTCTTGGTCATTGCACAGCGCATACGCATCGTTCGCTGCATTGATCAAGAACTTCTGGTAACTGTTACCACCCTGCCAGCCTTGGGCTTTTTGGAACCATGCAAAAAACTCCTTGCGTTGATCGACGGTCCAACCCGACTTCAGATTTCTCATGGAAAACGCATAATGGAATTGCTGCAAGTCTGGTTGGTTGGCGAGCATCGCAGCAATCGAAGCCCCGTAGCCGCGATTGCGCTGAAGGATCTCCGTGAAATCCGCTTCGTTCATCACACGCTCCTTCGCGAGCATTGGCAACACCTTGCCTGCGATCGATTGCGAATCGAGGAACGTCAGCAAAATCACCAGTTCGCGATTGAGCGATGCATCCTGCGATGGGAACAGCGGCTCGATCCTCTCCAAAAGACCGCGACGGATCGTATCGTCGATAGCCCCGAGCCTGATCAGCACCAATTGGACTGTCCGTGCGATTTCTAATCTCTGCTCGGCGGATAGCGTTGCAAAGTTGATACTGCCGAGTCTCTCTAGGAGCGGATCTCGCAACGAAGAGTCACCGACGCGAGCGATCGCCGCCCCTCCGGTAATCAACGTCTCTGCATCCGAGCTATCGAGAACTTTAGAGACCCACGCAGAGGTCGGTAGTCGCTCGAGAGCCACCCGAGCCGCGTAACGAATGTGTCTATCCGAACTCTTCAGCTGGCTGATGAGCATGTCCACTTTTTGGGCTGCTTCCTTGGAGTCAGCCTGATGGAATTGCTCGATGCTGCGACGTAGTTCCGCCTCTGCCGTTAACTTGCTCGGAGCCACCCGCGCCGTCGATTCTGCACCTTTATAGATCACTCGGTAAAGCTCCGATTGTGTGCCACGACCACCAACGGTGAAGTAGAGATGACCGTCCTTGCCGACCGTCACATCCGTCAGAGGCAAAGGTGTCCTGGACAGGAATTCCTCTTTGGTCGCTTTGAAACTAGCCCCTGCTGGCTCCATATGGATCGCGTACATCGTGCCGAAGGTCCAATCGCAAATATAGAGTGCCTTTTGGTACTTCGCAGGAAACTTGGTCCCGGTCCCAAACTCCACTCCCACCGGCGACCCTGGACCGATATCGACCAATTGGGGCAGGCTGTCCAAGTAATAGGTCGGCCACTTTCCTGTACCACTGCGCCATCCAAACTCGCTACCGCTGGTCGCATGAACCACGCGCGTGGGGCGGTACCACGGAGTCCCCATATCCCACTCCATGTCGGCATCGTAAACAAACATTTCTCCATTCGGATCGAAATCGAAGTCGTACTGATTTCGGTATCCGATGGTGACCATTTCCCAATCTTTTCCATCGGGATCGGTTTTTGCGATCCAACCTCCCGGTGCCAAGATTCCGGCGGCGTGCCCATTGGCATCCCATTGCCGTGGCAGCAGTAGATCTTCGTCCCAAACCGGAGCAATCCGGCTGGTCATCCCTTCGGGCAGCGTCGATCGCAACTGTTCAGCGCGAGGTCCACCCATGGTCTGAGGTGGCGTGGAGGTTTTTCGATCGGCTGGCGGTAACGTGTGGTTACCGCAGCAGACGTAAATCGACTTGCCGTCGGGTGCCAACCGCAGTGCGTGAGGACCATGCTCACCACCACCTCGAAACTCCTTGAGCTTTTTCACTTCATCGAACTGATCATCGCCGTTGGTGTCCCGCAATCGGTACAAACCACTTCCAATCCCACCGTTCACGGAAACGTAGAGACTATCGAATGCAAACAAGAGTCCTTGGGCTGATGAAATATTCACATCGAGCCGCTCGACGCGCGTTTCCTCGTTGGATCCCGGAGTCGGTGGGGTGATGCGATACAATCCTTTGTCACCTTGGTCGCTCGCGATCAATCGACCCTTGGGATCCGCCGTCAAACAGACCCAGGAACCGAGTTCTTCTTTGGGAACGCGGAATAGACGCTCGACCGCAAAGCCAGGCACCACCGCGAAATTGCTCTTTTCGCCGCCCTCTTTATTGAGAACATCACCCCACGGTGAATCCCCGTACTTAGCGATAATCTTGACAGGCTTCCCTTCCGCAGGCTTATCCTTGGGTGACACCGACCAGGATGCATCCGTTTCTAAGGTTTTGACCGCTCCTTTGGAATCTACCATGGCGAGTTTGGCCACGAGAGCGGCTACGCCGCCATGATTCCAGACCTCAAAGCTCACCTCGTTCTCGCCAGCGACCAACCCTTTGGAAACGTCGAGCGAGAGCCCCTCCTCCCACGAGTCGCTACGGCCGAGAGATTTTCCGTTGAGAGAAACCACCATCTCGTTGTCGCAGGAAGCGGCGATCCAAGCAGCAACAGCGCCTTCGTTTTTGAATTTCTTGCTGATGACATACCGAGCATTCGGATTGTCTCCCCACACCCAACTCGCCCTAGGCCCCTCCTGCAACGCCTTGCTCCGCAGCGAGGACTTGCTATCCCCCGCGGCTGCATCTTGAGCGGACGCAACTTCAATACCTTGGGTGTAAATCTTCGGAGGAACTTTGTCCTGCGCATAAGAAACGACACCCATCGAAACTCCCAGCGAAAATGGGATAGCCAACGACAACGCGGCATTTGCTGCAAGTACACGGTTGGTGAAAACGGATGAAACGAACAAGCGAGGAGAGGATCGAAATCGAATCGACATGCAAACCACCTTGGCGAAAATCGATGGAAACTAGTGTGCAAGGGTACGCGGACAGCGACTGTTCCGCCGGTAACGAACGTACACAAGGTAACTCGAATTCCTGTTGAAAGCCACCATAGACCGCGTCAACATCACAAATAGGCTTGCCAAAACATCGGATTCGTGTTCCAAAAAGGATCGGGTCTATCGATGGTAGGACAGGGACTCCCAAGGATACTTTTTGGGATCCATGGAGCCCGTTTGATATTTTGATCATGAAAGAAATTTCGACGAGGGAATTGTGCGCGTTGTCATTTTGAAAAACGCAGATGCTGTCGCCAAATCTGCCGCGGAAGAATCGATTCGTCGTATTGGCTTAGCAGACCTCGTTGGCACGGCTGACCTCGCTGGCACAGCCGGCCTCGACAGCGTCAAAATACCATTAGAAAAACCAGTAGTGGTAGGACTAGCCACCGGCGGAACACCCTTGGGACTCTACCGCGAGTGGATCCGAGCGTATCAAGCGGGCCAGATATCCTTCGCGAACACGATGTCCTTCAATCTGGACGAATATGTCGGACTTCCACCAGAGGACCCGCGAAGCTACCACGCTTACATGCATGAGAATCTCTTCCGCCACATCGATATTCCACCTGGCCGCTCGTTCATTCCAAAAACCGACGTCGGCAATCTCGAGGAGAGCGCCGCGGACTACGAGTGGAAAATCGAACAAGCCGGTGGAATCGATTACCAAATCCTTGGTATCGGTTCCGATGGTCATATCGGATTCAACGAAATGGGTTCTTCGCTCGCCTCGAGAACGCGCGTGAAAACATTGACCAAGAAGACGCGGATGGACAACGCCCGATACTTTAATTCGTTCGACGCAGTCCCCACGATGGCCATCACCATGGGAATCGGCACCATCATGAACGCACGATCCATCTTGCTGTTAGCAACCGGGGCCGGGAAAGCCAAAGCGATTCGTGATACGGCCGAGGGCCCAGTCACCGCCATGGTCCCCGCCTCCGTACTACAATTTCACGATGACGTCACGTTGATGATCGATGAGGAAGCGGCCAAGGACCTATCCCAGCGCGAGTATTACCTCGAATCCGAAGCAAATCGCAGACGTATCGAACTTGCCGAGTAGACAGGATTCCAAATCGAGTAAACTGGTAGTGAAGTTCATTGATTCAGGGTCTAACCTCTCGAGATTCCTCAGTCGATACGTAGAGGTACCGTATCGATACGATTCCTTCGGATCGTTCGACGCGGAAACTGATTGAGACCGAATTTGACAGGCAATTCACGATGTCCAGCAATCCAACCGATCCTCAAGTGAGTTCCGGACCACTCACGCGGGAAGGGGAGAGACTCAAGCAATCGAGGGCTAGAACTCAAAACTGGCAGCGTTGGGGAACGTACCTCTCGGAGCGTCAGTGGGGCACGGTTCGCGAGGATTACTCGGACAGCCAAGAAGCTTGGTTTTTCCTCCCTCACGACCACGCACGCTCCCGCGCCTACCGCTGGGGCGAAGACGGACTGCTCGGTGTTTGCGACCGACAAGGACGATTATGTTTTTCATTCGCGTTTTGGAATACCCGCGACCCCATCCTGAAGGAGCGACTTTACGGACTCGCCGGCCCCGAAGGCAACCACGGTGAAGACGTCAAGGAATGTTACTACTACCTCGATGCGACGCCAACTCATTCGTATGCTAAAGCGCTGTACAAGTACCCTCAGGCGAGGTTCCCGTACGACTCGCTGAGTGAAACCAACCGAGGCCGCTCGCGTTTTGAACCCGAGTTCGAGCTCGATGACACCGATGCGTTCGCAAGCAACGATTACTTCGATTGCCAAATCGAATACGCCAAGTCGACTCCGAACGATCTCCTGATACGGCTTACCGTCCACAACCGCGGAGATCGCCCGGCGGTGCTTCACATCCTACCGCAACTTTGGTTCCATAACACGTGGATCTGGGGATGCACCCACGACGGTTGCAATGCGAAGCCTCGAATGCGGCTCTTCAAACCACCGCAGGAACCTAACGGCATCGTTTTATGCGACCATGAAACGCTAGGACATTTCGAATTTCGCGTCGAAGGAGATATCGACGGAGAATCACCAACGTGGATCTTTACGGAGAATGAGACCAACTCAGAACGCCATCCCGGCGCGATGTCGACAGGCAACTACTTCAAAGACGCCTTTCATGATTACGTGGTTCGGGGGGAATCGGCCAAGATCAACCCGCGCAATTTTGGAACCAAGTGCGCCGCCCATTACACCGTGATCGTTCACCCTGACAAGCCTGTTGTCTTGCGATGCCGATTGACAGGAGATCCTGCGGCGGAACAAGTCCCTATACTCCAAGGTGCCAACGACACAAAGAACTACCGCCCGCTAGCAACCATCGGAAATGACTTTGATGCGATCATCCATCAAAGGATCGACGATGCAGACCAGTTCTATGGGGCGATCATCCCAACCAATCTCTCTGAGGACGAGCGCGCTGTTTCGAGACAAGCCTATGCAGGGCTTCTTTGGACCAAGCAATTCTATTATTACGTCGTGGACGCATGGATGTCCGGGGATCCCAACGGATTGCCACTTCCAAACTCGAGGCTCCAAGGGCGAAACAGCGACTGGCAAAACCTTTTCAATCGCGATGTCATTTCGATGCCCGATAAGTGGGAGTATCCGTGGTACGCGGCTTGGGACCTCGCATTCCACATGATCCCGATGGCCCGCGTCGACATCGAGTTCGCCAAGAATCAGTTGATTCTGTTCCTGCGTGAATGGTACATGCACCCCAATGGCCAAATCCCCGCATACGAATGGGCATTGAGCGACGTCAACCCACCTGTCCACGCGTGGGCGTGCTGGCACATCTACAAGCAGTGTGGCGATCGAGACTTTCTCGCTCGGACATTTCAGAAACTCTTGTTGAACTTCACCTGGTGGGTGAACCGCAAAGACACCCGCGGGCAACACGTTTTCAGCGGAGGGTTCTTGGGACTAGATAACATAGGGGTTTTCGACCGAAGCAAACCGATGCCAGGCGGCGGTAGTTTGGATCAAGCTGACGCGACGGCGTGGATGGCATTTTATTGCGGTTGCATGCTTCAAATGGCGCTCGAACTGGCGGATGAGAGTCAAGCCTACTCCGATATGGCGAGCAAGTTCTTTGAGCACTATGTCGAGATCTCAGAAGCAATGAACTCGCTACACGGAACCGGACTCTGGGAAGAAAACGACGGGTTCTATTACGACCACCTCTATCGCGATGGACAAAGCACCGCTCTCAAAGTACGTTCGCTCGTCGGCCTAATCCCGCTTTGCACCAGCGTTATCCTTCACGAATCAAAACTCAACAAACTGCCGAGCTTCGTGCGGCGGATGAACTGGTTTCTTAAGTACAAACCTCAGCTATCCGCCTACATGACCTACTTGGAACGCAAATGCCCAGAAGGAAGCGATTCCGGCATGCGTCTTCTCGCAATTCCATCGACCGAACGACTCAAACGATTGCTGGCCTACATGCTCGATGAAAAG
>CAIYZV010000472.1 GCA_903930765.1 uncultured Pirellula sp.
ATTTTGAGTTCGGGTGGTGGAGTCATAGCTATTTGACCGCTGCACCACTGCAAGGCGATAGACCACCAACCGCGATGCATGAACTCTTGGATCGTGCCCACTGCATGGATGCTTCGGAGCAAGGCCGATATTTTTCGATCGGCGCGTTGTGTGATCCGAGTGCACATCGCGACCGTAACATCCGAAAGTTGGATTTGGAACGACTGACGCAGGCTGTCGATCGGATCTTGGGCGATTCGTTTGCGATCGGTGAACCATTCGTTAAAGCCACAGTGGCTTAGAGATTTTTCGATTTCGACAATCGTCATCAGTTCCGACAACAATGTGGTTGTGTGTCCACATGCCGTTTTGCAATCAGCGGTTTGCAACCTGGAGGATTGCGAGGTCGCCAGGTAACACGGGATGAGAGGTTTGAGCAACGCGGCTTCGCGAAGTGGGGAGGGCCAATACGTTGTTCGATCCGCGATCCATTGCATGGTGGCGGCAGTCACGTCGCACCATCGCTTGATGTCTAGATCGGAAACTGCCGAGTTGGATTGCTCGCTAGCGACGATTGCCCGAAGATGCTCGACGAGAGCGGCGGATGCCGCGCGGTCCGATTCCGCCGATTGGCGACCGTTCTCGAGCCAAAGCGCTACGATGGGATGGTGGGGGTCGCTTCGCTGCGCCAGCGCGCGACCGAGGAGGATGGATCGCGTTTCGATAGACAGGTCCGTACCGTTTTCTTCCGAGTTACGAGCCGATGGGTTCGGTTTTGGAGCGGGAGGCAAAAAAACGGGTATCGACGACGAGGTTGCTGGGGAGATCGCCGGCGATGTCGCGGGGGAGAAAGGTGTCGAGGAGTTCATCAGGTTGCAGCTTTTGGAGGTGAAAAACGATTCAAAATCAGGGAACCGAACTAGGGTCCCGATGATGTTCGGGGTGAGCCAATTCCTGGAAATGGAGGCTTCCCTGTATAAGACCGATCGATTTTGCCATGACGCATGACCGCCGATCGCAGGTCGGCCAGTCGGCAGATCAGCAGATCAGCAGGTCGGCAGGTCAGCTGGTCGGCAGGTCGGCCGGACAGCTGGTCCATGGGAGGATAGGTCATAACGTTGCCTGCGCGACGGTAACCGCGGTTTGGTTTCCGAGGGTTGCGCGGAGTAAGAACGGTTGGATCGATGGTGACGACTTTGAGGGTTACGTCGAGGCGTCGGGTCGGGATGACTTGTATTTCCCTTCCCTTTCCGGGATAAAATGTGCTGGCGTTTTCGGGGCACGTCGACGCTTACCGCTTTTCCTTATCGAGTCACGTTGTACGAAACAGCAACGTGTAGCAATAGACTGGTATCGGCATGAACTCCAACCTCCAGGCAACGTTACAACGCTTGCAGCAGAACATTGAATCGGTAGTACTCGGCAAGAAGGAAGTAGTCCGAAAAACGCTGGTCGCATTGCTCGCTGGGGAGCATATCCTTCTCGAGGACGTCCCTGGAGTCGGCAAGACACTTGTTGCCAAGGCGTTGGCCAAAAGCATCGACGGTCGATTCACTCGAATCCAGTTCACGCCGGACCTGCTCCCGAGCGATATCGTCGGGAGTAGTATCTACCACAACGGAGACTTCAAATTTAGTCCGGGCCCTATTTTCGCGAATGTGGTGCTCGGGGATGAAATCAACCGTGCTCCGCCGCGAACGCAGAGTGCGCTTTTGGAAGCCATGAGCGAACGGCAAGCGAGTATTGACGGGACGACTTACCCGATGCCAGACCCGTTTTTGGTCATTGCGACCCAGAACCCGTTTGAGTTCGAAGGTACCTACGTCTTGCCCGAAAGCCAGCTGGACCGTTTCATCATGCGGATCGACGTCGGCTATCCGGCGCGTGAAGCGGAGCGCAACGTCTTGCGATCCCATCGAGCGGGCGAGCCGGTGGATCAACTTTCTCCTGTGGTATCGTTAGGGGATATCAAACAAGCACAATCGTTGGTGCGAGAAGTTCGCTTTGATGATTCGCTGGTCGATTATCTCCAAGACATCGTCGATCGAACGCGGGCCAGCAATGATCTGCAAGTGGGTGCTAGCACTCGGGGTGCATTGGCGTTTTATCGGGCAGCTCAATCGAGTGCCTTGATAGCCGGGCGCAACTATGTGATCCCCGACGACATCAAGGAACTAGCTATTTGCGTATTGGCCCACCGCGTTATGCCTCGCGGCTTCGCGGCGGGTAGCGATCGCGCTGCAGCCGAATCGATGATCCAACGCTGCTTGGAATCGGTTTCGGTGCCTGTGTGATGGTGTCATACGAGTCTGGCGACAAGCAATTTCCGAAGAAAATCCTGCAGGCCTATTCCCAATGATGAGCCCTTGGCGAGCCAAATTGATCTCCGCATTGACTGCGGCTCGCCAGGGATTGCTTTCCCCGCTTCGGTGGCTCAATCAATTTCACAAAGCGGGTAAAACTGTAAGCACCCGTATCACGCGCGAGGGACTCAATTTCCTCTTCATGATCGCCTTGATCCTGTTGGTCGCTGTACTGAAGAACGTCAACCTGCTGGTGATATTGGCCGGAACACTCTTAGCGATGCTGTTGATCCAGTGGCGCGTCTGCGCGAAAACGTTGGCCGATCTTTCAGTCGATAGACAATTGCCACGATCGATCCATGCGCGGCGTCCGTTCGAAATTGAACTGATCCTAAGAAACCCGAAGTCTTGGTTGGGGGCGTGGATGGTTCTACTCCAGGACCGCATGGTCTACGCGCCGATCGGATCGACCATTCATCGCGCCTCGCAATCGATCAGTTTGTTGTTCGCCTCGGTTACTCCGAAATCGTCGCGCAGTCAGCGGTACCGATGCGTGGCCGACCGGAGAGGTCGCTACCAATGGTTAGGAATCGAGTTGACCACGCGTTTTCCCCTAGGATTGATGCGGGGCGTGACTAATCAAAAAGAATTGGAGAGCTTTGTTGTTCAACCTGCCATCGGTAGGTTGCAACCCTCGTGGAAAGAGTTGTTCAATGTACGGCAGGTCGGTGCCAAACACCGACGCGTTCGCGCCCTCTCGGACGAGGGGGAGTTTTTTGGATTGCGCAGCTACAGGCCTGGGGACAGCAAGCGCTGGATCCACTGGCGATCCTCCGCTCGACGAGATGAATTGGTTGTCAAGCAGTTCCAACAACCTGAAAGCCGCGAGCTCATTGTCCTTCTCGATTTGATGATCCCGAGCGAATTCGAAAAGGAAGCGAGAAAGAACTACATCAAGGTCGAAGACACGGCGGTCGAATTCGTGGCGACATTGGCGCATCAGATGACCAGTGGCAACATTGGCTCCATTTCCGTTGCTATCGCCGATACGCAACCCACAGTTGCCGCCCGCGTCGCCGGCCGGGCCCAAAGCTATTTCCTTCTCGAACGACTCGCCCACGCCCGAGGCGGAACACAATCGCAATTGCCCCCCACGCTGCGACTGCTCGAGCGCGAACATCGATTCGTGGATCACCTGATCGTGATCAGCACGCGCGCGATGCCGAACCAAGTCACCGAATCCTGGGACCATAGTGCCCACCGAAGCGGACCGCTCAAATCCTCATCTCCTCAAGGCGACGCGGTGACTCCATTCTGGCGATCCTTCCAATGGATCAACGTCAGCGCGGGAGAAACCGCCAAATACTTTGTTCCGGCAGAGTGAAATCAACCATGCTCTCTTTGGTCGTTCGTACGGTTCTCCATTTCTACAAACTGCTGCTCCCTGTGGCGGCGGGAGTTGCGGTTTCGACCGCAGTTATTGTCGGCGCGTTGCTCGTTGGCGATAGCATGCGCGGGTCGCTGCGATACATCGCTATGGACCGGATCGGGAATATCGATCGGATCGCATTAGCCCCTCGATGGTTTCGCGACGAATCGTTGGCTACCGCGCAGACCATGGGCACCAACAACCCACTCCACGGTTTTCTACTGGTGGACTCGGTCGTCGCCGAATACCAAATCCGATCCGGAGAGGAAATCCAGACCAATCGCGCCACCGAAATGACCTTGCTCGGAGTCGACGAGCCTTTTTGGGACATGAGCCGCATCGCTCCTAATCCGCTCCCCAGCAAAGAACAGGTCGTCCTCAATCAATCGCTTGCCTCGAAACTGGGAGCTGGAGTTGGAGATCGTGTTACGCTCAAGGTCTCGCGTCAAGCGGTCGTTCCCGCCGATAGCGCGCTGGGAAAGCGAGACAATGAGACCGTTGCGCTATCGCGCTGGGAAGTCGTTGCTGTGATTCCCGACGAAAGCCTCGGACGATTCTCCTTGCGAAGCGATCAACGACCTGTTCTCAATGCGTTCGTCAACAAAGCGCAACTCCAAAGAACCTTGGAGATCGAGGGGAAGATCAATGCAGTCGCAACCGCGACTCAATCCGATGCAACATCCTCTATTTTGGATCAACTGCAATTATCGTTGGAGGACCTCGGACTCAGTTTGCAACACATCCAAC
>CAIYZV010000473.1 GCA_903930765.1 uncultured Pirellula sp.
ACGTTGTCTTCCTCCGTCGGTCGCTTGATCCCGAATACGTTTTGGTGCCCCCACGGCACGTCCTCGCCTAAGGATTTCGAAGGAGCTCCAAAACCGACCCGCGTCATTCCCAATGGCTCGAACAGTCTTTTCTGCATCTCGGCTTCCCACGCGACCCCTCGAATCTTTTCGATCACATGACCTGCGATCGCGTAGCCGAGGTTGGAGTATTCAAACTGCCCAACAAGCTTTGAATCCCTTCGCTTCTTCGATAGCCAATGCAGAAGGTTGCGACGCAATTCAACGACATCGATCTCGGGATCCGCGAATCGAGTCCATGGTGGGTTGGGAACGGCACCGCTGGTGTGATGGATCAGTTCCGCCACCGTCGTATTCCCCCATTCCGATGCCGTAACGATCGGATCATCGGCGAATATTTCTCGAAGTGTCTCATCCCATCGAAGCTTGCCTTCATCGACGAGCAACGCCAAAAGGGTCGCCGTCATGCTTTTGGTGCAGGATCCCAAATGCATCGGGTCGTCGCTCTTCAGCGGATCTTCCGAATCGATTCGTCGCACTCCTACCGCTTCGAGTTCCATCGTTCCGTCGATCGAAAAGTGCCCGGCGATCAGTCCAGGCAACCCCGATGCCTTTCGGATCGTCTCGAGCCCGTTGCGAAATTCACTCTCGGTTTGAGAAAATCCGATCGTGCAGGAAGCAGCCCACAGCCAAACAGGGACAACAAGGGATCTCATCCATCGAGTATCCCAACGGAACCCGATATGGATCTGCTGCATCATTTGCGAACGGATTCGTACGGCTGCTGGGTCTTGATACATTCAACATCCACAAGCCTATTTCGGCCCTACCAAGTTCCGATCGAGGAAATCGGTCATCAATCGGTATTGATGGTACGACTGCTGTGCGTCGGTGATGCCGTGACGATTGTTCGGGTAGAGCATCAACTCGAATTGCTTGCCCGCTTTTTGCAAAGCGTGCACGAACTGCATGGTGTTTGCCATGTGGACGTTGTCGTCGATTTCACCATGAATCAAAAGCAGTTTACCGTCCAGGTTCCCCGCAGCCTCAACGACCGAACTGGTTTTATATCCCTCCGGATTCAATTGAGGCGTTCCCATGTAGCGTTCGGTATACACCGAATCGTAGTTGCGCCAGTCGGTCACCGGCGCCCCGGAGATGCCGGCCCGAAACAGCTTGGAGTGGGTCAAGGCATAAGCGGTGAAATATCCACCGTAACTCCATCCCCACACTCCAATGCGTTCAGGATCGGCCCACGGTTGATCCCCCAACCAGGTAGCGGCATCCTCCAAATCCCTCAATTCCAACGCGCCGAGATCGCGATAGATGCGCCAAGTATCCGCGTTCCCTTTACCCAGCGCGGAACGATTGTCGCACAAGAGAACCGCTATCCCGTTTTGAGCGAGGTAGCGGTGCCACAAGTCACTGCGATGTGTCCAAGAGTTTTCTACGGTGGGAGCCGCGGGCCCGCCGTAAATATGGATCAACACCGGGGCGCGCTGGCCATCGCGGAGACCCATTGGACGATAGAGCATCGCCGGCATTTTTTGTCCGTCCCTCGCTGCAATTTCGAACAGCTCTACATCATTGCTCCGAACAAAATCAAAGCGGTCGCTACGGTAGCCACCGACATAGCGAATCCCTTCCCCTTGCCGATTGCGCAACCAGAGCTGGGCTGGATGGGTCATGTCGCTCCACGAATCCATGAAATAGCTGCCCGTCGGATGCACGGAGATGCGATGAGAAC
>CAIYZV010000474.1 GCA_903930765.1 uncultured Pirellula sp.
ATTCGCATCTGGACTGCAAGCGGCGCGTTTGTTGCCCGCCGATCAAGCAGCGCGCATCTTATGCGGTGAACTTGATACGGCCTCCGCAGATCGCTCGGTCATGATCGGCGGGCAACAGACGCGCCGCTTGCAGTCCAGATGCGAATTGAGAATCGGACGAACTGCGAAGCAAATCTGCAAGCAGTGGCAAGCCCGCTTCCTTGGAAAGTCGGATCATGGCTAGTGTCGCTGCGTCGAGGAGATTCTTATTGGCCGACGTGCTCCGAACCAATTGATACATCGCGATCGCGTTGTCCGTGTTTCCATCGTTCGCCAATCGATCTGCGCAACGCATCACGCAATCCGCCAACAGAGAGGTACTCAGTCCTGCCGGTGCCTTAAGCATGTTTCGCAGTGCTTCGGATGACTCCATCGTGGCGATGTCGCTCAATGCATAGAGAATCGCAGCCTGAACCTCTGGCGTTGATGATGGTACCATTCTGAGTAAAACCGGAACCGCTTCTGCGTCGCGGCGGTTTCCGATCGAATCGATGATCCCGACAAGTAGGTTGCCATGTGCGGATTCAAGCTGCCTTCGAAACACGGCATCAACACGTTTAGAGGGAATCGCTTCCAACGCAACGCGGGCGAGATGCGATAGCTCAACGTCTGAGAGAAGTTTTTCGAGAATGGGTATGGAATCGTCTGTTCCAATCACTGCCAAACGCCGACATGCGACCCCTTTGTCGTGAAGCGATGCTTCCGAAGTTAATTCCGAAGTTAATATCGTGTGCAGTTCCGATACTTCGTCGGAGTATCCGGTCCCAGCCGTCCATAGAATCATGACGCAGACAGTTGGGATAAATGCGTTTGGTTTGCGTCTAATAGATTCTGAATGCCGGTTTCTTAGGCCCACAAGAAGGGGGTGCAGAACAAATGAAAGCATGGTGGTAAACAGCTGTCGGTTTGACGGGTGAGAATTGTGACGTGTGTGAATTGTGACGAATGAGAATAGGGTGAGACCGCTTAGGACATGGCGGGGGATGGGTATCGGTTAAGCCCTCCAGGGAGCACGGTAGGCACGAGACCGCATCCGGTTGGCCTCGTCGTCGTTCACAAAGGATTCCTTCAACGGATCGAATTGCACCGATCGTCCGAGCTGTGAAGCGATGTAAGCCGCGTGGGCAGCGATGTGCGTCTGTGCGGCAACGTCAGCATTTGCTGCAGGAACACCGCGAGACTTCACGCATCGCAAAAACTCGCGAATGTGAGTGGTGGGATCGGTTCCGGCGTCTGTGAACTCACGAAACTCGGATTTAAGGGAAGACGGGCCCAAGAGCATGTTGCCGCTATCCCCTGTTTCGATCCACCCTTCGTCGCCTTCGAATCGGACGCTGCAGGTACCCATCCCCAGCCAGCCGGTATCGCGCATGACGAGTTTGATACCGTTGGCATATCGTGCAACGACGGTGCTGCCTTGCGGCTCAAAGTGGACCGGCGTGGTTTGATCCATTTGGCATGCCCATTGGCAAAGATCGATCGTGTGAGCGCCCCATTCGAGGATCCCACCCCCATGGAAGTCAAAATAGCCTCGCCATCGGCCGGCAACGTACGCTGCATTGTAGGGACGCCACGGCGTCGGCCCCAACCAACGATCCCAATCGACGGTATCGCGATCAGGTTCGGGTTCGCCCGGTAGCCAATCATGATTGGTGGCGGGCGCTAATGTGTTCGCATGGACAGTATGGAGTTTCCCGAGCCGCCCGCTGTGAGCCAGATGCACTGCATGCATGAAATTCCCGATATTGCGCCGCTGCGTTCCCGCTTGGTAGATCCTCCCGTAATGCCGGATGCCGTCGGCCAACGCACGGCTCTCGCCAATGGTCATCGAACATGGCTTTTCGCAGTAAATGTCCTTGCCCGATTTCGCAGCTAGGATCGACGCGAGCGTATGCCAACGATCCCCGGTTGCAATCAGCACGGCGTCGATGTCCTTGCGACCAAACATCTCGAACATGTCCCGATAGGTAGTGCAATCGGTATTGCTATACCGATCATCAACGACCTTTTTTCCAGCGTCGCGGCGCTCGCTGCGCACATCGCAGACCGCCACGAATTGAACCTCCGGTTGCTGAAGAAAAATCCCCAAATCGTAGGTGCCACGTCCACCGCAACCTAGGATACCCATCGTAATCCTCTCGCTCGGGGCGACGTTGCCGTCGAGACCGAGTGCCGAGGAGGGAACGATGGTAGGCAGAGCAAAAACGGTGCTCGCCGCGGCGCTGCTGGCCAAAAATTCGCGTCGTGATGGCATCGTATTCTTGATCGTTTTAATTGCTAAAGTCATTTCAGAACCGAAAGGTGCTTAGAGGCGATTGCCCCAACATCGAATGGCTTGACGTCGAATGTTCACACACGAAAAATCGACCCAAAAATTGAAATCGTTATCGCATCGGATTTTCGAACCAGTAGAGTCCCGATTTGCCTGGTGCCACGATATCGATGTCTCCATCGGAATCCATATCGTGCAATGCCATCTGCAAACCGGTGCCCGCAGAGCCAGGGCGAAAATCCTTTAAAGCGTCCCGTTGCTCGGGGTTGATCGGAGCCGCCGGTGCGGGATCCCCGCGATAGACCGTTGTCTTCCTCCATTCAGACATCTTGCGATCAAATTTGAAGAGATAGAGGCATGGTTCCGCGGTAGCACCCGGCTCGCTCGCATGCGCGTAGATGCGTTTCCCGGTCACGAACTCCTGCTCACCATCACCATCGAAATCTGCCAAATGCAGCGTGTGAACTTGGGAAAAGCTCGTATCGATGTCCTTCTTGCTCCACACCCTATTGCCAGCGGCGTCGGTCGATTGAAGGAGCCAATGCAAACCAAAGTCGTGTCCCATGCCCCAAACGACGTCGGTGTCTCCATCCCCGTCGAAGTCATGGCCGATGATTTCAATGCTAGCGGTACCGAGTTGGAACTCAGGATGAAAAGGCCACTCAGACGAGCGATCCGATGGCTGTTCGTACCATCCATTCGGCGTGATCAAATCGATCCGTCCGTCGCGATTGATATCGCCGTGCCCAACGCCGTGACCAGCACCCTTTGGATCGAGTTTGCGCGTTTTCCATTCAACCTTGGGGCCGCTCGAAACCAGCTCGTACAAGAGAACTTGCCCGCCGACGTTGGGAATCAGCACCGGCGTCTTGTCGCCATAAAGATCGAGTAGGTAGCTCGTCTCCATGGAACCGGGGGTATCAATATCGTGCTCCACCCAAGTTTTCGTCGGGTCTGATGGGTTCTCCACCCAGGCGATCCTTCGGCTAAAGTAGGCACAGGTTACGATGTCCACACGCCCATCGCCGTTGACGTCGAGCGGGGCATCGGCAAAATCCTCATGGTATTGCGGGTTGGTACCCGGTGGTACGCTTCGAACTTTGTGTTGGGTCCAATCTGGAGCGGCGTACCAAGAATCGCCACTAAAGACGTCCTTCTTGCCATCCCCATTGAAATCGGCCACACCAACAGCTTCGTAAGGGGAGCGCTCATTGATGGTATGCTTTTTCCATGCTGGGGAATTTTGTGCCTGTGGCTCCTCCGCGATCGACGTGGGACCAACAACCGAACACAACGCCAAACTCGCGGCGCAAAGGATTCGATAGCGATGAAATAACGAGCCTTGGAGGTCGATAGGGTAGGTCACGGTGAAGCTCCGGTGGAGAATCGAAGATGGACAGGAGGGGAGTTAGGCCGGCACATGCTGAGCGGCAAGCTCGAACGAAGATGTGCGATGACCGAGAACATTGTACAAGATCTGCAACCAATCGGTGCGATGCGCGCTGCGTCGATTGCTGTTCACGTGAAGTGAAACGCGTTACCCTGGTGATCCGTACGCAGAATGTTGACAAAAAATACGCTGCGTTCTTCACCTCGCCGTTATTCCACTGCAAAATCCTATCCCCGGAATGCTTTTTATGACCCTCAATCTCTCCGCCCTGGATCGATGGTTTCAAGCCATCTGTTTGGCCACGGTTTGTTTTGCCACCTTCACCGATGCGATGAATGCAACGCACCGATGCCATGGGCAATCCGTGTCGGATGAACAGTCTTCAAAGGTTAACCCGGCGAGCGGCGATGGGCAAAAGCGCCCGACCCGCGATCCTAAACAATTGAGGCATTGGCTGGAGAACATGGTATGGCATCATCGCTTCAGCCGCGAGGAGATCCTCGCGGTGACAGGATTGGATCCAAAGTCGCTTGATGCGTCGCTACGGGAGTTCAATATCACGACAGGCAATCAGCCTCAGCCCGAAGTCGACCCGCCCATCATGGTGCTACCGTATCCAGGTGGCAGGCATCCTCGGATCGGATTTCTCGATGGCGCTATCGAGCCGCAGCGAGAAACGAAATTAAGTATCTTTCCTCCCTGGGACCGGACCAGCTACACCGTGTTGGATGTTCCAGAAGCGATCTGGTCGAATTTGGGGCTGACTTACCTGGCCCATACGCATATCGATACAGTTTGGTCGAAACAAGGAATCCAGCTGCCGCAGTTGGAATGGGAGCACCTTCCGGATGGCAGCTATCGGCAGAGTCGCGAATTGCCGAACAAAATCTCCTACGAAGTCATCGCGACGCCTCATCGAGACCATTTGGCAGTTCGCATGTCATTGTCCAATGGCACCGATGCCGAGCTGAGCGATCTTCGAGTCCAAATGTGCGCGATGCTGAAATCGATGAAGGGATTCCAGGAGCAAACGAACGACAATAAAGTATTTCGAGGACCACTCGCCGCGTGCCGCAACGGCACCGGAGACAAATGGGTCATTCTCGGCTTTCAAAAGAACCATCGAACCTGGGGAAATGCTCCTTGTCCGTGCCTTCACTCCGATCCCATTTTTGACAATTGCCCCCCAGGGGAATCGAGATCGGTGTATGGCTGGCTATCGTTCTATCAAGGTAGCGATATCAACGCCGAACTCGATCGGATCGAGGCGATTTGGCGACCGATGGAAGAGATTTCTGTGGAGGGGGAAATCCTCGACGAGGCCACGGGGCAACCGATTGCAGCTAGGCTCTACGTCAAATCGGATCGTGGAATCTGGCACTTTGCAGAACCCGCATCGTCGGATGGCCGAGTGATCCGCTATGAAAAGCAAAATTGGGTTAATGCGAGCTCGCAGGAGTTCCATAGCAGCATCTCTGCGAATCGGTTCCGACTAAGGTTGGCACCTGGCACGTATCAATTGACCGTTGAACGAGGCAAGGAATACCTGCCATGGTCGCAGGAGCTGATCGTATCGAGCGACACCAAGCCGATTTCAATTCGGTTGCATCGATGGATGGATATGGCCAGTCGCGGTTGGTACAGCGGTGACACGCACGTTCATCGTCCCGTACGACAAATCGGAATTCCTATGCTAGCCGATGATGTCAACGTCGCTCTCCCGATGGTCTACTGGACGACGCGCAGCGAGTTGACGGCGGAATTTGGCGACCGCACCGATCGGGACGATTCGAGACTCCCTTCGGAGGTTATTTCGATCGATGCAAACCACGCCATCTGGCCTAAGAACACCGAATGGGAGATTTTCTCGGTCAATGGCAAGCCGCATACACTCGGGGCTTTATTTGCGATGAACCACAAGACCCCGTTTGAGGTCGGCATCCCTCCCGTGCGTCGAGTGCTCGAACAAGCTCGACGCGAAGGTGCGTTTCTGGATATGGACAAGCATGATTGGCCCTTTTCGATTGCATTGCCACCACTTTTGGGGAACCAATTAACCTACGAATTGGCCAACAACCACATGTGGCGCACCGAGTTCGCGTTTACGAATTGGAATACACCAGCGCCGCCATGGATGAAACTGGGGGATGGTACATCGGGTGGTGAGAAAGAATGGATCGAGTTCACGCATCAAACGTATTGGGCGTTGCTCAATTGTGGATTGAAATTGCAACCGACCGCCGGGACCGCAACCGGCGTCCATCCCGTCCCCATTGGATTCGGACGGGTTTACGTCCACACACCAGGCGGATTTCGGTACGATCGATGGATCGACGGGCTCAAGCGTGGTGATTCGTTTGTGACAACCGGCCCGATGCTGTTCGTCCGTTCGAACGACACTACGATAGATGCAACGATCGAGGCGGACGGACCGGTGGAAGCGGTCGAATGGGTGATCAACGGTATCGCTCAACCAGCAACGCTGACGAAGAATGCTTCCAACAGGGATGGGACAGTGTCGTTGGAATCGACCATCGAGAGCGAGTTTCGCAGCACGACATGGGTAGCGCTCCGAGCGTGGCAAAAATCAGCGAATGGCCGATGGCG
>CAIYZV010000475.1 GCA_903930765.1 uncultured Pirellula sp.
CGACGAGTACAGCAATCCGGCAGATTCCTTCTCTGTATTTTGGCGTATTCGGCGGTGGTGAGCGGTGGGTGCGTGGACCCCAACCAACGGGATTTCGAAACCATCCAAAGCAACTCCACGGTCTCTAAGGAAAAGCGGGATTCACTGCGTCAAGCGTTTCATTATTTGCCTCAGTTGATCCGGCTGGATCGAACAGCGGCGATGCAAGAGATCAACTATCAGTTGAACGCGTGGTCGAAGAGTGTCAGCAACCCACCCGACTGGAAGCCATCGGGTTTGCTGGAAAGTGTTCCTGCATCGCTGCGCGTCGTGAACTTCTCCGAGCGGTTGACGAAACTCGAGTTCGGAGAGCCTGAGTGCGAGTACATGCTTCAGTGCCAGATGATGAAGCAGATCGGTCAGTGGGTCTTGGAGAGACCGTATCACGACAAATTGTTTCAGGGGTGGCTCGATGAGCAAAAAGGGAAACTGGGTGATGACGATTGGGCCAAACTGGCGACCACGCTGAAGCTCTTCGATTGGAGCGTTTGCAATGTCGCGACCGAGGGGAGTCCCGAGGATGTGGAGCGTTTGATCAACAATCCTGATTTGCCGTTGAGTGACAGCGCCCAGGTTTATCGACAGCTCCCTTGGCAAACATTGATGTTCGCCCGCGGGGATGCGTGGGAGCGGGCTCGACTGTTCACGCAGTTATGCTTTGCCCAAGGGATCGACGCGGTGGCGCTCGCGATTCCTAGTTTGACGGGAGCGACCGAAAACTCGGCGTTGCGACTGTGGTGTGTGGGGGTACCGATCGGAAACGAGATCTACCTGTTTGAACCTCGATGGGGATTGCCGTTCCCGAACCCGAATGGTCCTGGGATCGCGACGTTATCCCAAGCCAAATCGGATCCGAATGTATTGCGTCGAGCGAAACTTCCTGGCCGGTTTGATTATCCGATCGAGAGCAAGGATTTGAAGTCCGTGATTGCTATGGTCGATGTGGAACCGTTCGCGGTTGGACGAACGATGTTCACGCTCGAGCGATCGCTCACGGGTGAGAATCGCCAACGGCTCAGTATCGATGCGGATGCATTGGAGGCGAGGCTGACGCAGATCGACCCACAACTTCAAGTCCGATTGTGGAATGCACCTTGGCTCGCCCATGCCTACAACCTTTCGGTCCGAACGCGTCTGGACGACATGTCCCCGTTTTCCATCCAATACATGGAGCGTTTTGGCATCTTCGTCACCGACACACCGATCAGTCGAGCGCGGATATTGCACTTTAAAGGGCAATTCGAAAGCACCATCGAAGCAGCCGGCGCCCTCCGAACCTACATGGATTTCCGGGTGGACGAAGAGACATTGCGCGAGTTGCAGTACGACCGCGAGATCCAAAAGTCGCTCGGGGTGGTGAAACGTCCTACTGAAACCATGGAAGCGTTCCAAGCTCGGGTGCAGATGGCACAAATGTTTTTCCGCCGCTCCAAGTTCGACATCGGAATCTTTTTGGCGATGGCGAACATGGATTTGAACAAACCGGAGACGGCCATCGACTGGCTGACCAAGCGATTGCTCGATCTGAAGGGGACCGAGCGTTGGCATGCCCACGCTCACTATTTGCTCGGCCGGAACATGGAGCAGATCAGTGATACCGCAGGGGCCATCGAGCAGTACAAGTACGAAGCGACACCGCAGGCAGCAGGGAACCGTATTCGCATTCGCCGTCTGGAATCGAGTTCAAATCCAACGTCGACGCCGGAAGTAAACGAGTAGTACGCTCGCGACCAGCCCCATGAGGGCCAGCGAGAAAAAGTACCCGTACTCCCATTTCAGCTCCGGCATGTTCCATGGTGACTCATCGCTGAAGTTCATCCCATAGACACCAGCGATGAACGACAAAGGAATAAAGATCGTCGAGATGATGGTCAGCAGTTTCATCACTTCGTTCATGCTGTTGCTGACACTCGAAAGATAAAAATCTCGCAAGTCGGAGGTGAGTTCGCGGTAGGTATCGACCGTATCGATGACTTGGATAACGTGGTCATAGCAATCGCGAAGGTGGACGCGCGTCTCGGGTCGGATGCTGGGGATCGTATCGCGAACCAGTTCGTTGATCATTTCACGGTGCGGTCGGATCGCACGCCGCACGGCCAATAGTTGCCCGCGGAGTTCATGGACACGATGCATTTGCTCATTGCGAACTTCTTCGATAATATCCGCCTCAAGCGCGTCGACTTGTTCGACGATCTGCTCGATCACCGGAAAGTAGCTATCGATGACCGCGTCGAGCATGCTGTACAAGAGATAATCCAAATCGGCTTCGGCGACTTTACCGCGTCGTTGTCGGATCCGTTGCCTGAGCGGATCCCAGCAATCTCCGTGGCGCTCTTGGAAGGTGACCAGGACATTGCTTTTCAAGAAGAAGGAAAGTTGCTCGGTCAGTCCGGCGTCATGGCCATCGATCATGCGCGCGATGACGAAGAGCGTGTGTTCGAAGTCTTCGACTTTCGCGCGTTGGTAGACATTGACCACATCTTCCATGGCTAGAGGGTGCAATTGGAGCAGCGATGCGATTTCGCGCAGTGTTGCGTCGCTTCCCAGTCCAATGATATCGACCCATAAGCGAGGAGTTGTCGCGATCAACGACCGCAACTCCTGAAGATCTTTTATTTCCTTTTCGATTATATCGGGGCCACCAAAACCGATGACACGGATCAAGGTAGGGGATGCATTCGGATCCACGACCAGGGTCCCTGGAGCATCACCGGGCTTGCTGCGGCGTTTCCAAGAACTCTTTCTAGCTTTTCCGTTTCGCTTCTTTGCCATAGCTTTCCCACATGGGTATTGGACGGGGGTTCCCCGGAGGCGGGTGCGACTACCCGCTTCCACGAAGTCGCCATCATATTCCATCGCCCCAAGCTGTCACCGTGGCAGGGCATTCGCTGGAAGAAATTCGAGGGCTCTCGGCGTTGAAAAGACTCAGTGTTACTTAGAAAGCCGATCGATGGTTTTCCAAAGTTCGTCAGCGATCAGCCGCATGCCTTGATCTCCGGGATGCCCTGCGACTGCGGCATTTTCGAATTTCTGATCGGCGCTACCGAGGTTGGCTGGATCGTTGTTCAGATTAGGAAGCGGGACATACGTCCCTCCGGCTTTTTCGCAAACCTCGCGCATGATCTTTTCTTTTTCAGGATCGGGCCAAAATTCACCGCGGACGATGAGTGCCGTCGGTTTCTTTTCTTGGAGTCGGTGGAGCAGTCGTTCGAAAGCGGTACGATAACGTTGTTTAGCGTCTTCCGTTTCGAGAGCCGGTGCATTGGCTCCGATGGCGACGATGACGACGTCGGCTTCGAATTCCAGCGACTCTTTCAAGCCTACCTCGAAATCGAAGTCGGTCTGCTTCCGTTCGAAGTCAGCGATGTTCCGCACTAACATTTGCGGTTCGCCTTGCGAAGCCTTGCACAGTTGGGAATGAAGAACATGCGCAAAGTCCTTGTCTCGGCTGCTGGCAGCCATCCCCCAATTTCCGGTCCACCCTATTTGGGGTGCAGGGCTATGAAGGGCAACACTATTGCCCAAAATCAGCAGCTTGTTGATTTGGAGTTTCCCGATACGCAACGGCGGTTGCTTTTGAGAGGCATCCTGAGCGTGCAATCCTTGCCAACCGAGGAATGGCGTTAAGATAACCAAGACCATGATCGGTATCCGAACCGCGTTCCATTCGCATTTCATTCCAGGATTGTTTTCTTGTTGGGGGAGGAAAGCGTTTAAGGTGTCTTCACGTTTCCGAGGAAGACTTGAAACTCTTCGGTTTGACGTATGGGATCCAAATCGGTTTCTGCCTGCAATCGCGACATTCCATCGGTATCGAAAAAGTGCAGTCTCGCACACTCGTTTAGGCAATCGATGGATAAATTCAGGTATTCGATCGGACTATCGTCGGACCGCCTTGCGGATTCATAGCAACGGGCGTAGATGCATGCTTGGTTGTAGCGTATTCGAGGTTCTTCGATTTCCTCCCAAGGCGGCGATACGAGATTTTCTGCCATGATGCGAGCTCTGGCATGCTCACCTGCCCGGGCTAGACTCCATGCCACCTGGGTTAACAGATCGTATTGCAACTGGCGATCGATTTGATTCAGAATCATTCGGAACTCATCCGTTGATCGAAGCGGCTCGTAGTCGGGCGACAATTCGAGCCACTGCAGAACTCGTCGATTGGAGACAACTCGAGTTTCAACGGCGCGTCGAAGCATCGCAATCGCTTGGCTGGTAAAACCGACTGTTTCGTCAGAGAGAGTGGAACCGGGTTCCTCGCTGGTCGGTGCATCCTCTTTTGATGGGACTAACATTGCGCACTGCGTGTACAGTTTTGCAGCGATCAACCATTGCTTCCTAGCGGCGAAGGAGTTCGCGATGAGTTCGACTTCTTTGGGGCTGTTTGAGAGCGAAGCCTTGAGCTGTTCGAGGCCGGAATTAAATGCTCCAGGATCCTGCGCCTTACCCGCTTTTGCTGCGAGCGAGGATTTCGCGAATTCGATGAGTTCTTGAGCTCCGCTCACATCCTGTTGTCGCTTGAGCAATTCCGCGAGGCGCACTTTTTGCACCAACGAATTGACGTTCTCTGGGCCCAGTTGCGAGTCGCATATCTGGACGATTTCACGCATGAGTCGAACGGATTCACTCAGCTCATTTTTTGCCAGGTGGACGATTGCGATATGATTCGAATCCTTGATCATCCAATCAAGGCTGAAGTTATTCACCTTGCGGAGTGCAATCGCATTTTTCAACTCCTCGGCGGAAGCGATTGGTTGTCCTGCAAGGATTCGATACTCAATGAGCCCGTGAACAGCTTTTAGGGTAAACGGCATCTCGGGATACTTGTGAACCGAACTGGCGACGATAATCTCACCGAGGCGAATGGCTTGATCGTACTCCCCAATCGCGCCATGAGCACTTGCTAGATTATCCATGCATATCAGGGTATAGGGGTGGTCATCGCCGAGAATTCGACGGTATTGATCGAGCAGTTGTTCGTGTTCTTTTTTGGACTCATGAAATCGTTTCTGAAACGAGAGCGCCGCCGCATAGCGAGCTTTTGCGGCGAGCACTTGAGCATGCTCCGGAGGCAAAGTTCGGGTCATTCTGGCGATGAGATCGCGAAACATTTCGATCGGTTCATCGCTTTTCTTCCGCATGCTCAAGAGACTAGCCAGGTTCTGGGTGTACTGTAATGTCGAAGGGGAATCCGCTCCAAAATGTTCTCGGCTCGCCTCTGCCGCTTCGCGAAGAATGCTTTCGGCTTCGCTCACGTTGCCTGCGTTCAACAAGCAACATCCCAAAACATTGGCACTGGAAAGGGTCAGCGGATGATGCTTTCCCAAGTTCTTGTTTCGTACTTCGAGCAACCGCCGGCTGAGCTTTACCCCTTCGTCGTGTCTTCCGAGTGCATTCAAGCTCGTTGCCATGCAAGCCATGACCCTATGAGTTGCGTTGTGGTTGAATCCGAATACTTCTTGGACAGCCGAGAGAAGTTTCTCATGAAGCTGTATTGCCTCTTTATGAAAACCCAAATTTGAAAGTGATTCAGAGTATTCGATCAAGGCTTCGATGGTGATGGGCGATTTGGCTCCATATGCTTTTTTGCATGCATCAGACGTCGATCGAAAACGTTCCTTGCACTCTTCAAATTTCCCCTCCAATCCAGCAATAGTTGCAAGTTTCGATTGCGACCGCAGTTCCAGAGGATGGTTTTCTCCGAAGGACTCACGAGCTGTTGCTGTGATTTCGTTCAACGCGGCTTTTGCCTCCGCGTAGCGTCCTTGTACAACCCAGAGACCGGCCATGGCAGAAAGATTTTTCAGAGTATCGGGATGGCTCAATCCGTACAAACGCTTCTGCACTTCGAGGACTTCATTCCACTGCCGCAGCGCTTCGTCATAGTTCCCTTCGAAAGCCAAGTTACCTGCAGATTGGGAACGTAGTTTTAGAGATTGGAGGCTATCTGGTTCGAGCAATTGTTCAGCGACCGAGAGCGTATTTTCATACAGGGATTTCGCCTCTTTTATTTCCCCTTGTTCGTGCAAAACATCAGCGAGAGAAGTTGCGATTTGAATTGTAATCAGATGTTTTCGACCGAGGCGATCTTCGGCCATGGCGAGAAGTTTTCGCTGCAGTGATGCCGACTCATCCAATTGGCCTTGCTTCATAGAGATTGCAGCTAGTGTCGATTTCCTAAGGATTGTTTCAGGGTGTGAATCTCCCAAGCTTTCGGTGGTTGCATCGATGATCGTTTGGAGGATCTTTCTGGCAGCCTCATATTGCCCGAGTTCAATTTTAGACGCGGCGATGCCTGACTCAACCTTTAGAGTCAGCGGATGTGCATCACCCAGTTTTTCTCGGGCGACATCTCGGATGGCAACGAAGGCATCGATCGCCTCATGATGTCTTCCCAGCGCAGCGGAAACTTCCGCAAGTTCACGACGTGTTTCGAGTGAGTCGCGATGATTCTCGCCGAGCGTTGCAGGTTGAGTTTGCTGCAATTCTTGAAAAAGCTCGCGAGCCGCCCGCAATCGCCCCAGCTTCGCCCATGAAATCCCTTGGCCTCGAATGGCTTGGAGCGTCAGTATGTGTTCGTTACCCAAGCTGTTCCGGCACAGATCGATAGCGCGAGTAAACGTCTGGTCGGCGTCTCGATACTCACAGCAGCGAAGCTGTATTTCGGCTCGGAGAATCAGCGTAGCCAAACTCTCTGGGTGCGTTTCGCCAAGGGCGGACGTTTGCAAGTCTATGGCTGCCTGAGCGTGCGCACGAGCTTCGGGATACTCTCCAAGGCTCAAGTAGCTTTTGGCGAGAGTATGCCGTATTGCAGCTTGAGTTTCCGGAGCGCCCTTCAGTTCCTGAATCGAAATTGCGGCGCGATCGAGAACTGTTCGCAACAAAATGTTTCGGTCCGGCTCTATGTCCGGATCGGTGAACTCGAGAAGATTATGGTTTACGAAATTCGCGATAGCGCGCGAATATAGCGATTGCTTCAAAACGTTTTCCGCTTCTCTGGCCGCAGAGGACTCCGCTTCTCGCGCTTTCTGGCTCTCAGCTCGTGCAATATCCCGCTGCAATTCAGCGATCGCCCGAGCTTGACTAGCCTCGCGCGCTTGCCACGTCGTCCCAGCGAGGCCGAGCAGTAGTGCGGAGGTGACCATGGCGACGGAACCGACGGCGAGTCTATTTCGCTGTAGGTATTTCTTGATGCGATAAGCCGTAGATGGTGGCGATGCCTCGACAGGTTCATTGCTGAGATATCTCTGAATATCCTTGGCCATGTCGGAGGCCGACTGATAGCGTCGCGATCGATCCTTCGCGAGTGCTTTTAAGATAATCCAATCGAGTTCACCTCGAACGTCTCGCTGCAATTGAGTTGGAGTTGCTCGTCTCAGGTCGCAAATACCTTTTTGATTCGGATCTGCGGTGATTCGGACGCTCGGTGCGACGGGTTCTTCCTCTCGAATCCACCGTGCTAAATCGTCCCACGCGAGATCCTTGAGACGATGAGCTTGGATTGGGGTACTACCTGCGACTAGTTCATAGAGCAGTGCACCGAGGGAGTAGATGTCGCTGCGAGTGTCAACATCGTGTGGATTAAAACGAGACTGCTCGGGACTCATGTATTCCATGGTCCCGACGATTTGTCCAAACTGGGTTAAGTTCGGCTGCGAATTGGATGGATCGTTCACCGCTTTCGCGATGCCGAAGTCGATGATTTTAGGAACACTTCGATTTTCAATTTCCGAGACAAGTACGTTTGAGGGTTTCAAATCGCGATGAATGATTCCCTTTTGATGCGCGTGTTGGACCGCTTCGCAGACGGGGATAAAGAGTTCCAACCTCTGGTCAATACTCAATGAATGATCGTCGCAATAACGCGAGATCGGTATTCCATCTACGATTTCCATCACAAAGTAGGGTCGTCCCAGATCGGTCGTCCCGACCTCAAACGCTTGGGCGATGTTTGGATGATTCATCATCGAAATCGCCTGGCGTTCCGTGTCAAATCTCCCGAGGACTTGTTCGCTATCCATGCCCGGTTTAATGACTTTGATGGCCACCTTGCGATGGATCGGCGCCGTCTGATCGGCGAGAAAGACCGTCCCCATGCCTCCTTCGCCGAGCGAGTCCACAAGCATGTACGGGCCAATCGAATCGCCAACGGAAATTTGACGCGTCGTGTTTTGCTCGTGGGAGGCCGAGTTTTTTTCCAGCACAGGTGTTTCCAGGAAAGCGTCGTCCGTCACCGCGGCGCGAAGCAGTCGCTCGATCCTCTGCCTGAGTTTCAAATCGGTCCCGCAATGCTGACTCAAAAACGAATCTCTCGCGTTCGAATCCTCAATTTCGATTGCCAATAGAAATAGGTCAGCTTCGTTCATGGGAGTCTCATGGAAAATCGCGAGAGACATGTGTGATGGCTCATTCGGTGTATCCTATTCTAGATCGACGGAACTGAATCTGAAGAATATCTATCCAAATCACATAGATTGACAGGTAACGCATCCGTTGGGCGAAATCTAAGATGCAATCCAAAGTAAAAAGTTTAAGGTGCCATGGGCGACATTACCCAACTGCTATTTGACGTTCAACGAGGGGATCAACAGGCAAGTCGTTTGTTGTTGCCGTTGGTTTACGAAGAACTCCGAAAACTTGCTGCCGCAAAGCTTGCTCTCGAACGTCCAGGTCAAACATTGCAACCAACCGCATTGGTGCATGAAGCCTACCTCCGTCTTGTCGTCGGATCGGAAGATCAAGACTGGAACGGTCGAGGGCACTTCTTTGGCGCCGCGGCAGAAGCCATGCGTCGAATTCTCGTCGAAGGTGCTCGGCAGAAAATGTCGCAAAAACGTGGCGGCATGCTTCAGAGACAGGATGTTGATTTGGAACATGTGAGCCTATCCTCGGATAATCCATGGACGCTGCCCGTGGATCGCGCCCTGACACACTTGGCATCTACGCATAGCAATATCGCGAAGTTGGTTGAGCTCCGCTTTTTCGCAGGCTTGACCATGGAGGAAGCTGCTGCAGCTCTCTCAATCTCTGTGCGAACAGCGCATCGCCAATGGACCTACGCCAAAGCATTCCTGCGAGCTTTCATCGAGGACGAGACAGACGCATTGGAAGAATCATGAAACGAAGTCTCGTGCTCAGACGCAATCGGTCTGAGCACGAGTACTTTTGGGTGTTCATCAAATCCATGGCTCGAATGCGTTATTTTAACGCGATCGTCACGATCCCTTGTGATTCGACTCCCAATTTATTTTTGATCGTGTAAGCAAACTGATCGAACCCGAGGAAATTGTACTCCCTGCCCGTGTACGTGACCTTGCCCGTCGCATTGTCAAACGTTATCCGAGCATCGGAATTGAAGGGTTGAGAGATGCGGGTGATTTGAAGTCCGGTTCCTGATGGCGTGCTGTTTGCGATGTCATTGATCAGAACATCCAACTCGAACGGTCCATCCAGCGATGCGACTTTGAAAAAATCATCGACTGCGACCGGGGATTGCGCGGCCCTAGGAACCGCGATGTCAAAACCAGTCAAAACCGTATCGACGTTGACAACACCATACAGAAATGCATGAAGGTTCAAACGAATGCCTTCCGGTGCGGCAAATCCGGGCGCCGGCTCGTATTCCAGGTCGGCGAGGATCTGGTTGACTCCCGGGATAGTGCCGTATATCCATACCGCTCCGGACGGTTGTGGATAGAACGTAGCGTCGTCGACATTTGCTGATGTTTTAAGCGTTCCCGCGAATCGGTCCCCTGCAAAATAGCCCTCAGGGAATGCCCAGTTCAGCAGAATCCCAACTTTGGCAGGTTGGTTGCCATTGTAATTCACTCGGATCAACGGTGTTCCATTCGCGCCGCGGAAACCTGTCGAGCTGCCAGGTGAGGCTGTGACATTTTCGGGAACATCGACGCCGAAGGGACCAAATCCCGCTGGATCCTGCTCGTAGTTCACCGAGATGAACGACGTAGAGCGGTTCCCATTAGCGTCCGCGGTGGTGTAAGAAAATCGATCGTACTTTGCAGCTTGTTTCGCAGGCGTGTATCGAACGACATCGCGACCAGGATTCGCAGGATCCTGCTCGATGGTTGCCGTTCCGGTGGCAGGGACGCCGACCTCCACGATCCGCAACCCAGTCCCTGTGTCATTCGCCAAGGCATCGATGACCACATCAGGGAATGATTTCGCGTCGGAGGGAATGGTTACGTTGACCAGATCGTTTTCGTTCGTCAAAACCCCATTGACGAGTTTGTCACCGAGTTCTGGGTAACCGCCCGCATTGAGGATAGCTAGTACTTCTGCAGCTTTGGCTGCGTCCGTGGTTTCCGGAATTTGGCCAGTCGCGATGGCTTGCTCAAGTCGTGAAATTCGATTTTCCAAACTTACGGAACTCGGGAGTACACCCGTTCCATCTACCGAATCCTTATTGATGTAATTGATAACGGTCAACGCGTCCAAAGGCGACAGAGTTCCATCGGCGTCGACATCTACGGCCATCGATTTATCGGTAACGCCATCTCGTTGGCTACCTCCCATTCGCGTGTTGAGTTCGTTGATGACGACCAAAGCATCGATGGGCGTGATGGAGCCACTCATGTCCGCATCTTCGGGCATCATAAAGTTGTTCATCGCGACCAGATCGGACGCCATGAGTTGCCGCAACTCGAGCGATTCGTAAACCAGTTTTCGGGAGCGAGCCCGCGATTTGGAAAGCTTAGAAAAGTTCATTTCGGATCACATTCTCCGCCTGACGACTGAAATTGGACAAGGAATTCCGGACGGGTAAGTTTTTGACTTACGCCCACAAAAGGGTTTGCCGCCAACCAACAGTGCGAAATCCACGTTGAAATTCTGCCACGGAATTTTAGGAAACTGACAAGTGGGACCAGTCGCCCTTCTGGAGGAACGCTGCATAACAGGGCCGCGATTACACAGTGGGTACACAGTGCGCGTTCACTCTACGGTCGATTTGGGGCGTAACTCAACCACAGAACGCCAAAAAAATATCGACATTTCCGTGGATGCTTCTTGACTGCAATTGCCTCTCTTGTATTAATTAGGTAATACAAGAGCACAAGGAGAGCATGCATGCAAATCCAC
>CAIYZV010000476.1 GCA_903930765.1 uncultured Pirellula sp.
CTCTCGTTCCCAAGATTCCCGTGCTTGATTTCCCCCCCAGGGGCCACCAGCTCGTACTGATCTTTACCGATCAGCCGATAGCTCGTCACGGTTTTGAAGTCAGTCACATTGCGCACCGAGCAGATGTTACGCCATGTGCGTTCCACGGTGTAGAAACCCTCGAGAAGGAACTTGTTTGCCACGTTCGAGAGAATTCCCCCGATGTCGATATTGCTTACCGAGCTCGCTTCCACACGCTGGCCGAACGCTGCTCGCATCACCTCGCGGTTGTCTCGAAAAGTCCGTCCGGTATACCCATTGGCCCAAGCGGCTTCGAGCAGAAGTTCCTGAAGACCGATCCCCCCTCGGAACTTCTTGGAAGCAATCTCAAGGCTTTGCTCGGGAATATGCTGCTCGACGTCCATAAGATTAGCGCTGATATAACAGGCGGCCTCTAGGACGCTGGCGCTAATCGTGTTTTGCGGGACATGGATCGCAGGAACTTCGGGGCGCATCATTCGGATCTTCATGAGTTCAGCTTTCTCAAGGTTCCATCCTTCGCGGATCGCTTGGGCTTCGACTAGCGGAAGAGCCCCGTTGTAAATGCTGCGAATGCCAGCAATACGCTCGAGTTCAGTAGCATGGGCCGCCCTCATGGCTTCCACTTCGCTAATCCCCTCAGGAGGATTCGTGACTGGCTCGACTGGAACTGGATTCGGGGGAACCAAGACCGGTACTGGATCCGGAGCAACCGGAGTCGTTGGAGTTACGGTTTGGTCGTCTTGGTTTGCAGTTTGACTTTGATCCATCTCGGATTCTCCAAAGGTTGCAGATGCCTGAGCTGCGACACTCGCGCTAGTGGCTCCGTCGGCACCAAGGTCTACGAAACTGATTTCACCAAGCGAGGACCTTCGAATCACATTCACCGGACCGTTGTATTGGTTGCCGTTGACGGTGACCTTTTGACCTTCCTTGACGAACTCGAACTCATCCACACCAGTCCCCACGCTTGCTTGCCATGGGAATCCGTTCTTTGAACTGACGACTACCTCACGAGCAGCAGGTGTATCCCGAGAGACCACACCGGTGGCTACAAGCTGGCCGGCCTCGACTCGGATCGAGTCGGTATGACCAACACCCGAGAGAGGATCGTGTCCGAATCGGATCGGCCGCGCTTGCGATGGGATCGATAGACCAGCCAGGTCGATGATCACAGGGTGCCGCCATCCAGCGACTCGCATCTGGCCACCTGTATATGCGACCATCCGAAAACGGGGGAGCACTCCGCTTGATGCACCGTCAGCCGATGCATCGACATCGATCACCGCTGTTGCATTTAACCTCAGTTGGTTGCGATTCTCTTCGGCCTTAATCGTCGATGGGGACTTCATCGTCTTGGACATCTTGTGGATCCTGAATTGGAGTTTGAGAAACTTGCTCGGCAGCTAAACCAAGCTCAGATATAAGTGCAATCTCCCTTGCACGCTGGCGAAGCTGAACTTCCCAGTCTTGCCCCCGCTTGGCATACTCGTCTGCCAAGGTGGTGGTGTGGCTTGCTAGCCGAGTGGCTTGTGCGTTGGCTTCTTTGGCAGGATCAACATGTTCATGACCATCCCAGAACCATTGATGTGGCCATTGTGCAAAGGGACCTAAACCTGTTGGAAGCAAATCAGGTATGAGCGAGGCTTCATCAAGCCAAGCTGAGAGGATAGTATCCATCCCCTGGATGACTTCGAAGTACGTGGTACTCGATA
Organism: uncultured Pirellula sp.; assembly: GCA_903930765.1. GTDB lineage: Bacteria > Planctomycetota > Planctomycetia > Pirellulales > Pirellulaceae > JBKCUI01. Next base: position 1,734 of record CAIYZV010000476.1, read on the forward strand.
GGATTACCAGCAATATCAAATACGATCCCGTCAACAGCGGTTGTCGAGAGCCTATCGAGATCGGACGTCGTGACCTGGTCGGCCTCGATGAGACGCAAGTCGAGTTGAACTCGCGTGCTTAGTCGAGGATTGTTCACCAAGACAGCAAATGCCTCGCCATCCGTGGCACGTGCCATCCGCATCGTGCGGAGTTTCTCTGCAAGGTTTACGGCCTTTGCCCACATCATGAAGGCATGCTCGATGCGACGGTTCGCTTCGGAGTCGGCAGTAAGCATTTGTAACCGGGGGCCGGTACCCACTACGTCATGCGCGAGGGTTAGCACAATCCCACGAGCATACGAGTTGTTGGCCGTTTCATACCGAGCACGGTTCCTAAGGATCCGCCGAACCTCGGCGCTATTGGATGCGTTGGGCGAGAGCCCATCGGCATTGGCCCAATGGCGACGATTATCATCGGTGGTCACCGCAGCGTCATAACGAGCGCGCACGACCCTTGCAATGTTTCGCGATTGCGAGGGAGTGCTTTTTGGCGACCACCAATTGGAAATCCAGGACAACACGGTTACTCGGCCCCCGGTGGAACGATCTTGTTGAAGACCAAGCCACGACGCTTCGATTTCGCAGCTTGCTTGGAGGCTAAATAGCGATCGGCTTCAATCTGGTCGGTCAGCTTGTGCTGCTCGATACTGCCCGCATCGCCCGAGGCCTTTGCAGGTCCTTGCGCGTTTTCAAGAATGGTGTCTTTTAGCTCATCAGCCATGGGGTCAGCTCCAGTTCGATAGACAATGCGTCTGCCTATCTGTAGAACTACCCGGTCAGTTGCTCATCTGACGTAAAAAAAGTCTGATTTATTCGAGTATTGCTACCTGTAGCAATCTTGGTCTTTCGTCATCGTGATTTCATACGTCACGATCCGTCGGCCGCAATGCCGACATTCTTTACGTCTGCGGATACGACCATCACGAAGCGGTTCGGTGTTAGTGGTGTAGAAGTGCCGACATCCACATCGGGGGCAAGAGATGCCTCGTTCTTGATTATCATCTTTGGGCTCGCTCATCGGTTTCGTTTCCTTTGCATTTCAGCGAAACTGACGCGTCCAGACTTGGGGATACCAACCGATTTGCTTCCCGAGAGTGCTACACCCTGCATCGAAGCTCCAACGCAGCAACCCACAATGCAATCGAGCCAGTGGTTGTCACCTCGCTCCGGGCGCTGCTTCCACTCATCCACTGTTCGACCACGGCCTTCGGTGCGCACGCGGTACTCGGCACAGAGGTGCTCGGCCAAGAGGCGGTGGGTCTCGGGGCTTGTTCCAAAAAAGGACAAGCAACCTCGGCTCCCCATCGAAACAGCGATGCGAGCATGCATGAAGGTTTTCCAGTAGTTGGTGTCATACACCACGTGCCGAACGGCTCGTTTCCCATGGATATTGGGGATTCTCCAGTTGTGGCCAACTCGATCCCCCGGGCGACGTTTGTACTCGGAAAACGGCTGACTCGATGCCCCAACGAACCTCCCGTGGCTTGGGATTACGATGCCAGCGTGTGCACTTTGCCTGCAAAACTGGTATACCACATCGGTCGAAGCACCCCAGTTGGCATCGATTAGGCATCGCTCGATTCGCATCATGGCACCATCGTCACGTCGCCATTCCCGACCAATCAGATCTCCAGTTAGTCGCTCAAGACCCGCGTAGATACTCCCTTCGAGCCCCTCGGCTTTGGTTGCCGTCGCTAGGGTGCTCCTTGCATCCCGAAGTGTGAAATAGGGCCGTTTTTGATCAGGGTAGCTCCCATAGTCGATGAGGTATCCAGTGAAATCGCTCTCCCAGGCGACCACGGTATAGAACAGCAGCGTTGCCTGAACGTCGACGAACATCGTTAGATGGTTGGTGGAAATCGGAACCACCCGTCTGTCGATCCGGTTAAACTTCGCAGCAATCTGATCTGCTGTCAGTTCGTTGTCATTTGCTTCTTGTTCTGGAAGAGGTTCGTTTTGGTACTCGGCAAAGAAGGCTGCTTCGTCTTGAAGCTTGAGGTTCATTGCATGTTGGATCGCCGAGAGTTCATCATGGTTGTAACGCTCGGGCCAGGCGACCTTGGATCCAAGATCCATCGCGGCACGATTCGAACCGTAGAATTCTGTGGCTAACGATAGGTCGCCACGACTACGAAGGCTCTCTGCTCGAAGCTCGGCGTACTTCGTCCAAAGTTTTTCGTCGGTTGGGAACTCATAGACCATCCGTGTCCGTTCCCCATTCCATTCGGGGTGCTTGTCTCGCGATAGGATGTTGTCGGCCATATCCCCCGGGCGAATGACCGTGCAGGGCATGATCCCAGAGATTTTTTTACCTGGGCCCGAGAGCCCCAAGATAGCCCCAGCAAGGATACTCTCGCGCGTGGCACACTGGGAAAGGGATCTGGCTGATTCGTCCGTTTGTGGATCGTCGATGACCACAAGGGTTGGCCGAACGGTCCTGCCATCGGACCGTTTGTACTTCATACCGCGGATTCGACCGGTGATACCAGCGACTTTGATGATCGCTCCGCTTGCGATGCTTCCGGGCATCGTAGGGAGCACTATTTCTTTGGCGGTCCATCCGATGTGGGTTCGCTCCCCTTTGTAGAGCTGGCCATTGCAGCGATTGGCGATTCCATCGAGGGATTGGATTGGAAACACTACCTCGGGGTAATCCGCAAGGAGCAGCTCGTTTCCATCGAGTTCCATCTTGATCGATTCGAGCATATCGCAGGCATGGCCCTCGTCGCTACCAATGAGGCATACGAACTCACGATGGCCGTTAAGAACCGCCCAAATGCAAGCACATTCACAAATCGTAGTCTTGCCACTCCCCCGAGGCATTGCCATCGAGAAAAGCCCCCCTCGCAGAACCGCTTGCTCGATCCGGTTGATGACCTTCAGGTGATCATCCGACCAAGCCAGATGGAACGTCAACGGAAAATAGCTCTCGCAGAAGTATCGAAAATTGACAGCAGCCTTGGCTTTTCGCGCGGGGTCTGCAATCTCCGGAAGCTCTCCGATGTCACGACCTGCCGTTGCGATAGCCACATTGCGCGCCCGAGCACGTTCCTTGAGCTTCTCGTATGGATCCCCGGAGGTCTCGGGCTCTGGCGCATGCCGAGTCTCGACTAGCCATGCTCCGTAGCGAAGAAGATCGACGTACCTTGCATCGCCGATGCGCATGCCAGCACGACTGCGGTGTCGATACAGTTGCCTCTCGCTTATGACCTCACCAAGCGGTGTGGAGTTTAGCATTCTGCAAAGTTCGCTAGGTCGAAGCTTTCTTGGATCACTCACCACGGCCCATCTCCTTTACCATCCATGCGATGTAGTGGACCAAGTTGATTGATCCATCTTGGTTTGTTGGAGCACCGCTTTCGATGTCCAGCACGATGCTCTCCTCGGAGATCCGGATCTTGGCCGCTGCCGAGAGGAGTTTGGCAGCTTGCTCGGGGGGGAGTCGATTCGGATCAATCGGGTTTTTTCCGTCACTCATGCCAGGCTCCCTTCTTTGAGGATTGGCACCGTGGCCCACACGGGGCCCACCGGCGTGTTTTCTTGGCGCATGCGAGCCCTTGGCCAAGGCGATTTCGCATGCGTGTTGTTGCAAACCGTGGCGTTTGTTGGGGCACCGAAAAACATGCAAAAAGACTGAGGAAAACATGCTTTATCGGCTGGATTGATCCCCAGCCGCAGGGCTGAATGTGTCACACGCAAACGCGATGGCGAATGCAAACGAGAGACCAACCCAACCCAAACGGACAGACGCAGATGAACGCTAACGAGATCGCCTTCGGAATCGAATTCGAAACCACTCTCCCGAACCACGACACGACGCCGATCGGGCCGTACCACCACGGGTACCAGGTCGCTTGGTTGCCCGAAGGCTGGCGAGCCGAACACGACAGCAGCATTCGCCCCACGACGCCCGACCGGAAGGGATGCGAATTCGTCAGCCCCAAGCTGCGGGGGGCGGCCGGGCTGGCCGAGATCGAGAACGCGATCGACCAGATCAACGCCCGCGGGGGGAAGGTAAACCCGACCTGCGGATTGCACATCACGATCGAATGGAACGGAGACGCCGCCGCCCTGGCCAGGCTGATCTCCCTGGTCGGGAACCACGAGAAGGCGATCTTCGCCAGCACGGGAACCCGCCGCCGCGAGCAGACGACGTACACCAAACAGATCAAGCAGTACGGAGACAAAGACCAGGCCCAGCGGCGCTGCGAGGCGGATCGCTACCACCTGCTGAACCTGACGCACCTCGCCCGCGGACGGAACCGAATCGAATTCCGGGCCTTCGCCGGAACGCTCAACAAGACCAAGGTGGTTGGATACCTGATGATGGTCCTGGGTTTGGCGGAGCTCGCGATGAACACCAAACGATGTGCGGATTGGGACTACACCAAGAAAGACGGAACCAAGAGTTGCTGGGATCGACCGGGTGCAGGCCTGGGCGAGACAGAA
>CAIYZV010000477.1 GCA_903930765.1 uncultured Pirellula sp.
ATTGTTCATGTCGAAGGAAGCCATTGCGGTGAGAATCGTCCGCGACAGATTGAAGCAACTCTATAAGTTTTCCCTATTTTGTTTCGTAGCGAAAAACGAGATTTGTGGACGAGGTCTCAATCCCGGATGGGTTTGCGCAAACGGCTGAGGCGCGACCCGATTGTTGCCCCTGCACATACGACAAAAATGATTGCGACCAAGTACCACAAAGGGCTTCGTGCGTACTGGCCAGCTTCGGAGAAAGTGAGGGTATCGACCGTTTTTCCTTGGGGCAGTTCCGTCGGGTTCGAGTACGAGGTTGTCACTAGACTCAATAACCCTAAGAAAACGAGCATCCCGAGCAAGATCTGAAGCCCTTTGGCGTGGTCCTTGCCCGCGAGTTTGGTCGTCAGAGCTCCAGCCGCCATGGCCGCGATCAATCCGCTCCCGAGTTGCAGCAACGACCAACCCAAACTGGCTTGATTGGTTTCCCCGACAAAAGCGAACCTGGGACCAAGTCCGAACCATGTTGCAGCCACTCCTGCAATGCTAATGGCCACCATCAGGACATAGCCTGCTACCGCCGATAGGATCGTTCGGACCATGGGTTATTTCCAGTGCCAGAGTTCTTGAGACAGAGTTCCAGAGCGAAGGTTTTTCACGTGTTTGGTCAGAGTTCCCGCCGGTTTGGTGGGGCCCCCGCCGATTTGGTCCGACCTACCGCCGGGCGAGGCGGATGACCAATAGGTTTGGTCCTACAGGTTAGAGCAGGCTGTCGAACACAGCAAGCTTCAGTGTTTTCCTCAGTGTTTTTCTCGGGTTGCGGGTTGGGGAAATTCAAGTTTTTTGAGGGATTTTCGAGGGGGCTCGCGGCCGCCGGTGACTCCGTTGTTTGTGGAAATCTTCCCCCAAATTACTAGACCCTCCTTAACCACTGGTTCATAATTCCGGTTCCGGCCGGGTTCTACAGATCGGGGAGGTCTGCGAGGAAGAAATCGGTTGTATCGATTTGACTCTTCGCGGTTTCCAATTTCGATAGCCTTTCGCGAGGATACGCGGGTGCGGGCAATCTAGGATTCCCCAGACTTGCCGAACCGCAGACTTGCCGAAGTTTACGTACCCTCGGGTACATGACTGCCGGAACGTTCGTTTGAATTTTGTCCGTTGTTGGATTTCATCGTCGTAACAACTTTGTTCTGTCAATCTTTCATGGAATCATCGAATGAGAAGTGATCGAAGATCATCTGTGATTCGAGGACTCGCGCTCAGCGTAGCGATGGGCCTCGGGTTAATGCCCAGTGTCGGCCGTTCCCAAGACGCCGCCGCACCTGCCCCGGAATATCCACCGTTCGAGAAGGTGGTGGAAGGCTACACCAAAGTCGATTCCAAATCGCCGGACCGAGGAGCGCTATGCAACCTCTGGACCCGCGAGAAAGACGGCCAAGTCCTTATGGAATTGCCGAAAGACTTTGCCACCAAGAAGTACTTTATCGCGTTGACCGTGAGCAGCGGTGACAAATTCGCTGGTCTGCAAGCTGGCGATTACTACGTCTATTGGCGGATGTACAACAAACGACTCGCATTGATCCTCCCCGAGGTCGGCATTCGATCCAATGGAGAGCCTGAATCGAAATCCTCGGTGAAGCGATTGTTCACCGACACGGTCCTCCTCGACGTGCCCATCGTAACGATGGTGCCTCGCGGTGGCCCAATGATCGACGCCGATGCGTTGTTCGTCGGTCAAGCCTCCAAGTTCTTTGGGCCTTCTGTCCGCGTCCAAGATCCACAGTTGACGAAGATTGTGAAGGCCAAGCCATTCACCAAGAACACGGAACTCGCGTTTGAAGTGGTTGCCGCTCAAGGCAAACTCCAGACGATTCACTACTCCTACAGCGAAGTTCCTGACGATAATGGCTACCGTCCCCGCAAGGCTGATCAGCGCGTCGGATACTTCGTCACCAACTACACCGACCTAGGTAGCTATGACGACGACAAGAAGCGGGTGCGATACATCACCCGTTGGCGATTGGAAAAGCGAGATCCGAACTTGAAGGTCAGCCCACCGGTGACCCCAATTCGGTTCTACATCGAACACACTACCCCCGTTCGCTACCGACGCTGGGTAAAGCAAGGGATCGAGTACTGGAACAAGGCCTTTGAAAAGGTTGGTTTCTCCGACGCGATCGAAGTCCTCTATCAAGATCCACGGTCGCCAGACACGATGGATCTCGATCCAGAAGACGTCCAGTACAACTTCATTCGATGGCTTAACAACGACGTCGGTACGGCGATCGGACCGAGCCGTGTTCATCCGCTCACCGGCGAGATCCTCGATGCCGACGTCGTTCTGACCGACGGCTGGATCCGCCACTTCAACTTCCAATTCCACGACATGATGCCAGATCTGGCCATGGAAGGCATGAGCGCCGAAACGTTGACATGGTTGGGCTCGCACCCCAACTGGGATCCACGGTTGCGATTGGCTCCGAGCGCGAACCAAAAGTTCTTGCAAGGCGTCCTCGCAGCTCAATCCCGTCTGCCATACGCAGCGCACCCGCTGACCCGCGTCGACTCCAAGTTGATGGGTGACCAACAATTCGATGGATTGGTCGGTCGCACCAGCCAAGTCAACGGATTCTGCGCCGCAGCGTTCGGTAAGCAAATGGATATGTCGATGGCACGACTCGCCCTCGACCTGATGGACGAAAACGGCCAGTTCTTGGCCGAACAAGAGCCAGCGGCTCCCGGTGCTGCCAATCCAGGGGCTGCCAAGCCCGAGGACAAGAAGCCGGAAGAGAAGAAGCCAGAAAAGCCTAAGGAAGATCTCCTCGACGGCATGCCTGAATCGTTCATCGGACCTCTGTTGGCAGAGTTGGTTGCCCACGAAGTCGGACACACCCTCGGGCTGCGTCACAACTTCAAAGCATCCAGCAATTTGACCCTTAAGGAAATCAACTCCAACGCGGTCAAAGGCCAAAAGACCATCGCAACTTCCGTGATGGACTACTTGCCAATCAATATGCCGTACCAACTCGAAAGCGAGACCCGTGGTGATTACACCATGATCGGTATCGGGCCCTACGACTATTGGGCGATCGAGTACGGGTACAGCCCCGAAGAAGCCAAGTTGCCGGAACTCCTCAAGCGAGCCGGCGAACCCGAGCTTCAGTACGCGACCGATGAAGATACCAGTGGCCCGGACCCACTCGCTCGCCGTTACGATTACTCGAAGGAACCACTCGATTATTGCGAAAATCAAATCCGTTTGATCAAGCTCTATCGGGATCGTTTGCTCGATAAGTTCGTAAAGGACGGCGACAGTTGGAGCAAGGCTCGACGCGGTTACGAGTTGACCTTGGGCGAACAAACCAAAACCGTCAGCATGATGGCCAACTGGATCGGTGGAGCTACCGTGAACCGCGATAAGAAGGGTGATCCGGGCAACCGCCAATCGCTCATTCCAATCGCAGCGGAACAACAACGCAAAGCCCTCGAGTTCGTCATGCGAAACGCGTTCCGGGATGATGCGTTCGGTTTGACCAACGCGATCCTCAGCCGACTGACCGTCGACAAGTGGATCGATGAAGGGGTTCGCTCCATGGGCGAATCGACCTTCCCTGTCCACGATCGAATCTTGGGCATCCAAGCCAGTACGCTGACCATGCTGATGAACCCAACCACCCTTCGCCGCGTGTACGACAACGAGCAATTGGTTCCGAAAGACCAAGACGCGTTGACCCTACCCGAGATGCTGGACAAAGTTCAGAACGAAGTATGGTCGGAACTGGCCGGTCAAGCCGAAGGTGAAGTCTCGGCTCGCAAGCCACGGATCAGCTCCTGGAGACGCAATCTCCAACGTGAGTACCTTGAGCGATTGATCGATCTGGCGATCCCAACCGGTTCGAACGCGGCCAAGCCGATCACTTCGTTGGCCTTGATGCAACTCAAGGAAGTCAAGCGAAAGATCGATACGGCTCTCGGCGGACCAGGCCTCGATCCCTACTCAATCGCTCACTTGACCGAATGCCAAACCCGGATCTCGAAGGCGGTCGATGCGATCTACATCTACAACCAACCGGAACTCAGCGGCGGTGGCGGTGGTGGCGGATTCATGATCTTCAATCAAGATCTCATTCCGATGGCACCAGTAGCCGTTCCCGCTTCGGTACCTTCGACCTCCGATTCTTCGATCGGAACTGAAAATCGAGAGTAGTCCGAACGGGCTCTATCCAAAAAAGACTAGTGAGGGATGCCAATTCGGCATCCCTCGCTTCGTTAAGGCGACCTGTTCCTTTCGTACTCAGTCCGCCCCGCGGACGGTACTCTTACTCGTCGTCGTAATCGCTGCTCCGATCATCGGCACGATGATGGTCAGCGCCGATGTCACGATCGAGTATTGTGCGGGGATGCCTCGAAGCATCGAAGAAAACCAGAACAGCCTCGAAAACAGCCGTCGAGTACGAGTACCGCTTCGCTGAGTACGAGAACGAGTACGATTGAAACCCTCGTTCCGCTCTTACTCTAGCATTACCATCTCTAGCATTACCATCTCTAGCATTACCATCGCACTGCGGCTTATCGCGGCGGGCTGACGTTGCTCACGCGGCCGAGTATTTCGCGTAGGATTCGTTGTTCCAATTCCCCGTCGTTTTCTTGCCGGATCCAATCAAGAGTGATCGGTTGACCCATGAGGTCGGCGTCTGCGCGGGCGATCGAACCATCATGTCGGGCAATCGCGGAGCCTTCCGACGAGTACTGCGAACGGTCGACAGCCTCGAGTTCTTTGATCACCTCAACGGCAATCGTGAATCCTTGTTCGGTGGGTGTCACACGGACAATACAAGTCCGTCGCATCGACTGGAGGGTACTCTGATTCCGTTGGAAACCGTACAACGCATCCTTGCGCCATGGTTCAAATAGAGTGGCGCTCGACTCAGCATGCGTCTCCAGTCGTCCTTCGAGCCATTGCACGTTGTCACGCGCTGCTCGCTGCTCGGTCTTGATTCGAAAGTAATCCTCGACGGTGTCGACGATCTGATTCCAAAGGAACTCACTGTCGCTGACATTGACACTCATCGGATTGGCCAATTGTGTCTGTTTGTTCAGCGGGATCGACGGGATCAAAAGCGTACTTCGTTGCAAGTAAGAACAGCCGGACACTCCCAGTGCAGCGCATGCACCCAGTGTCCAACGAAGCAACGAAGCCTTGTTCATTCCAAACCTCTTCGGGCGGCGTTCATTCAAGTTCGCCGTGCATCTGGCTTACGAAGCAGGGGAAACCGGAGGCGTCTTCGGTGGATTGATGTCCTTGAGCGAACGGCCTAATCGCTTTCGCGATGTCCCTTCGCTACCGATCCGCACCGCTGCTGCTTCGTTTCCCTTGCTGGATGCGATCCGTTGGATCGGCGTTTTTGCAAAGGCTTGCAAGGCCGGATGGAGCTCGGTCGACTCGTCGGGCGTTCCGATCGTCTCGATCGCGTCGCTGACCCCCATGAGCACCGATTGCTTGACACCTTCGCGTATCCAACCGAACAACCCGAGCTGGCTCATCGATTTCTCTCCTGGAACGGGAGTTTCTCTCCGGAAATGGGAGTGATGTTGCACTGCTGCAACCTACAGGGA
>CAIYZV010000478.1 GCA_903930765.1 uncultured Pirellula sp.
AAGGATGGCATAGGTCAAGACATCCACCCCGAAGATGGAGGCGATGCACTCAAGCCGTTCACGGATCCATTCCCGACGGAACTCATAGTTTTTCCCGCTCACCGGGTCCTCGCCGGCCAAGAACGCACGACGCACGCAGCGCTGAACGCAATGTACAATACATACCTCATTCGGAGCAAATAATTCAGCACGCAATGGTCTAGGCATTTGGTTTCTCCTGTTGCATCAAATTCTACCCAAACCACCCAGTTTTTCAAGTACGTGGGTGGCACGTATTTTTCCCCTCTCATCTGAGCAGCAACCTGGTTTTGGATCTCGACATCGGCTCCGATAGCACGAATCTGCTCGATGACGGCTTGCTCGATTTCACCAGCCGGGAGGTTGGGGGATGGGCATTTGCCGCGACCATTCTTAATGACGTTCGTGCAGGTGTAATATCGATACTGCTTCTCGTCCTTGCGAGTGAACGTATGGACCATCGCCCGGTCGCAAGCAGAACAATGCAGCAAGCTTTTGAGTAATGCACCATGCTTGTTGATCAAGTGGTTGCCTTTGCCTCGGCCATTTTGCCTGAGTTGCTTCTGAACGGCTTCGAATACCTCGGGGGCTATCAGATTCTCGTGCTCCCCTTTGTGGAGCAGATCCTTGTGGCGAATCAGTCCCGCGTACAAAGGATTGGTTAGAAGTGAATAGATCGAGCATTTATCGAATGCCTTTCCGCCACGCGTGAGTCCCTTCTTGGTTTTCCAGACTTTGTTTTGCCAGCCCCGTTTGTTGACCTCGTTCACAACGGGAAGGAGCGAACCAAGTTCTTGGTATAGCGAGAAGATGCGCCGTACCTGAACCGCTTCCTCGGCATTGATGACCAGCTTGGGACTCGCGTTTGAGCGATCGACATCGTAACCCAGAATCAGAACTCCGCCGGCCCATTTTCCCTTTCGGCGCTGGGCAGCGATCTTGTCCCGGATGCGTTCGCCGATGATCTCGCGTTCGAATTGGGCGAAGGACAGCAAGATGTTCAGCGTGAGCCGGCCCATCGAATGGGTTGTGTTGAACTGCTGGGTGACTGAGACGAAAGAGACGCCGTGTTTATCGAAGGTCTCCATGATTCGCGAGAAGTCCAACAGAGATCGACTTAGCCGGTCAACTTTGTAGACGACCACGCAGTCGATGCGTCCGGTCTTGATGTCCTCGAGGAGACGGTTCAGGGCTGGGCGTTCCAAGCTTCCACCCGAGAATCCGCCATCGTCGTAGCGATCCGGCAAGCATTCCCAGCCTTCGTGCTGTTGGCTGGCAATAAACGCCTCAGCCGATTCACGCTGGGCGTGCAGCGAGTTGAACTCTAGGTCGAGTCCTTCTTCACAAGACTTCCGTGTATAGATGGCACAGCGATTCTTCGGGCCGGTACTTTTTGGTTGTGTGCTCATTGAGTACTCCTCAAACGAAAGAACTGAAATCCGTTCACGTGCGAGCCCGTGATCGTGTTGGCGACCGCGGTGAGAGAATTAAAGAGTTGGCCCTCGTATTCAAATCCATCTTCCAGGACGAGTACTCGGATCGGCCGGCCCTTGTATTCGCGATGAAGCATCGTGCCGTTGGGCGGCAAGCGAAGGTCACGGACCGGTTTGGCTTCGACGGCTGCTACGACAACTCGCGACCGTTTGTGTTCGCGAGGCGGTGTGACGCGGACCTCCGAGTCGAGTGCCAACTCGGCCGCACGCTTCAACGCCCGTTCCGAGAGGCCACCTTCGGCGTTGGCTTGCAGTCGCCAGGCGATTCGACGAACGAGGTAACGCTTGTTTCTGCTCCGGCATTTCTCGCCGACGAGCGATTCGAATCTCTCGACCAGTTTGGAAACGGTCATCGTGTCCAGCTTGGCAATCTCGGCTGCTGTTACCGAGTCCATAAGCACCTCCCTTGGTTTGTGTTATCTCTGCGTATTCACTCGTGCCAATCGACGCTGATCATGTTTCGTCGGCGTCGTTTGGTTCCCCGCGTTCGGGTTGAGACACAGAGAGCCTCAAGTCCGAGGAAACCTCAAGGCTGGAGTCGCGAGAGTTGGCAGAGATTCGGGCTCTTTGATCGAGCACGCGTTGAAGGCCAATAGCCAAAACAGCAGCGATCCGCTCACGACGCTGGCTTACTGAGAGATCCGAGAACGAGAGATTCGACATGACATATCCCACCGGGTTGGAAAAGTGCGAGCTGAAATGTTTCAGCTCACCCGGGTTATGT
>CAIYZV010000479.1 GCA_903930765.1 uncultured Pirellula sp.
CGATACACCAGCGTTCCTGGTCGCCTTGATCTCTAGGCTGCCGAAAGCAAGCTGGTCCACCCCCAAAATTGAAGAATCCAACCGGGTTTATAGCCATGAGTTCCAATCCATCCAATTCCGATGCATCGCCTTCCGATGAATCGCCAGCACCTGTACCGGTTTCGTCAGGAGGAGCACCGGGTGTGCCGGACAAGTACGCTCATTTGATGGCGGGTGGGAGTGCCAAGCCGAAGCTTACGGTAACCCCTCGCACGCGGGTGATTTTGACGATTGTCCTAGCGCTGTTCTCGCTCTTGCTAGCGAATGGACTTTATTTGTCTGGGATCACTTTTTCGGAGTGGTATTTCCGACGGACGTTTCAGGATCTGTTTTACCACTACATGTTTTTGGCCCACCTTGTGTTGGGTTTGATCTTTATCGTGCCGTTCCTGGCGTTTGGTTTTTACCATTGGCGAGCTTCCTACAAGCGACGCAATCGGCGCGCTATCCGAATTGGCTATGCCCTATTGATCATGGGGCTGATCGTATTGGTGAGCGGTGTTCTGCTGGTCAAGTTTGGTTCGTTTGAGTTCATGCGAGGCCCCGTGTCGAAACGCATCGTTTACTGGTCCCACATCATTGCACCCTTAGCCGCCATGTGGCTCTATTGGCTTCATCGTCTCGTCGGACCGAAGATCCGTTGGGCAATTGCGAGACGGGTGGGGATAGCAACTGCGATCGCCGTTGGCTTGATGCTGATCGCCCAGACCCAAGATCCCCGCAAATGGAATCGCAAGGAACCCGCTGATGGCCAGAAGTACTTTGAGAACTCACTCGCGAGCACCCGCGACGGAGGATTCATTCCCCAACGTGTGTTGATGAACGATGACTACTGCAAGAAATGCCATCAAGACGTCTACAACGATTGGTTTCACAGCGCTCACCATTTCAGTTCATTCAACAATCCCGCCTACTTATACGCCGTCCGCGAAACACGCAAAGTTTCGATGGAGCGAGACGGGAATGTCCACGCGGCACGGTTCTGTGCTGGGTGCCATGATCCCGTTCCATTTTTCAGCGGTGCTTTTGACAATCCACACTATGACGACGTCAGTGACCCGACGAGTCAAGCAGGGATCACCTGTACGGTTTGCCATGCTATTACAGAGGTCGAATCCACTCGAGGCAATGCAGACTACATCATCGAGGAACCGCAGCATTATCCGTTTGCCTACAGTAGCAATCCGGTTTTGCAACAGATCAACATGCTGATGGTCAAGGCTAAGCCGGCGTTTCATAAGAGTGAAATGCTCAAGCCTGTTCACAAGTCGGCTGAGTTCTGTAGTACATGCCACAAAGTTCACTTGCCCTACAATTTGACCAAGTACAAAGAATGGGTCCGGGGACAGAACCATTACGATTCATACCTGCTCAGTGGAGTGGCTGGGCACGGCGCAAGGAGCTTCTACTATCCTGAGAAAGCTCAAACCGACTGCAACGGTTGCCACATGCCCTACAAGGAATCCAGTGATTTTGCTGCCAAGCCGCATCCGGAATCGGGGAAATCGGTCGTTCATAATCATTTCTTTCCGGGGGCGAATACGGCTTTGCCCTATTGGCGAAACGAGCCGGAGTATGTGGAACTCGCCAAATCGATCCTGAAGGACTGTGCACGAGTGGACATTTTCGGGATCCGAAAAGAGGGGACTCTCGAGGGGGAGCTCGTTGCTCCGTTGCGTCCAATGGTGCCGGAGGTGGAAGCGGGCAAGGCATATTTGCTCGAAGCAGTTATCCGTACCCTCAAGGTTGGGCATCATCTGACGCAAGGAACGGTTGACTCCAATGAGCTTTGGTTGGAAGTCCGTGCTGAATCCAGGGGACGCGTGATCGGCATCAGCGGAGGACGAACCTCGGATGGTGCCGTCGATCCGTGGTCCCACTTTGTGAACAATTTTGTCATCGATAAGAATGGCAACCGAATTGCGAGACGTAACGCGCAAGACATCTTCATTGCGCTCTACGACCACCAATTGCCTCCAGGGGCGGGCCAGACCGCTCATTATCGACTTGAGATTCCCGAGGATATCGATGCTCCTGTGGAAGTATCTGTCCGGCTGAACTACCGTAAATTCGACCGCGGCTACATCGAATTCATGGATAAAGAGTTCCAAGAGGGAGACCGTGATTTCCACAATCGAGGCTCGGGAGTGAACGAATTACCGATCACCGTCATCGCCGAGGATAAGATCGTTTTTCCGGTCCTTACCAAGTCAGGAAGTCGGATCGAGGCGACCGAAGGGAGCAAGAAACCGATTGAGCCAACGTGGCAACGGTGGAATGACTATGGCATTGGATTGTTGTTAACTGGAACGGCCCAGCTTAAGCAAGCTGCTGAGGCATTTGCTGAAGTCGAGAAACTGAATCGTTTTGATGGGCCTCTCAACATTGCTCGTGTGCTCTTTGCCGAAGGGAATCTCGATGGAGCGACGGTCGCATTGACTCGCGCTGCAGCGATGGATCCACCCCCTCCAGCTTGGACGATGGGGTGGCTCAGTGGCGAGGTCGCGAGGCAACAAGGGCAATTCGACGTTGCTGCGAAGAATCTTTACGGTGTTCTCTACGATGACAACGAGGAGCGACGGAAACGTAAGTTTGACTTCTCGCTCGATTACGTTGTTCGCAACCAATTGGGCGCGACGTACCTCGATTTAGCGCTCGCTGCCGAGAGCCAAGAGGATAACGATCGAGCCCTGGAGTATTTGAGCTTGGCTCGCTCGGAGTTCCTCAAAGTGCTTGAGGCTGATAGTGAAAACCTCATGGCGCACGCGAACCTAGTCACTTTGTACGAACGCATGGGAGACGAGGAGAATGCGGAGATTCACCGCAAAGCGAACTTGAAGTTCAAGCCCGACGACAACGCGAGCAACCTGGCACGACGTCCCGCGCGTCAGCGATATTCTGCAGCGAACAAGGCCGCTGAGGCCTTGGTCATTTATTCTTTGCAACGACGAGGAGCTCCCGAGCTACCTGATGATGCCGCAAAGGATTCTATCGCTACCATCGGTCGAACGGGAGACGATGCAGAGCGATTGGATGCTTCTGCTACGGGTGGTCAGTAGCAGACGCAGAGCTCGACGTGAAAATAAGGTCAATTCGGTAAGAAACCACGCAAATCCTAGTCCGCATGGGTGCGAACAGAAGATGCCACCCAACCACACCACGAACCTGTCTTCAACCAAAACTCTCTAAACCGATGGCTCCATCTAAGAACCCTAAACGTGTGATTCCCAACAAAAAATCATCTGCCTCTGCGTCGGGAACGTCGGCGTCGGAAGTTGAGGATGATTCCATCATCGGGACCATGTTCTGGAGATCGCTAGGAGTGATTGCCTTGGTAGCGGTTGGCGGGGCTGTGTTGTATTCGGTGACTCGCCCCGCGGAAAAGAAAGGGCCTGAAACCAAAACGCAAACGACGCTGCCTCAAGAGCGAAAAACCAACACGGTCCAGATCCCAAACATCCCCTTCAAAGAAATCACTGCCGAGTCAGGGATCGATTTCGTGCATTACGATGGGAAGAACGGAGAGAGACTCTTGCCGGAAACCATGGGTGGGGGAGGAGGCTTTTTCGATTACGACAACGATGGAGATGAGGATATCCTCTTGGTCAACTCGTGCGATTGGCCTTGGACAAAACGGGAAGTGGTGAAAAGTCGACCGACGATGCACTTGTACCAGAACGATGGGTCAGGCAAATTCAAAGATGTAACCAAAGAGGTGGGGCTGGACGTTACGTTCTTCGGTATGGGTCCAGCGTTCGGGGATTATGACAACGATGGCTGGGTCGACGTATTCATCACCGCGGTAGGTACTAATCATCTCTTTCGCAATGATCATGGCAAGTTCGTTGACGTCACTGAGGCCATGGGGGTTGCTGGTAGTCCCGGCCAGTGGAGTTGTCCAGCGATTTGGTTCGACTATGACCGCGATGGAAAATTGGATCTGATGGTTGGTAACTATGTCTCATGGAGTCGCGAAACGGACTTGTCACTGGCCTCGACGTTGGTGGGTATGGAGCGATCCTATGGCCAACCCACGAACTTCGATGGGGTCCACATGTACTTGTACCACAACGAGGGAAGTCAATTCACGGAGGTGGGCGCCCACGCTGGATTGCATGTGGTTAACGCAGCTACCAAGGTTCCAGAAGCGAAGTGCTTGGGAATAGCGCTCGTCGATGCCAACCATGATGGCTGGCCTGATGTGTGTGTTGCCAATGACACCGTGAAGAATTTTCTGTTCATCAACAAGAAAGACGGCACGTTTGAGGACGAAGCTGTTTCGATGGGAGTCGCTCTGACCCGTGATGGTCAGGCGACAGGGGCGATGGGGATCGATTGCGGCAATTATCGAAACGATGATTGCTCGGGGATTGTGATCGGGAACTTCGCGAATGAACAGTCGAGCCTTTACTTGAGCGATGGTTTAAAACCGAGTTTCACCGATGTTGCACCCACCACAGGGTTTGGACCTCAGACTCGTATTCGGCTCACGTTCGGTGTCTTCTTTGCCGACATGGACCTCGATGGCAGGATGGATATCGTATGTTCCAATGGGCATTTGGAGCCGGAGATTCAGAAGGTTTATCCCACACAGCAGTATGAACAACCCTCGCAACTGTTTTGGAACGCCGGCAAACGTCAAGCGACCCAGCTTGTCGCTCTGAATGCGGAAAAGACGGGTGCTGATTTTCAGCGTCCGATGGTAGGGCGAGGCGCGACGTATGCAGATATCGACGGGGACGGTGATATCGATTTGCTGATGATCGCCAACGGAGGACCAGCACGTTTGCTTCGCAACGATCAAACAACCAACAATGGTTGGCTTCGCGTGAAACTCAAGGACAAGTCGAACACGGGGGCCATCGGAGCTTTGGTGACGATACCAATCCTGGAGGATGGGAAGGAAGTTGAAAAGCTAGTTCGTTGTATCACGGCCACGCGAAGCTATCTGTCGCAATCAGAACTGACCGCGACCTTTGGGCTAGGATCACGCAAGCCGACTGAGATGCGGGTGCGTTGGCCGGATGGAAGCGAGCAAACCGTACCCATCGAAGCGATCAACAAGACAGTCGTTGTTGAACAAGCTCCCTAGCAGCTCAACTCGGATTCTGCTGGAGAGATACCGAGTACAGCAGCACGATGGAACCCATGGCGAGGAGTGACCACGGAAACCATTCGGTGGGTTTAAATACCCGTTCCCCACCGGATTGCTGGGCCGACTGAAACCAGCCTCCGCCACCTTGTGCAGCGGCGGGATCATCGATCACACCCGCCACGAAGACTGCGTTGTCGATCGCAAGGCATTCAATGCCGAAGATGATCAAAACGATGCCGATCGCGCAGAAGAACGCGCGCCACATGGTTGAAGGTCGAATCATGATCTGTCGCTCGCAAACTATGGAAAGAGAGTTTCAACGCTGGCTTATTTCGCATCCTTGCTCTTTTCCCAGCCGCCCCTGGCTAGGAGTGTCCATCGTCAAAACCTTGAGAAATCCTTGATTTTTTTGCTGGCCAACCCTTTTTTTCACCCTGTTTTAGGGAGGAGGGAAGTCTGCTCGATCGAAAACTTTGCAAAATCGTCATAGACGGTTTTTTCACCACAAATTGAATTTCAAGACGGTCTGGTGTACGTTAACTGTTTGCCTGGTGTACGTGAACCAGTCGTCTGGTGTCCGTGAATCCAACCGGCTCGCCGTTCCTACAGCGGCGGGTCCATCCATCCTTCCATTTTTGCACTGAGTTGACATGGCCAAATCAAATCGTCGTCGTTTCCTCCAATCCACCGCAGCGGTAAGTGCCGGGTACTGGGTTGCAGGTGGTGTAGCTCCGAAAGAGAGTCGATCGGCTCTCGAAGAAATCCGCTTCGCGTGTATCGGTGTTGGAGGTAAAGGCTCCAGCGATTCGAAGGACGCAGCCAACAATGGAAAGATCGTTGCTATTTGCGATGTTGACGATAACACGATCGCCCAACGCAAGAAGGACGAGGATTTCGAAGATGCACAGGCATTCAACGATTACCGTAAGCTCTTCGATAAAGTCGGTAAAGAAATCGATGCAGTCACGGTTAGCACTCCCGATCATACGCACGCAGTCGCAACCGCGATGGCGCTGCGATTGGGTAAAGCGTGCTACACCCAAAAACCTTTGACGAGGACGATTTGGGAAGCTCGTAAATTGGCAGAACTCGCGGCAGCATCAAAGGCTGCAACCCAGATGGGGAACCAAGGTTCCCAAGAACCAGGTTTGCGGTCTGCTGCAGCCAAGCTCAAGTCGGGTATTCTCGGCAATGTCAAGGAAATCCATATTTGGACCAACCGACCAGTTTGGCCACAAGGCATTCCGCGTCCAGAGGAACAACCGGTCCCAGCGCACCTTCATTGGGATGAGTTCATCGGGCCTGTCGAAATGCGTCCCTACAACGGCGCGTATCACCCATTCAAGTGGCGTGGGTTCTGGGCTTTCGGAACCGGCGCCCTCGGAGATATGGCATGCCATACGCTCAACGTCGCCTTTGCAGGTTGTGAATTGAACAATCCTGTGAGCGTCCAAGCGACCACGACTGGGCATAATCGCGAGACATTCCCCGCATCTTCGAAGATCAACTTCGAGTTTGCGGCGACCAAGAACCGTCCTGCCCTCAACATGATTTGGTACGACGGCGGTAATAAAGTCGACCCAGCGATGCTCGAAGGACGTCAGCGCAGCGACAGCGGGCTTCTCATCATCGGTGACAAAGGCAAGATGTACTCGCCAAACGATTATGGTGCCGAGTGCTTCTTTACCGGTGTTGAAGACAAAGAAGTCGATTTCGAGCGAAGCCCTGGTCACTTCAAAGAGTTTGCGATCGCTATCAAGACGGGCAAGCCGACTTGGTCGAACTTTGCAAATTACGCTGGCAAGATGACCGAAGTTATCCTTCTTGGAAACCTCGCTGTATGGGCTGCCGGAGAAGCGAAAGAACCAGGACAGCAAGTTAGCAGCGAGAAACTGTTGTGGGATGCTGAGAACTTGAAGGTTAAAGGTAATGACAAATTCGATAGCATGATCCGTCCACAATACCGAGCAGGTTACGACCTGTAGGCGAATCCAAGGGGTGCGTGGCGATCGCCGATGGCTGGCCCGCGACCGGAACTAGGCCAATAAACCAGAAGCGTGCATGAGAATTCAACTTATGCACGCTTCTTCTTTTTTGCGAGTGGCACTGTGAAATCGTGGTCTGGTCACTACTATGGAGTGCTTGCGAAATGACAACCTGAACCAAGTGACCACCTTATGACGCAACCCGATCAAAACAGCTTGAAAAGCTGGTTCGTTGGGCTCGGATTACCCATTGCCATAGTCGGCCTCGGCATAGGGATCTATCTAGCCTTAGGGACTCAGAAACCTAAACAAGTCAACCAGGATGCTGCCAACCCTCGCGTCGTCCTTTCCAGGTTGCCAATCATTGGCGTCGATTCCGTAAGGGCTTTTGAGGGGATCCCGACCCTCGATATCAATCTTTCGGGTACGGTGGTTCCCTTCCGTCAGATCAATCTCGCGGCCGAGGTTGCTGGGAGAGTCGTCTATAAAAGCGAAGAGTGCAGGATCGGCCGCTACGTTCATGAAGGGGATGTTTTATTCCGCATCGATCCGACCGACTATAACTTGGATGTCGAACGGTTGACGGCTCTCCGAGAAAGCGAGTATGCGCAGCAACATGAATTGGATCAGGAACTTTCGAATGCAAAACGCTCGCTAGCCCTCGCTGAGGAGGAATTGGCTCTCCTCGATAACGAAGTCGCCAGGATCGATACGTTGCCCGAGGGATTCGCCAGTGGTACAGAGAAAGACCAGGCAAAGCGACAACGCTTAATGAGCGAAAATCAGATGGTTACGATCCAGAATCAATTGCGGCTTTTGGAAACGCGACGCGCTCGACTTGAACTCGCAGAACGTTTGGCGGAAACGCAGTTGAGTCAAGCTAAAGTCAACTTGGAACGCTCGGAAATCAAAGCCCCCGTCTCTGGTGTGATTGTGAACGAGACGGTGCAAAAAGACTCTTATGTTCAGAAAGCATCTGCGCTCTGTGTGATCGAGGATACCGAGCGTGTCGAGGTGACTTGCAACCTTCGAACCGACCAACTCCTTTTGGTGCTCGACCAAATCGACGGCAACGACGGCTCTTCGTCGTCGCGCGTCATGCGGTCCTCGAGCTATGAACTCCCCAATACCCCGGTGGAGGTTTCCTACCATGTTTCCGGGAGAGATGACATCGTCTATCAATGGCGCGGTCATCTAAGCCGATATGAAGGAATTGGTTTGGATCCGCAGAGTCGAACAGTACCTGTTCGTATCACGGTCGATAATCCGAGAGAGGTTCGCCGCAATGGTGAACTTATTACTGAGGAGGGCAATGGAGGACTACCGGCTTTGGTGCGAGGGATGTTCGTCGACGTTGCTATCAAGACCATTCCAAAGCAGGCGTTGATCCTGCTGCCTAAACTGGCCCTCAAGCCGGGTGGGCAAATTTGGAAGTTCGAAAATGACCTGTCTATTCTTTCCCCTGGCTCGGATTCGAATGCGCAGGTCACAAATGGAGAGGGCAAGGTCTTAGATGTCGCACTAAACCTCCCTAAGCTTGAGGAGTGGGAGGCCGGCCGAGTAAAGATTCTCGGAGGGATCCGGACGATTAGTTTGATACGCGTGCCATCACTCGGTAATGAGGAGTATTGGGTTACCGAGGCGAAGAACGGCCTGAAAATCGATGAGAAACTGATTGTGTCACCGTTGTCCAACATCATCGGAGATGGTAACGACAAAGTCCGGATGGCCTTGAAAAAGCATTCCAACGGAGAATCGTCGAAATGAGCAGTGTCATTCGATGGGCTGTGAAAAACATGGCGGGGGTCAATTTCCTGGTATTCGCTGTGATTCTAGGTGGACTCTTCAGCTTTTTTGGGATGCGTCGTGAAACGTTTCCTGAGTTCCAGTTGGAAGTGATCCTCGTGAGCGTTCCCTATCCTGGAGCCACACCGGATGAGGTCGAGAGTGGCATTTGCCAGAAGATTGAAGAAGCCGTTCAGTCGTTATCCGGTATCAAAAAACTGACCAGCATCTGCCGCGAAGGAAGCGGCTTTACCTTGCTGCAACTCGAACCGAATATCAAAGATGCACAGAAGGTACTTTCCGAGGTTCGTTCGGCTGTCGACCGCATTTCGGTCTTTTTCCCCGAGCGGAGTGAAAAGGCGACCGTTGAACAAGTGACATTTCGATTGCCTGCGATTCGAGTTGCGATTCTGGGTCCCAAACAAGGTGATTCGGGAACGGAACAGCGTTTGCGCACACTCGCTGAAAATGTGCGAGAGCGATTGATTGAATTGCCTAA
This sequence comes from uncultured Pirellula sp., assembly GCA_903930765.1. Classification (GTDB taxonomy): domain Bacteria; phylum Planctomycetota; class Planctomycetia; order Pirellulales; family Pirellulaceae; genus JBKCUI01. Next base: position 9,404 of record CAIYZV010000479.1, read on the forward strand.
CGTCTCGCAAGCACAACTGCTCAACGTCAAGCCCTACCAAATCGACGTCGAGGTGGGCGAGGATACATTGCGAAAGTATGGGTTAACCCTTTCGCAGGTCGCTATGATGATCCGCAAGGAGAACTTGGAAACGCCGAGCGGGCAACTCAAAAGCGATGGTCAGGAAATCCTGTTGCGAGGGAAGAACAAACGGGATTTTGGGGACGACATTGCAAAGCTCCCGCTGATAGCTCAATCAAATGGGGTGGTATTGACAGTCGGAGACATCGGTCGTGTTCGTGATGAGTTCGACGATGTTGCTGCGATCAATGAGATCAACGGACGACCTGCGTTGGTGATCAGCATCGAGAGAACGAGCAACGAAGATCTATTGAATATCTCCGAAGAGGTGACTGCGTTTGTGAAGAGAATGGAGATGCCTGACGGCTACTCGTTGCTCGCTTGGGGAGATGAGAGCATCGACGTGCGGGATCGGATTCGCATGCTTCGAGAGAATGGGCTCCAAGGTGGGATCATCGTATTCTTGCTGCTAGCGATGTTCTTGAACCTGAGACTCGCCTTTTGGGTGGCGATGGGAATCCCGATCAGCCTAATGGGCGCTGGGATCGGGCTGTACGTGATGGGTGAGACGCTGAATATGTTGACCATGTTCGCATTTTTGATGGCGGTTGGAATTGTGGTCGATGACGGAATTGTGGTCGGCGAAAACATCTTTGCCCACCGTGCGATGGGCAAGTCGAATTTGCAGGCTTCGATCGATGGAGCGATTGAAGTTCTGCCGAGCGTTTTCTCGAGTGTCGCGACAACGATCATCGCGTTTTTGCCGCTGCTGTACGTGTCTGGGGTGATGGGTAAGTTCATCGCGGTCATGCCTGCAGCGATCATTCTGATGCTGTTGATTTCGCTCGTGGAAGCATCGCTCGCGTTACCAGGGCACTTGTCGCACGAGGAAAAACCACCCAAGACCGCACTGCAGAAAATACAACACTTGTTGAATCGTCCTCTGATTCCGATCGAGCGTTTTTTCGAGCGCATTTCACTTCGTTGCAATGCAGCGCTCGATTGGTTCGGTGAGAGTTTTTACGGGCCGGTCCTGAAATTGTTCCTGCGCCATCCTCTGATACCCTTTGCGTTGGGTTTTACCGTGGTCAGTTTGGCCGTTGGTATGGTGCGATCGGGTGTTGTTCCGTTCGAGTTCTTCCCGAGCTTGGATGGGAAAACGATTATTGGTCAAGTGATCTACCCCGATGGCACCCCGGCCTCCATCACCGCGGATGCAGCGAGACGCATGGAACAAGCAATCCGTCGAATCAGTGAAGAAGTCGCCGAGCGGGAGACCAAAGAGGGGAAGAACAAAACCCCAGAACCCATCGACCGGACGGCTCCTCGAGGACCCGTAAAACTAACATTCCTTCGAGTGGGCTCCGCAGACGCTGGGAACCAAGGAGCGGGAGATCGGATTTCCGGTTCCCACGTAGCTCAGGTGCAAGCCGAAATTCATGACGCGACCGAGCGGAACATCACCAGCGATCAGTTGATTCAGTTATGGCGAGAAGAGGCCGGCGTGTTCCCAGGGGCGGAACGGGTGACGTTTCAGTCTGCCGATATAGGACCCGGTGGAAAACCGCTGGAGTTTAAGATCCTGGCTCCACGCGAAAACATCGCGGAATTGGATGAAGCCGTCGAAGCAGCCAAGGAGGCGTTGGCTAAATACGATGGCGTTTACGATATTCGCGATGACTCGAATCCGGGCAAAACGGAGTTTCAATTCACTATTCGAGAAAGAGCGAAATCGTTAGGGATTCGGCAGGAAGATTTGAGTGAGGCGATCCGAAGTGCGTATTACGGCTCCGAGGTCATGCGCTTGCAACGTGGGCGGCACGAGGTCAAGCTGATGGTGCGGCATCCATCGAATGAGCGCAAGTCCCTCGCGGACTTCCAGGACTTGCGAGTGCGCGGCCCCGACAATATAGATCGACCGCTGGCGGAACTTGCTGACATCAAAGTCACCCAAGGATACTCCGAGATCAACCGTCTTGACCAACTCCGCTCCATCACGGTCTCCGCCGAACTCGATACGTCCAAGGCGAATGCGTCCCGGATAGCGAGTGACTTGAAGTCCGACGTAGTCCCTAAGTTATTGGCTAGGTACCCTTCGCTTCGATTTCGTTGGGAAGGGCAGCAGCAAGAAACAGCAGAGTCGTTTAATAGCTTGGCCATCGGCTTTGTTGTTGCCATGTTGGCGATGTACTTGCTCTTGGTTTTTGAGTTTAAATCGTATCTTCAGCCCTTCATCGTTCTCGCGATTGTGCCCTTTGGTATGGTTGGGGCGATATTTGGGCACGCACTCCAAGGTCTACCGCTGACTTTGTTCAGCATGTTCGGCATGGTAACCTTGGCCGGGGTTGTGGTGAATGATTCGATCGTCATGGTCGACTTTATCAATCAGTGCATTCATCGCGGGATGTTGCCTCGCGAAGCGATTATTACCGCCGGTTCGAGGCGATTGAGAGCGGTGTTTTTGACCAGCGTAACGACCATTGCAGGTCTAGCACCGATGTTGCTGGAGAAATCGTTTCAAGCCCAAGCGTTGATACCGATGGCAACGAGCCTCGCTTTTGGGTTGCTGGGTTCGACCTTGTTGGTGCTCTTGATGGTTCCGCTTCTCTACCACTTCTACGTGCTCGTGACGTTCACCGAAGAAGAGAGGTTCGGTGTAGGTGCAGAGGGGAGCGAATCCTCGGGTGTCAGTGCGATGGAGAACGCTGTGCGGGTGGATGCGGAAGGACTGGCGACCAGTACTTAAATCGCGTCTGGTCTCGATTGGCAGGGGTGCAAAGGAGAGCACCCCTGATGCTTTCGGATGTTAGTGCCCGCCGGACTTCTTTTCGGCGGAGGCTGCCTCTGCAGTGTCCTTGTCAGCGAGAACTTTGGCTTTGTCGTCGAGTGTCTGGGTATTGACCAATCGGCTCGCCTTAGATTCGGCTTCCTCGTAGATTTCTTTGAGCATAAAGACTTCAACTCGGCAGTCACCTGCTTCGTCGAGAGGTTCGGTGGCATCCCTGGGTTCCGTGCTTCCAGCTTGGCTGATTCGAATTCGCCGATGATCGATTCCTTGATCGATCAGGAACTGTCGAACCGCGAGGCAACGCTTGTAGGATATCATCAGTGAGTCGAGGATGGCTTGATCGGATTTCCCACCGCCAGAGGCGGAGTGCCCACGGACTTCGATCTTATGCTGTTTGCCTTCTAATTCAGGCATGAACTCGAGCAATTCCTTTCGCCCTGCATCTACCAATTGCACGGAGTTGAGATCGAAGGGGACGATCTTTCCAATATTCGAACGTTCCCCTTCATCGGTCATTTTACGGACCCGGGCTTCATTTTCGGTTTTCTTCGAACCCTTGGATTTCACGACACGCCGGCTACCTTGGCCAACATTGTTCGATGTCACGAGCGATTTTGCGTCGCTCCCTGCAAAACGACGTCCACCGGGGTTGCGAAAGTGTTCGGCGACCGCGGTCTTCACGTCGGAGCTTTGGGCTGTGAGCCACATGACCATGAAGAAGGCCATCATTGCTGTAACGAAGTCCGCGTAGGCAACCTTCCATGCACCACCTCCTTTACCAGCCATGGATTATGCTCCTCCCGATTCAACGGACTTGAACAGCTTTTCGAGCTGCTCGCCGGACGGTCTCACGTCATTTTCTAAACCTCGACGACCAGACTCAATCGCCATTTTTGGCTGCATGCCGTTGAAGAAGCCTTGAAGGATCACTCCGATTGTCTTGAAGTATGCAGATTCGGCGTGGCCGATGAGTTCCATCTTTGCGACGAGTGGAGCGATGAATCCGTAGGATGCTAGGATGCCAAGGAACGTACCGACAAGTGCCGCACCAACTTTGTGGCCGATCTCTTCGGGAGGACCATCGATGTGTCCCATGGTGATCACGATACCCAAAACGGCGGCGACGATACCAAACCCTGGGAGCGCATCTGCTGTCTTGCTGAGCGCATTGATTGGGTGATGGTGTTCATCCTCCATCGCCTTGATTTCAATATCCATTAACGCACCGATATCCTCGGGACGAATGGAACCGTCGATCACAGGGCTAAAGGCACCTTTGACGAACTCAGTCGCATGATGGTCTGCTGCGAGTTTTGGATATTTTGAAAATACGGCACTCTTATGCGGGTCCGAGATATGCGATTCAAGGGCCAGCAAGCCATCGCGTCTTGCGATTCGAAATAATTCATACAGTGCACAGAATGTATCCTCATAACTCTTCGCATTGTATGGCGACCCTTTGATCGCCTGAATCATGCCCTTGACCAAGTTCTTCAGAACGCTGCTTGGCGACATGATGATTAGGGCGCCGAGGCAGGATCCACCGATGGTGAGGATTTCAGATGGGTGAATAAGCGATTCCACATGGCCACCCGCCCACATGAATCCACCCAACACACTTCCGCAGACCACAATGAATCCGACGATAACAATCATAATTACCTCATCCCAACGGGAAATTCCGTCAAGCTATATAGCTCGCCACTTGGAGTGGTGAGGCAGTAACAGCCCTTGGCAATTTGGTTCAGTCGCGAAGAAAAATGGAATCGTTCCGGAAGTACGATTTGTAGGGGTTGTGAGTGGCAAACCTAAGGGATGCAGACTCAAATTCGGGGATCGACTGAAGAACCGATAGGGGGGATTTCTCGGTCTCGAACCCAAAGCGCTGCCAGGAGAATCCATAGAATGATGCAGGCGATTTGATAACCGGTCAAACCCGCTGCGAGAATCGGTTCCGGCCGAATCCATTCGGTCGTGAACCGAAAGATAAGGTAGGCCATCAGATAGGCCTTGAGACGCTGATGGACCAACCAGTTACGCTGTTCCGCTATCCATAAGAGAAAAACGGCCGAGAGATGGAAGGCGACTTCATAGAGTTGTGTTGGATGCCGTAACGTGCCCGGGGGGTCCTGGGCCAAAGGGAATTGGCAACCCCAGGGGAACGTTGTCGCGGTGCCATAGCAACATCCTGCGACGAAGCAGGCCAGGCGACCAATTGCGATGGCTGCTGCGAGAGGAATCGCGTAGGAATCGCCTGTTTTTTGTTGGATTCCCATCCACCATTTGGCGACTTCGATCGACAGGTAACCACCGAAGATGCCGCCGAGAATCGTTTTTCCGTCGGATAGCCAAAGAGTGCCATTTTGGATCGAATCCCAATCGGCCTCGAGCAGAAAAGGGGCTTTGGCCCCGAGCATTGCACCGACGAAACCCGCGTACGCAAGCCCGCTGCGTTGGTAAAAGTCCAATTGTATCTTGGACTGTCTGTTTCGTAGCAACAGCCAAGCCACAGCAACAGCGAGCACCATCAACGTCCCGTAGAGCAAACGGCTCGTTGTATTCATCGACGAATCATCTCGCCCAAGGGGGACGCATGGTGCTCCTGTGGAGAGTCCTCGATCGCGATTGGTGGATGTGTGCCTGGGTAGACTAACAACCATTGATCTGGAGACCATGCATCCGAGTCCCCAGCAATGAGAAACTCCGTGCTCTCGGAGGGGCGTTCTCGAGCCATGGATATAGCCCAAGCTTGTTCCGACCAATCGATAGCCTGCGAAGGTTTATTGGAAACCGTGTTCCCCACTGTCTGGACCTCAGGCGCAATTTTTGGAGTGCCTGTGCCGTCTGATGGATACGGACGGTCCATGATTTGGTCGAGGGGAATCGCAATCTCGGCGCTCCATGTATCGTCTTGGACATCCAAGGCTATAAACCAATTGGGATTCCACCAACGCATGTCGTTGCACTGGTCGAGCGTTCCGCCTTCGCGATCCCACGCTAGTTCAAACCAGGTTGCATAGTCGCGATCCAAATCGATCCGTAGTCGAACATGGTCCAACGCTTCGTTGAGCCCATCGCGTGTGCGAGTTTTCTTTGCGGTTTTACCCGTACCTGATGGTGACACGGACAGCTCGTTGGAGACATTTCTAGGGCAGTTGCAATGGAGGAAAAGAAACTCGGAATCTCTCACCCATCGCACTTCCGTACTGGCGGTATTAGACTCCCACGCTGTGGTTAAGCGTCGTGGTGATGCTAACTTCCAGATTGCCTCGTCGGCTTTACCATCGAGATAAGGACGTTCGTTTGCCGATGGGATCCGGACGGTATTCAAGTAATCTCGACCATTTTCAACGATTCGCTTTTCCTGTTCGAGCAGATGATTCCAATCCCGCAATTGAGGGGATGCAGGAGGCCAGAAAAAGGCTTCTTTCGACTCCGTGGATTCCCTTCCGTTGAGAATGTCTCCTTTGAGCAAGCGAGAAGTCCGATAGCGGGAGGTGATGAGCCAAGCCCATTTCGGTTCGCTTTTTCGCGCTTGCCAAGCGTCATTCCAATGAGCGAGCTTCTGACTGAACTCGAGGGTACTTTCGCCTTTAGCGATCTGCGTCAGGCGGCTCGATTTTTCAAAGCCTACCTTGGCAATGGACGATTCCGGGGTTGCAAATGGGGAGAGTTGGGTCGATGCGGATTCACCAGGGGTGGTCGTGGGTGACGATGCTTTTGACTCTATCGAAGACAGTTGCTGGCGGACAAGAAAGTGAATTTCAGCACTTCCGTGATGGGTCAACCATTCGTTGTATGCAACTTCGGCGATAGCCTTCTCCGGAAACAGCTCCAATAACAATTCTGTAGCGGTAGACCATCGATTCCAGTTTCCGTTTCTACGAGACTCGACAGCGATCGTCCAAAGGGAATCCGCAGTCAACTCTGGTGTTAGCGGCCTTATAAACTCGCGAAGCGATTCATCCCAACCAAATTCAACATGAAGTCCGTTTCCGCGAGATTTCAATAGTTCAGGAATCTTGGCGTTGGCGCTGGCTGATGCGAGTAGATTGGGCAGCTTTACGGAGATTCGTTTCGGTTCCCGCAGTAGGGTCTCATCGTCGAGTATCAAGCCATCGAGGGGATGCACGATATTGACGCTTCGCTGAGTCGCCAATCGATACGTTATTTTTTGTTTGGCACTGCTGGTACGAGCGCTATCCATGTACGGATCGCTGTTGGTCAATCTGCGAACAGGCAACATCGCTTCCGCCAAAAGTAAGCCACAACCGTTCATGGTCATGGTTGGGGCAAGATGGATGCCGCCGCCATGTAAGGACCTGAGCAGGATTCGTTGTGTGTTCCACTCTGGTAAAGGGATGCCACTTGAATCGCTGAATAGTTTGAAATTGGGAAGCGAGGCCAATTGAATGGCTTCTGCGGCCGCAGCGGCATTGGCGGATTCCAGGGGATTCGCTGAGTGCACGTCTTCGGTGACAATGACATCAGGTCGACGCTGACGGATCTCGAGTATCAGTTTGCGAACCAATTCGGAAGTGGCGTAGGACGGGTTGGAATTGGATATTGCCGCGGCACGAGGGTCGTTAGGTTTCTGGTAATAAGCTAGGTCCGTGGCTCGCAAGCCTGAACGCAAGTCGCCGGTAGGGAAATCCGGATAGACGCGGACTCGATTGAGGTGAAGAGGGTTCGACATCGATTCGATCCGAGCGGATCGTTCAGGCTGATGGGTAAGCTTTTGTTCGAAGTGCTGGTCGTGGACCACAACACCGGATACATGTCTCTTTCCCTCGAATGCGATGTAGGTCATTAAGTCCCAAGGGATCGTACGTTCCGTAGAGGATATGGAAAAACAACCATCTCGTACTCCAGATCGGTGTGATGCCAACCAAGCTTGACCGTTGTTCCTGGTGATCAGGATCTTGCCGAGTTCGCCGCAGATCATCACGACTTGCTCGCTCAACGCGGATATGCATTGAAGAGGGCTTGTTTGTTTGGTATTTTGGACCTCCCAGTGAACCCCGTAGTCCGCAGAGTGCCAAACAACGGTGCCTGGGCTTCCGAGAACCCACACGTGGGATCCGGCCGTTGATAGGTCATTGAGCGAAATCAGCTCTTGATCGCTCGGTGTCCCCGGCAATCGAATTGGTTCCCAACGGTTGCCATCGTCCGATCGAAATAGCTTGCCGGCATCTCCGCCTAGCCACCACGAGTCGCCCGACCAACGGCAAAATCGCCATGGACGAAACGGATCGCTCGGAACCAGCACGTCCGAAAACTCTACTCCCTCCTTCGAGAATTGCACTTTTCCCGATCGATCGACGATCATTGTTTTGCCAGTATCATCGATGGCGGCACTTTGGAGATGACCACACGGAATCGGACGAGGGCTCCAGCTGATCCCACCATCGATCGTCTCGAATAACGCGGTTTGCCAATGGCTTGACCAATCGCCCCATGCCAACCAGTGTTTGGTGCCAAGTCGCTGTAGTCCGGTTAATCGAGGCATGCCAACGAGTAAAACTTTGTTCCAGGTCTTTCCTTCATCGCTCGTGCGAAGAACGACGCCTTCGCTGTGCCCCGAATAAGGATCGATCGAACCGCCAACCGCAAGACCATCGGTCAATGAATCCGGGAGGATACCTCCTATCGAGATTCCTTGGACCCGTCCTTCAGGTTCAAATCCGATTGCGTGCAGGACTGTTTCCGGAGTGGACGATGCGATACGCCACGTTGTCCCCCCATCCTCTGTAGCGAGGATTAATCCCCGGTCGCCCACCGCGTAGCCCCGGTCGATCGACACCATGGCACAGCCATGGAACACCCCGTCTGCAATCGAGCTATTGGGCATGCGTGTCTTGATCGCACTAGCTTCGGCAATGGACTTGTCTCGCAATGTCATTTGTGCCGAAGCGAAATAGACATCGAGGTTCAAGCACGAGAGCAGGCATACTATGGCGCAAAGCCATGGACGAGAGATTGGATGGCTTCTCGCGATGTCGGTCGGTGGTCCAAAAGCTCGCGATCCATACGGTCGCGATCCAAACTTGGATGTCGTCGTCGAGTACTTTGTGCCGAGCAAATCCATTTGCCTGTAAGCCCGAAAATTACGTAGTTTTGCCTAGTAAACGAGGTAGGTTAGGAAACCCTATCAGGAAACGCCATAGCGACTTACGGTTAGCCGCGTTCAAAGACAGCAATTCACTCCATCTGGGGCATTTTAACCGCATACGCGATAGAGCCGAAAAATGCTAGCGATACACTCCTGCATTGGGTTTCTCGTGCGTAGGATCTCCTCTGCACCCGATTTCCGTTTTACTGCGAA
>CAIYZV010000480.1 GCA_903930765.1 uncultured Pirellula sp.
CAAACTGCCACCGGGTCTGCAGATGATCCCGATGGATATCACCCTAGATGGCAAACGCTATGGAGAACTGTTCGATTTCCTATGCAACGCTATTCCGACAGACGAATGAAGAGCCAAGTGAGCCGGTCCGTTATGGTATCGGTTCGGAAAAATCGATCATACTGCCACTTCCGCAGCGATCGGGGGATAGGGGTCGTAGCCGACCAATTCGATATCATCGAATCCATACTCAAGGATATCATCGCGATGGACTTTCAGCGTCAGCGTTGGGAAGGCTCGCGGGGCACGCGACAACTGCTCGCGGGCTTGATCGAAATGATTGTTGTAAAGATGTGCATCACCCAGAGTATGGACAAAATCTCCTGGCTTCAGACCCGTACTCTCGGCCATCAGGATCGTCAGCAGAGCATAGGAAGCGATATTGAACGGCACGCCGAGAAACATATCGGCACTCCGTTGATAGAGCTGGCAACTTAGCCGCCCATTGGCAACGTAGAATTGGAACAGCAAATGGCATGGCGGAAGGGCCATCTTTGGGACATCCGCGACATTCCAAGCACTGACAATCAAACGTCTCGAATCGGGATTGGTCCGTATCTGCTGTTGGACGTGTCGGATTTGATCGATGCATGAGCCGTCCGCGCACTCCCACGACCGCCATTGCTTGCCATAAACAGGCCCCAGTTCGCCATCGTCATCGGCCCACTCATCCCAAATCGATACCCGGTTCTCCTTGAGATACGCGATGTTGGTTTCCCCTTTGAGGAACCAAAAGAGTTCGTGAGCGATACTTCGAAAGTGGACCTTTTTGGTGGTCAGCAATGGAAAACCATCGGCTAGCGAAAATCGCATTTGCGCGCCGAACACACTGCGAGTCCCTGTTCCGGTCCGATCCGATTTTTCATCACCCGACTCGAGAATATGACGAAGAAGATCGAGGTACTGCGTTTCCATGACCATACCCAATTCGTGGGAAAAGTTGCCTTTGATTTTTAAGTCTTAACGGCTGACGTTGATTCGTCCTGCAGCGGTTTGCGATAGGCGAGGGTCCAGTGGCGATCGCTGTTCATAGCGATCGCCTGCGATGGAATCCCGAGCGGGGCGACGATGGCTCGCAGTTCGTCCAACGTGTGCGCTGCATGAAAGCTCTGACGAAAAAGTTGACGCGAGTACTCCGTCTCACCAGCAGCGTACAAATCGACGAACCGTTCTACCTCGGCTTCGGTTTCGGGACGATACAGATCCCGGACAAACAGCAATCCACCGGGCCGCAGCACGCGGAGTGCCTCCGCAAAAAAACCGTCGCAGCTCGGCAGGTGGTGCACCAGCGAATTGCTCATTACGCAATCGAAGTACTCCGCGGCAAAGACGAGCTTCTTTGCATCGGCGCGATGGAGCTGGATCCGATCGATGAGGCTTTGGATCTCGATATTGTACCGAGCCAGTTCGAGCATCTCGACCGAGGCATCGGAAGCCATCACGCGGACGGTTCGATCCCGTTTGCACAATTCACAAGGGATGAGCGCTGTACCAGTCCCCAGGTCGAGGACATCGTGACCGATGGGAGCATGGGCGAGCAGATCCGAGACGAAGCACTCGTTCACGGCTCGGTGGTCCATTTGGTTGTATTCGGCCGCCTCGTGGCGATCGTCCATGACTTCCGGTTCGAGTGTTCGCGCGAGCATAGGAGGCTACCGATCCGAGTTCACGACGGGGGAGTAACAGGGGGAGTAACAGGGGGCACTAACAACACGAATCGACGGGTGGATCACCCGGCGATCGGCGTCGTGGACCCGGTATTTCACGACCAGTGTGGGTGATCCGATTTTTCTCGTCGACGAAAACGACCTTGGGCTCAGGGACTCGCACGTCGTTCCCCGTTTCGCTGAGGAACCCAAACGTCGCGACGATGACAACATCGCCAGGACGGACCAAGTGCGCTGCGGCACCATTGATGCAGACATCGCTGGACCCCTCTTCACCGAGAATCGCATAGGTCTCGAGCCGAGTTCCTCGCGTGACATCCCACACATGGACTGCTTCAAAAGGTGCGATACCTGCGGCGAGCATCAGGTCAGGGGGAAGCGTGAGGGAACCCTCGTAATGGAGGTCCGCTTGGGTTACCGTGGCGCGATGAATTTTGGATCTGAGGAATTTACGCAACATAGCCCAATTGTGATGCCCTGAGGCAAGTTACGCCATGCCTTTTGAGCGATCTTTCCGAGAATCCAAGCCTAGAAAAACGACGGCCATTGTGCCGTCGCAAAGCGAGTCCCGCGGAGATAGTCCCTCGATGGAAAATGTGGGGATTTCAGGGCCCGAAAAAGAGTTTCTGGACCCGCGCAAAAATGGCTATCGGCCGCGAGCGGCAAGATCCCGTGCGAGCTCAAGCCCTTTTTCCAAAGTCCTGTCGGCCGGTTGCTTGGGTGCCGCCCCAGTGTTGTTGGAATCATAACCGGGCCGCTGCGCGGTGAGGGCGATTCCCGTTTGGCTGCCGGCACGATTTGCATCGATCCCGTCGAGCCCGTCAGGAGCAATCGCAGTCACCAGCTTTTGACCTTGCGAGCGAGACGAACCGCTGCCATCCATGGTTCCGCCGCCGTCTGTCGTATTCGCATTTCCATTCGGAAGGGCACGGTTCATCGGAGGCCGAAGGCTGGTTAGGCTTTGGGGTGCGTTGGTCACTTCTTCTGGGATAATCACATGCGGGGTGATACCCTTCGAGCTGATCGCAGCGCCGCTAGGAGAATAGAACTTGGAGACGGTCAATCGAAGGCCTCCGATACCGCGATCATTCGGGAATACACCTTGGACGCTTCCCTTGCCATAGGAGACTTGACCGACCACATAACCGCGATCATGATCTCGAATCGCACCTGCGAAAATTTCGCTGGCACTAGCGCTGTCCCCATCGATCAAAACGACCAAAGGGATATCCCAAGTGCCTGGAACGCGAGCGGTGTAATTTCGATTCTCTTGTCCATTCCTTCCACGGGTAGAGACGATTCCACCACGCGCGAGAAACTCGTCTGCCAACTCCACTGCAGAATCGAGCAATCCGCCTGGGTTCCGACGCAAATCGATCACGAGGGACTTCATACCCGCGCGGCTCAGTTGGAACATCGCCACGCTTACTTCATGAACAGTCGTCTTTTGGAAGTTGGTGATACGGATGTAGCCCACATTACCATCTCGCATTTCCGCGATGGAAACACTTGGGATGTCCACCCGCTTGCGCGCGATCTCGAGAGCCACGCTTTGATCCCCTCCGGCGGAGATGACCAGCTGAACTTTGCTCCCCTCTGGACCTCGCAACATGTCCGCGGCTTTCTTGCCACCGATCTGAGCGACAGGATTGCCATCGACCTCGAGGATGTAATGACCCGCTTGCAATCCCGCTTCGGCAGCCGGACTACCTTTGAAGACATCGACGATACGAAGCTCTTGGCCTTCGGCCCATAGCTCCACGCCAAGCCCGATCAGATTGCCTTCGATTTGGGACATGATTTCACGGTATTCACCTGGGGTCAACAATGCCGAGTAGGGATCGAGCATCCCTGCGGAACCCGCGACGAACTCGTAGAGCGTCGCGGTTGGGTGAAGACCAATACTTTGCTGGGCCAACGTTGCGACCTGAGCAGATACCGCCTTGAGCTCATCGATCGATCCGATTCGCTTCCCAAAGACAGCGCGGTGGACTTGGCGTCGGAAATTCTCAACAGCTTCCGCGTTCGCACTCCGGAGATGGGTTGCGAGGAACTCGCGCTCGGTCAATGCGACTTCGAGGTACGCTGTCCCGTGCAACGCCAGCTTATAGAAATCAATTGGCTCCACGTAGTAGGCTTCGAGCTTGGTGAGGACATCGGTGTACATCTCCAACGCATCGGCCGGCGTCGATCGCTCAACCGTTTCGATGAAGGAGCGATCGCTGTAGCGACGATTCACATCGAGGTGCACGCGCGAGATCTGAAGCCGTTCCGACAGATCCTTGTTCCGCAGATCCTGCTTGAGTGCCTTTTCGTAAACTTGAATCGCCTCTTGCCAACGGCGTTCTTGTTCTAACTGACGGCCTGTTTCCAAGGCTGCGATGGTGGTTGCTGCTACAGGGGTGGTTGCTGCTGTTTTGCTCGGAAGAGGGGACTGCGCTTGCGAAGCGGGTTGCGGCGCCAGTGGCTGTGCCGGCAACGACTGTGCCGGCAACGGTAAACTTTTCGGCGCAGGTGCGACTTGTCCGAATGCGTGAGAAAATCCAACAAGTGCGAAACAGCAGGCACTTAGATTCAGAACAATAGCTCGGTATTTTTGATGCATGCTGGAACGCAGGGGTGGTTGCATGGAGGCAGACACTCTGAGGGACACGCGAGTATAAAACACCGATTGGTGCGGTCAAAAAACGATCCCAAGAAAACAAAGGACCGTTCTTCGCAACCGTTACCATTTACCAGTGGAGATCTCGACGTGACGCAAAGGGGGATGGTAGCGACCTGGATTCAGTTCCCCGAACCATGCGTTTCGCACTCGCTGTTGGATGTTCGCGTCTCACTAGGTGACGATCCATCCACAAAAGAGCTCGTATGTCCCAGGGCGATTTTCCCCCGAGCGAGGCTCCGACCGAGGCTCCGAGCGAACCGTGCCGCGCCGTGGAACAACCTCGGCGATCGGCAAACCCGTCCGGATGCATGGTGTATGCGTCGTGCACAAGAAATGCAGGGTATTCCCAATAGTCCAGCAAAACCGCATGACTATTGCCCGCACGCCTAACTGTACGCCGTCCCAACGCCCCAGGCAAGTCGCCGAAAAGAGGCCGAGCATGAACCGAGACTCGGTTCGCAATTTCTTCCGCGGCATATCTTCTGCAGCATATCTTCCATGACAAATCGAGAAACGCTTGGTACGATTATTGTCCTTCGAGTGGTACGATTGACGTCCTTCGTTCGGGTTATGGAGACCGGGTTATGGCCCCCGTCGAACGGAATCGATATTCACCTCTTTCTAGTCACCTCTTTGAGATACGAGCGACCCCTGAACTATGTCTGAAGTACCCGTTTCCGATTTCCAAGAGCGCAAAGCAGCCATTCGTAAGCAAGCTCACGAAAACCGAAAGAACCAAGAGGACAAAGAAGCGGTATCCATCGCCATCATGAATCGCTTCATGGAGTTGCCTGAATACGATGCAGCCCGCACCGTGATGTTCTATGTCGACGTTCGCGATGAAGTTCGTACGCGGCAAGCGTTGCCAGCCGCGTTGGCAACCGGCAAACGAATCGTCGTCCCCTACTGCGTGGATGGTGAACTGGAGTTGTTCTGGCTCGAAGTTATGGACGAATTGGAGCTTGGGATGTACCGCATCCTCGAACCGAAGAATGAACTGCGGGACGTCGTGCACAAGCGTCTCCAGCCCGAGGACTTGGATCTGATCATGGTCCCAGGTGTCGCCTTCGATAAGAACGGCGGACGGACAGGTCATGGAAAAGGGTACTACGACAAGCTCCTGGAGCATGCCAAGCCCGAAACGCCTTTGGTCGCATTGGCCTTCGAATGCCAGATGTTCGACGAGATCCCGATGGATCACCACGACATCTTCATGGATAAAGTCGTCACCGAGAACAATGTCTACACCGGTCGAGGTCGAAAGTAGTCCGATGTCCAACGCCAACCCGACAGCCGCGAATCCAGCCGAACCAACCGCCGCTGCGCCATGGACGAACCCACAGTGGCGCGCTCTCGTCGAAGACACCTACGCCGAAGCCTTTCGAAGTCTCTACGCGAGGGTGCTGGTCACCGCGCGCGATCGCAAGTGGCTGTTGGCAGCTTGTCAAAAAGCGACCGGGCACGCCAGCAGCACAATCTTGTGCGATTGCGAAGCTGGCATCGAACAGATCTTGGATGGCGTTTCGCCCGGTCAAGTAACCCCAGATGGTCGCATCGGTGCACTGCTTCAGTTTCATGTACCGCGGTTCCGTAAAGATCGCGTCGAACATCTCGAACGCGTCTTGTTGGCTCGGCTCTCCCAGAACGTATTGACCTGCCCAACCACCCGTTGCTTCAACGCGCTCCACACCGATCCTTACTTCAAACTCGGGCGTAAAATCGCCTTCTTCGGAGATGGTCATCAGTTCCGGAGCGAGCAGTACGGAGAGAAAGGGTGGACCATACCCACCCTCGGTGGAGAGTTCTTTTTAAGCCGACGGTTTGGGTACGCCGATGGCATCATGGGGGGCAACCTGTGGTTCCTCGCAACCACCGAAGATGCGGCGATCGAAGCAGCGGACCGAGCGGCCCAAGCCGCCGATGCGGCACCGGATGTGATCACCACATTTCCAGGTGGCGTGGCCGCGAGTGCCAGCAAAGCGGGGAGCAGTTACAAGTTCCTCATCGCGAGCACTTACGCGGAGTATTGCCCCACGCTCAAAGAGAAACTCGGACCTCAATCGAAAGTCCCGGATGGGGTAAAATCCATCATGGAGATCATCGTCAACGGATCGTCGTTGGAAGCCGTGGCCGCTGCTACCTACTCGGCCATCAGTGCAGCCCTTAGCGTCGAAGGTCTCGTCCGTATCTCGGCAGGTAACTACGGAGGGCGTTTGGGCAAATCGTTTGTCTACTTGCATCCAGACAAACATCCCCAAACACCTGCGCAGTAACGCTGGGCCGACTGGGCTGGGCCATCCTTCAAACACCCGGCCACCTGAGGCGCCTCATCCATCGATGATGACGACCAACTCAGTTCCGAGACGAACAGACCCCAACGGCGATGCATAACGAAATGTTTTTTAGTTCGAACGCAGGCCATTCCGGGGAACGAAGGTGTTGGGAGCGGGCTGGGGTATAGCTCCCTCGGCCTCGGCTTGACGCTCCGCTGATTCTTTATGGCCTGCGTCCTTCTGGCTCTGGCTCAATCGTTTCGGCGCCATGCTTCTCGAAAGAGCTTCATCCCCGATCTCGCTGGACCGGAGCGATGAGATTACTCCCCCCTCGGCTCGTCGTAACTTGTTGATCGGATTCTGGGCTGGGCTTCCTAGAGTCAATGGTTTGAGCTGGCCTTTTCCCGAAGAGAGCTCGACACTTCCTGGCCTCTTGGGCTTACTACTTCGTGCATCCTCGATGAATGGATCCACCAAAATATCGGGAAGGGGTTCGGATTCCGAAGGTTCCGATAGCGACTTGGGCTTGGGCATCGGAGCGGGGGGAACCGAATCGAGCAACGGTGGGCTCTTTTCAAGGACATTGGGAGGCTCGTTGGTTGCTGGTGGTATCAATCCACCACTAGGCAACTGGGGCGAGCGCGTCTCAATCCCCTTCGATCCATTGAGCGATTTACTAATCGCTTCGAGTGTCTGTGGAACTTCAGGAGGAGCAGGTGGTGCGTCGCTCTCGCTCGATACCCCGTCCCCCTTCCTGGACGTCGGAACCGAAGACTTGGTCGCAGGAGGTGGAATCAACTTGGGAGCCACCGATCCATTCGTTGACTCCGATGAATCGCTATTGTGCTCCAGAGTCGCTGCGACATCGGGAGGAACGGATAGCCTCCCTGCGTTTGATTGTTGGGTGGCTGCGGGGGATTGTTGGGTGGCTATAGGGGATTGTTGGGTGGCTACAGGCTTCGCGGAGTCCGTTTTGGATCCCTCTTTCGATCCCGCGACCGATTTCTCTGGAGTCACTCGCGATGGCCGATCGCTGTATTGACGATCATTGAATGGCCGATCGCTGAATTGACGATCATTGAGCGAACCGGCCGAACCAGCACCAGCACGGCCCCAGAATGCTTTCGCATCGCAGGCTTCATGCTTGGGGGAAACGCCCAAGACTTCTACGCCGCACGATGGCTCTTTGGCTTTCGTGAATCGGAGTGAGCTTGGGATCACTGATGCATTCGATGCGCACACCGGCTGCGCAGACCGATGAGTGTGTGTCTTTGCAAGCTGATTTCTGGCGGCATGATTCCGTTCGATGCGGTCTCCCGCCGCGGACAGCTTATCGATGATCAGTGTTTGAAGCGAAGGAATCGACACGCTACCGCCATCGCAATGATTGCAATGGGCCGCGCCTTGAACATGCGTTGCGGATCGACCTTGACACGCATCGCAGTGCTTGTGTTGTGCGACGGCGATCGGTACCGACCACGCCATGAACATCGATACACCGATTGCAACACAGCGTTTGCGAAGCCCCGAGCGATTTCTGAGAGCACTTCGCTGGATGAGTTTACGAATCGATTGACGGTGCAACATAGAACCACCTGGACATGCGAGATGCGAATACACTTCACGGAACGATCGATACACGCGTTAAACTCTGGGCGTGTCGCAAAGTTTATCGAACCGAAATCACCGTCACCGTAAGCACTTTCGATACGCCCGGCATATCGCCCTCAGTCTTCGCAAACCCCCTGAACCACCACCAGAGTGATCTATCGATCGCCCGAGCGCGGCCTACGCATAACGAAGGATGCCGATAAGCTTTGCTAGCTATGGGAGTATTGCGCGATGGTAGCGGTCAGTTTGTCTCGCAAGCGTCGCTTTGTACCTATTGTTCCGTGTGCATCAGATTCTCCTGAAATGCGTGGAGGGGAATTGTTCCTGAGGATTTGGGTCTTGCCTCGTCGATCGATTACACCGGAGCGAACAGATGTGACAGGGACGTTGCATCGTGGGAGCTTGGGAGAAGAGGATACGATGAAACGTCGGCCAGGGATGTTGCGAGACGGATTCAGATTCGCGCTGTTAGCGACCTTGATTACAACGACCTCGGTGACTTCGGCAGGGTGCCGAACCCCGCATTGGTGGGCGTATCGTTCGATGGGGTGCCTGCCTCAGGAAGCGGATAGCCATGCGGCAGAGTACTGGCAGCGTTGCGAAGGAGCTGCAGCGTCGCAGGGGATTTCATCCCCATCGGATGTTCGTGCCGCACAAGCCAAACGGGGTGGGGCAACGACCCTGCAGGATCTAGCCGCTCCTCGGGAGCCAGGTCTTGAAGTATCGCCGGCGCGGCTTCGACATCCCGCAGAGATACGCGAAAAGGTCTCGGACGAAAGCTCCTCGCACGATCAGCGGCCTGAGATGGGAAATGCAGCCGGTGTCTTTCGACTGGCGAGTCACACTGCCCCTGCGGAGTTAGCGTCCAATGTGTTGGACACACCGAGCCGTACACCGTCTGGCTCTATCGTCCCGTCTGGCTCTTTTGTCCCGTCTGGCCCGATCGTCAAACCCATCGCAGACGATGTTCAGGATCCAGTGGCTGGTGAAGGAAAGAATGATCCGCTGCGTTTGCCTGCCGAACTCCCTGGTGCCAACACACCACCTCTGGTAGTGCCCGATGCCAAGAATCAGGATTCGAAAATTTATCGCGAGCAAATCCGCGGTCTATTTCCCGATTTACCCCCAGTCAATCGCGACCCAAGCGCGCTCCCTGATGCTACCACCGCAGGTATTGTGGGCTTGGAATCGCTTCATCAAATCGCTCGAGCCAACCATCCAGGACTGCGCGCCGCAGCAGCTTCCGTCGAAGCGGCTCGGGGTGCAATGATCCAAGCGGGTCTGCCACCTAACCCCAATTTCGGCTACGAAGCAGATACGGTTCGAACGCTCAACACTCCGGGCTACAAGGGTGCTTATCTCCAACAAACCATCGTTACCGCTCGCAAGCTCGGATTGGCAGCAGAGGCAGGCGCCGTCGATTACGCCAACGCGGTTATCTCGCAGCGTAAAACTTGGGTAACGGTCACATCCAAAATCCGGCGTTCCTACTTTCAAGTCCTCGCGTCACGCCAACGCGTTGTGTTGGCGAACGCGTTGTTGGAACTTTCCGAACGGGCCTACCACGCCCAGATCCAATTGGTTGCAGCAGGGGAAGCGGCTCCGTACGAACCATTGCAATTGCGAGTCTTGACCACGCAAGCTCGCGCTTCGTTGATCCGAGCCCAGCAGGATTCGATCGCCGCATGGCGGACCTTGGCAGCAGCAACCGGCATGCCCGACCTGTCAGTCAGCGCCCTGGAGGGCAAGATCGATTGCGCGGTTCCTGAGATCGCTTATGAGAGCGCCGTCCAACGATTGATCGCGCTCCACACCGATGTGCAAATCGCTGAAAACACGATCCGAAAACAACAGTCACTGGTGCAACTCGCCGATCGCCAGAATATTCCCGATCTCGATGTCGGGTTCGTACTCCAACGCGACTACACGTTCCAGCCAGGAGGTGCTACGTACAACTTAATGCTGGGTGGTGCTATTCCAGTCCTCAATCAAAATCAAGGGAACCGCATCGCAGCCAGAGCTGAGTTGGTCAAGGCTGGGCAGAACGTTGCAGATACGCGAAATACACTCATTTCCGAACTAGCCGGCACCTACGGAGTCTACCAATCGAATCGGCAATTGGCTGACTCGTTCAAGTCCGATGCGCTTCGGGATCAAGTCCGAGCGTACCGAGGGGTTTATCAACGGTATCTGGCAGATCCATCCGGCGTCAGCTTTAACGATGTCATCGTCGCGCAGCAAACAGTCGCATCGGTGCTCAATCAGTACCTGGATATCCTTCAAGCCCAATGGCAGAGCGTGGTCGACATCGGACAACTCTTGCAAGTCGACGATTTGTTCGAGATGGGGGATCGCGTCGAGGTCGCTCAGTTCCCGGCAATCGATACCGAAATCGTTTCGCAATAAATCACTTCGCAATCATGGTGACCCGCGGCCCCCGCCCCAAATCATAGCGGTGACGCGCAAGCGGCCCGGTTTCGCGCAGCTCCCATCCAGCCACCACCCATCCAGCCAACTGCATCTCGCGCATGCACTTCCCAAAAGCGAGTCGCATCGCGATGTCTAAGAGCGAATGTCGTAGTACGTTCGGTACCACGCAACGAACTTAGCAATCCCATCTTCGATCGTTGTCGACGGGGCGAATCCGACAGCTTCGCTTAGCGAGTCGACATCGGCGTACGTTTCGAGAACATCGCCGGGCTGCAGCGGCAGGTATCGAATATCGGCCTTCTTTCCGATGATCGTTTCTAGGACTTCGATGAATCGCGCCAGTTCGGTCGGCCGATTGTTACCGATATTGAAGATTCGATACGGAGCGGAGCTGGTGGCTGGGTCGGGATGCTTGCTATCCCACCCACTGTTGGGTTGTGGGACATGATCCAGCAATTTGACCATCGCCGAAACGATATCATCAACATAAGTGAAATCTCGCTTCATCCGTCCCTGGTTGTAGACCTCCAATTGCTTGCCGTGCATGATGGCTTGCGTGAATTTGAAGAGGGCCATGTCGGGCCGTCCCCATGGACCGTAAACCGTAAAAAACCTGAGGCCGGTCGTAGGGATCTGGTAGAGGTGCGAATAACAGTGGGCCATCATCTCATTTGCCTTCTTGGTCGCTGCGTACAAACTGATCGGATGATTCGTCCCGTGCGACGTGGAGAACGGCTGCTCTGTGTTTAGGCCGTAGACGCTCGAACTGCTAGCGTAGATGAGGTGCGGGACCTGCTGATGACGGCAGCCTTCCAGGATTGTCAGTGTTCCCTCTACGTTCGATTGCGTGTATGCATGCGGGTTGCTGAGCGAGTAGCGCACGCCGGCTTGTGCCGCCAGATGGACCACGCGATCGAAGGTGTGGGACTGAAACAACTTCGACACCGCAGATGCGTTTTGCAGATCGATCCGGTGAAAGCGAAAGTCCGGATACCGATGCAAGAGCGTCAATCGGTCTTCTTTCAACTGAACGTCGTAGTAATCGTTCACGTTGTCCACACCGATCACTTCGTAACCTAGTTCCAGGCATCGCAATGCCATGTGAAAACCGATAAAGCCTGCGGTGCCGGTGATCAGGAGCTTGGACATGAATCTTCGAAGAGTTAAAGGACTAGAGGGCTAGGGACGGGATCGAAAGATCTTGCAACAAGGGATGCGGAGGGCTGGGATGGTTTCGGGCATGGACCACCGCGCTCCGTATCCAACCGTTCAAGGTCACGGCGTTGTGAATCACCCCATGAGCCAACGAAGTCATCGATACGATGCTATCGTCCGTCTCGAAGGATTCTAAATGACCCAGCGCACCCCAACTCCAAACGAGTCGAATGCAGGGACCCGAAGAGCTTGGACGGGGTAACTGCGAGAGGTTCGAGACCATCTCACCGCACATCCGTCGCATCGGATCGACCTCCATGATAATCACATCCGCCAACTTAGGTGAACTCCACGCATCAAACCTGGCGGATGGGTAGGCAAACCTGGCGGGTGGACAAGTACCAGCCTCATCGCTCGGCAAATCAACGGGTACATCCACCGGCAAATCCTCCCATCGGACGAAGGAACTCCACTGCAGCAGCAAATGATGCTGCGATAGATGATGTACTGCCAAGCGGCGCACCATGGCTTCGTGCATCGGAGTCAATCCCACCACCCACCAACGCTGCAATCTCGTCGCCGAAGGGGACGTTGCCATGGTCATCGATGGCGATAGTATCGAAGTGGACGGAGCTGGGCCTTGCACTTCTCGAGGATCGGGTTTGGATCGAGGGGAACGTGAACTCACCAAAACCTCGCTTAGTTGCCGAACGACCATTCGGAAAGAGGAGGGGTTGCGATCAATGCAATTGAATCGTCCGCCAACTGCATGCTGGCGGTCCCGCAAGCCGCTGGAATCAAGATGGAATCACCTCGCGACAGGTTCATGGTCGACGTCTCAGTTTGGATTTGAGCGGACCCCTTGGGAATCGTAACAATCGCAAAATCATTCGTGGGAAGTTTTGTCGGCTGAGTGTTCCGAGACTCCATCAACCGGAATTTATCGCATGCCACCAGCAAACACTGGTTGGGAGTTGGGGTGGAGATACGGGGTGCGAAATGGACTGGTCCAGTTTCAAAGTCGATCACTTGGAGGGCTTGTTGGACATGCAACGGACGAGGCTGTCCATGGTTATCGACACGATTCCAATCGTAGAGCCGAAACGTGCAATCGCTGGCTTGTTGGATCTCTGCGACCACCAATCCGGCGCCGAGGGCGTGGACCGTACCCGCCGGAATAAAGACGCAATCGCCGACTTGAGGGTGCAGCACATGCAGGCACTCTTCCGTCTTTCCTGACACGATGGCGTTTTCGAGGTCGGAACGGCCTACTCCTGGCTTGAGCCCGGCGTAGAGAACCGAGTCCGGTTCGGCCTCGATCACGTACCACGCCTCCGTTTTGCCTCGGTCGGGTTGCGGCATCTGAGCACCGTAGGCGTCGTTCGGGTGGACTTGGACGCTCAACACCCGCTGGCAGTCCAGATACTTCAAGAGGAGTGGAAATCGTTCATTGGGGGTATTTTCCCCGAGAATCTCGACGGGGAACTGCTGGATCAATTTTCGGAGTGTCCAGCCCTCGAAGGGGCCGGAATCCACGACCGATTCTCCTTCGCGGTGATCCACAATCTCCCAGCTTTCGGCCCAAATGCCGCCATCGGGAAGTTTTTTTCCCAGGCTTTTGGACAAGCGATTACCGCCCCAAATGTAGGATCGGAAGAGCGGTTGGAAACGAAGTGGTTGATCCGGAAGAAACATGGATTGCCAAATTGGCCCTGACAAACAAAGCTGGAGATATAACAAAACCGGTGTTTCGGCTCGATCGCTTGCAATTCCGCAAGGACGATCTGCGGGTAAGCTGACTCACCCCCGTAACGCACCCGTTAAACTACCAGCAATTGTACTTCATGTAACGAGAGGATTCGCACCCGATGAAAGGTGACGATCTGTTCGATAAAAGCGCCATGACGTTCGGGGAGCATCTCGACGAATTGCGCATTGCGCTGACGAAAGCCACGATTTGCTTGGCTTTTGGCTTGGTTGTAGGGATTCCGATGGCCTCGAGCGTCGTTGACTACATGCAAGTCCCCCTCGAACGCTCGCTGGAAAATTTCTACAACAAACGGTCCCTCAAAGAGATGTCAGCGACCTCGGGTGGAACGGTTTCCGATGACCTGAAGCACTGGATGGAGCAGAACAAAGTTGTCAGCCAGACGGTTTGGGTCGACCCGAAGCGATTGTCCAGGATCGAAACTGGCGATGCCGAACTCTTAGGCAACGCCGACTCGGAAGGGCTTCCTTCCCCGTCGCAGATGCTCAAGATGCGGATGTTTGTACCTGTCAAAGCCAACACCGAAGCTCTCGGGCTCCAGGAACCGTTCATGATTTGGCTCAAGGCGGCCTTTGTCGTGGCCATCGTTGTCGCCAGCCCCGGCATTTTTTATTACCTATGGCAATTCATCTCCTCGGGTTTGTACCCGCACGAACGGAGGTATGTTTACTTCTTCCTCCCCACCAGCCTCATTCTCTTTTGGGCCGGGGCCTGCCTCGCGTTTTTTGTCATCTTCCAATTGGTCATCGAGTTCCTGCTCGAGTTCAATGACAGCATGGGTATCGGCGCATCCCCGCGATTGACTGATTACATGTCGTTCGCCCTACTTCTGCCACTCGGATTCGGCGTCGCATTTCAACTGCCACTGGTCATGCTCGTCATCGAACGCTTGGGCATCATCACCGTTCAGACCTACCTGTCGCAGTGGCGTATCGCTATTCTCGCCATCGCCTTTATTTCGATGATCCTCACCCCTGCCGACATGGCCAGCATGATCGGAATGTCCGTACCCTTGGTGGGCCTTTACTTTTTAGGGATCGCGATGTGCCATTACTTACCTCGCAGTTCCATGCAAAGCCAACGTGCAAGCGACCCTCGCTGATGGTAGGCTCGAATTCGAAGCATTGCCTGGAGCGAACGAGTTCATGCGTGAGGTCGACACGCGGGCGCGTGTTTAGGAAATCGTGAGTTGACGAATGCCTATGGCTGACAGCAATCGAAAACCGTTTCGCGAATTTCCTCTTTCGCTCCGAATCGCACAGCGCAGCTTTCTATTTGCCATTTTGATTCCTATCGTTTTGAGGTTCATGTTTCGAGCCAAGGTCGGCTGGATGTCCGTGGCAGTGATGGCCGCGTCTGGGCTTTGCTTGCTGACCGGTATTGTCGCAACCTACTTCGTGCTGATCCGATACCCCTATATCGGTATGATCGATCCCGCCGATGGAGACTTGTACGCAAAGCACGTCGAAACAATTTCCCTGTCGTTTCGGAAGATGCTCAAGGTTTTAGGAATCGCAGCGGGTACCTTGGCAATCGCAATTCCGTTTCTCGATGGAAACATCAAACCGATCGAGATGGTCTGGCTCATGTACGCGGCTACGCTCTTTTTGTTTATCCTGTTCCTTGCGTTTCGGTACGACCGGTTGGAGCATCCCGCCGTGGCGACCTTTCTGCGCTGCACGTTGGGCCTAGGGGTCATCCTTTGCCCGATCTTTATTCCCGCCCTCATCATCGGATCGATACGAGCCCAAACGATCTTGGACGACGCCGACGCGAGGCTCGAGGCAGAAAAACGGCAGTCCAGGGGTTGAACCTAGCCGAGTCTTATTGTCGCTTCAAGATATAAACGATGTCTTCGGTCGATTCGTCGATTTCAATCGGTTCGTCCGCGTCGTAGCTGAAATCGTAAGCGGTTTCGACTTTCCACTCCGGAACCTTTTTCACCATCGCTGCAAATTGCTTGTACGTGTAACTCCGGAGCACTAAGCAATCGTCGATCCGCGAGGATCCCGTGGGTCGATAGATATCGAATCGCAGATTGAAGCGTTCGATGCGGGTCTTGGGATCTTTATCGCGAGGCCACATGTGCGTGTTGACTTGCAAATGACCACGCCGCGCAGTCCAACTCTCCTCATCGGTCGTCGGCCCCACCAACGGTGTCAAATGGAAGCCCAACGCATAGATTCCGCCGGGCCGAATGGCGGCCGCCATGGCTCGGAGGTGAGCCACCGCCATCGCCTCGGTCGTCAAATGCCGAAAGGAATTGATCGTATTGAACGCCGCATCGAACGGTTTTTTCACCGTAAAGTCGCACATGTTGGCGACAAACGCGGTGGGTTTGTAGCCGTGACGCTCCAATCGCTTGTTGCAGAACTCGACCGCCTTTTCGTTGAGGTCGAGCCCCTCGCAGTGATAACCTGCTTTGAGCATGCGATACAGCAATCGACCTGTGCCACACGCAGGCTCCAGCAACCGTTTCGTCTTTCCACGGACATGCTGCTTAAAAACTTTTTCGAGGAATCGAAACTCGGCAACCCAATCGCTGCCGAAAATAAGATCGTAATAGGTCGGGTGATCGTAGATGCTTTCAGCGACAGTTTGCATAACAGATTCCTCGAGGCTCGCCGCGGTTCAGCGGGCGAGCGGTACGGCTCATGAAGTATTGGATTCGCAGTGTTGAGATTCGCAGGTATCTGCTGACAGCAGCGCATTCCCATCGAATTTCCCAATCGATTCGGATTCGAAGGAGAACCACGATTTTAACGCTTCACCGATAGAATGCTACATGACTAGAAAGCTGCTTGGCCGACTCCTCCATGCAGTGCAATTCCCAGCCACCGCGTTCCCTTGCTATACTCGTGCACCGTTACGTCGATCGTTACGTCGATCGTTACGTCGATCTAGACACGTGAGAATTACGACGCGTCAGCGGCACGTTCGGGTCAATTTATCCGCAATAACTCCACAGGAAAACGATGAACGAGTCCGTGCGTCGCTACCGAGTCACCCACAGCACTCATTACGAGTATTCGTCGGAAAGTTCTTTGTGCCATAATCAACTCCACCTAACACCGAGAGAACTGCTCAATCAACGGGTCAGCCACTGCGTGATCGAGATCCAGCCCAAGCCCGCGTGTCGATTCCATTGGCAAGATACCTTTGGGAATCACGTGGAGTTCTTTAGCATCGAAGAAATCCATCCGAATTTGGCGGTGACCTCACGATGCCTGGTCGAACGGTCCGAGGCCGCCATCCCCGACCGAGCCAATCTTCGCTGGAGCGAACTGCTCCAAGCGATCGCAAACTCGCAGCATCCCGCCTGGGTTGCCGCACGCGAGTTTCTCTACGACTCGAGATACTGCCACGCCAGTCACGAGTTCGCCGAGTATGCCTCCCAAGTCATCGAAGGCAATTGCGACGTGCTGGATTGCTTGAGAATGCTCAATACCAAAATCCATCATGAGTTCCTCTACGTGCCTTCATCGACCCAAGTCACCACGCGACCGATCGAGGTGCTCCAACGAAAAAAAGGGGTCTGCCAAGACTTCGCGCACGTGTTCATCTGCTGCATGCGATCTCTGGGGGTCCCTGCCCGTTACGTCAGTGGATACCTCCTGACATCGCCCCCCAAAGGACAACCGCGACTCATCGGTGCCGACGCATCCCACGCCTGGGTCAGCGTCTTTGCCGGCGACCTGGGTTGGATCGATTTCGATCCTACCAACAACAGCATTCCAGGATTGGAGCATATCACTGTCGCTTGGGGACGAGACTACTCCGATGTGACTCCTATCCAAGGCGTTTTCGTCGGAGGTGGTTTCACCACTCTTCATGTCGCGGTCGATGTAACCCCCGACGATCTTAAAATGCCAGCATTAGAAAGTCCACCGGACTGATCTTGTCATGAGACGACGATCCTACGAAACTCCCTCCTCTCGCCAGGAACGGATCAAGGAGGATCCAGTGTATGTGGAAGTTGAATCTGACTGTCGTCACCTTTGCGGTTTTCGTCGCGCAGTTCACCGACAATGTTCGTGGAGGGTTGGTGGGTGATTGCATCGCCATCGAATTTGTATCCACGGGTTGCAACCAATGCCTCGCTATGGACACGGCCACGCAACAAGCGTTAGCGGAGGGCTGGGTCGTTCGACGGGTGAATGTGCAGCAAGAACCTCATTTGGCACAGCGATGGCGGATTCATACCACGCCAACCACCCTCTTGATACGAGGCACCCGCGAGATCGACCGGATTCTAGGTCCCGTCGACTACATGGAACTGTCGCGCAGGATGGTGGCTGCTTCGAGCCCCGACAAGCTGAAAAGTGGCCCCGATATGAAAAGTAGCCCCGCTACCGCGGCGCTAGCGTCCAACAACCGCTCATTCCCCTCCCCGGTTTCTGAGGTAGCACTGGCATCTCAAAGCGTCACCGCACCTCGAACCAACAAACCATCCGAGCCTCCCAAATTCGTTCGGAACCAAGCTATTGAGCCGATCAATCCACCAGCCATCGCCCCGCAACCAATCAACCACTCTGGGACCGCTTCTTTTCAAGACCCCAACGCGGTCCAAAAAGCACAGCATCTCGTTCCCGTCCGC
>CAIYZV010000481.1 GCA_903930765.1 uncultured Pirellula sp.
CCAGTGGAAGCTGATCTGTTTGTCACTCGACAACGGAGGCATCCTCTGGGAGCAAACCGTCGCAGATGCGATTCCAGCCTACAGCAAGCATGCTTCGAACACCTTCGCGACAGAAACCCCCGCTGCTTCCGCCGACGCCGTGTACGCCTTCTTTGGTGCTGCTGGTGCGATGGCCGCGTACGATCTCCAAGGCAAAGAGATTTGGACGAAAGCCTTCGAGCAGCAAAAGATTTCCAATGATTTCGGAACCGGATCGTCGGTCCTCCTCGCGAACGATCGCGTTCTCGTTCAACTGTACAACGAGGAGTCCGCTGTCTTGCACTGCTTGAACACCAAGGACGGCGGCGAACTCTGGAGAGCAGAACGGCCCAAAGGCTCCGCATGGAGCACACCGATCCTTTGGGATAACCAAGGCGTCCAAGAAGTGGTGACCGCCGGTCAAGGCGCGGTGATCGCTTATGAACTCAGCACCGGGAAAGAACGATGGCGCATGAGTGGACTCGATACGTCATTCTCGTGCTCCCTAGTCGCCGATGCACAAGGCGTTTACTTCGGCACCTCGAGCCCTGGAAGCCGAGCACCACTCGCTGCGATTCGGCCCGGGCACACGGGCGATCTCAGTTTGCCAAAAGGTGAGACCCAAAGCGACGCAGTGATGTGGTCCGGTACCAAAAGCGGCGCCGGAATGCCTTCCCCTGTTATCGTCGGTGACTACCTCTACTTCTTCGGAAACACCGCAACATGCTACGAGAAGCTTACCGGTAAAGAGATTTATCGCAAACGGACCCCCGGAGGCACCCTCATCGCGGGTTGCCCGGTCGTGGTTGGGGATAAAATCTATATGTTCAACGAAGCGGGTAATCTGATCGTCGTCCAAGCGGGAACAGAGTACAACGTCGTCGCGGAACTCAGTACCGGCACCAAAGACGAAGTCTATTGGTCGACGCCCGCCGTCGCGAATGGATCCCTTCTGATTCGCTCCTCCGAAGCGATTTACTGCTATCGCTAATCGATGGCTGTCGTCGACGAAGCGTTTACTCAGGCAATTATTGTCCTAAAGGCTTTTTTGCCTTTTCGACCTCGGCCCGAAAAACCTCGAGCGACCGTGATCCAATAAGCTTGGATCGGATCATCCCGTCGCGATCGATCACAAACGTGGTTGGGACAGCGTTGATCTGTTGGAACGGAGCGGGCCACCCCGCTCCCGATACCATCGGATACTTGACCCCTCGTTTTTCCGAGAAATTCCGAATCGTGGTTTCGTCCTCGTCGCTGATTCCAATCACGATCACTCCTTGATCCTGCCCTTGTTCGGCGAGCTTGATCAAGTCGGGAATTTCTTTCACGCAAGGCCCGCACCACGTGGCCCAGAAATTCAACACGACGACTTTGCCTTGGAGGTCTTTCAGCTCCAGTGGTTCGCCATCGATCGGTTTCATCGACATCGCAGGAGCCGGGGACGGTGTGAATGCGATTTCCGAAATGTTCCCACCAGGAAAAGGTCCAGCTTTCCCAAACGTCCTTTCGATTTCCTTCATAAAGTACTTCGGTGCCAGGGTGTAATTCGCCACCTTTTCGATCCCGAGAGCGAGCGCTGCCAAGGCCCCCAGCAAGATACTTGCGGGGACCAAGCGATCAGACGGCAAGCCACTCCATGACGGGTCGTCGCTCTCCGTGCGAGCTGAGCTGATGCGCATGGCTTTTTCGAATCGGTAGACATTGCGACTGAACATGGCCAAAAGGAGCAGCAGCATGAAAAAGACCACGATCACGGTTAACCCTGCACCCAGCATGGCAACCTGGATCGCCAACCCCGGATACATCAGGAACAGCACTGCTGCACCGACGACGATGCATCCGATGCGAAAAAGATTCTCAAATCGGCTCTCTAGGTCTGTCCAGGTTTTAACGTCCTCCCGGTCGATGACGCTGGTACTCACCCCGACTCCAGTATTGGCGATGTCGCTCGTTTCAATGCCCTTAATCCAGCTTGCCAGTTGCTGGAGAAGGCCGACAAAGAGAAGGGCTTGGATGAGGATGGTCGCGGATCGAAAGCTCAGCCAACCCATCGGCAATTGCATGGTGTAAACAACGACGGGTAACAACCATGCAAAGATCCCAAATACGAAAATCGAGTATGCCCACTTCCGTGCCCCACTCTCGGCGGGCGCTGCGCAGGTTAGCAGAACACCCAATAACATGGCGAGCTGCAACACAGGCTCCACGAAGGGCGAAACACGCTGAATCGCCAGTAACATTTGGAGGGGGATCGGATACTGCATGAAGAATGCCAATCCGATGTTCAGCAAGATGAGACCCGCAAAGATCTCAAGTCCCCAGTGGAATAGGGTGATGCCGCGACGAGTTAATGAAAGCGATTGCTGTTGCATGGGTGGATGTCCGGGGTGGTTTTCTTTGAGAATCGACTCGACGAAATTTGTCGGTCTTCGACAGGGTCTCTCTCGATGGAAACACTTGTTAAGTGACAATGATCTACAACCGCGATATTCAACCGCAGTTTAGCCGATTTGCTGAGGCGCGAGTTTTTCGCCCAATCCCAACAGGCAATAAAAAAGCCCTTCGGTGGTTGCCGAAGGGCTTGGTCTCTGAACAACTTGGTCTC
>CAIYZV010000482.1 GCA_903930765.1 uncultured Pirellula sp.
CGATCCGGAGCCCATTCCTTCCGATAGTTTGCTGCGATCCCTTCCCAATGTGATATCGGCATCGCATATTGCGTCCGCCAGTGTTCGAGCGGTGCGTAAACTTCGCGAGACGGCTGCCATGCATGCTGCCGCTGCGCTGACCAATCAACCGTTGCAGCACATTGTCAACGGTGTCCCTTCGCCGGTCTGATTCTGTTTCTGGTTCTATTTCTGAGAGTGGTTCCAGCCACTGAACAAGGGGTTGTATTCCCAGGAGAATTGTAAGTGCCAAAGCCATTGTTTCATGGGGTATGTGCGTCATCGATCACGCCATTTCACGAAGACGGCTCGCTCTTTTTGGAGCGGTTGGGACCGCATTTGGATTGGTTGATCTCCGAGCGTGTCGATGCGATTTCTCCGCTGGGTAGTTCCGGGGAATTCGTGGCCATGGAGTGTGAAGACCGGAAGCGTGTGCTCGCGGCTGCGTTGGAAAAGATCGCTGGCCGCGTGCATGTTGTTGCCGGGACGCATGATTACTCGACCCGCCGTACGATCGATCTTTCGAAGTTTGCCGAGTCGCATGGCGCTGATTCCTTGCTGATCGTTCCGCCCTATTACATGGCTCCGACCCCGGGTCAGGTCATGGACCATTTTCGTCGTATCGCCGAAGCGGTTTCGATCCCGATCGTCCTCTATCACAACATTCCACTTACCTCCGTGGATTTGAGGACGGAGCATCTGTTGAAGCTGTATGAAGAGAAGGTGATCGGCGGGGTGAAGATGTCGAACCCGGAGCCCGATCGGATCTGTGAGTTGTTGCAAGCAACCGATGGCAAGTTCTTCACCTATGCCGGAATAGATACGGTGGCTTTCGAAGGGCTCTGTCACGGGGCACATGGTTGGATCTCTGGGATCCCGAGCACGGTTCCTGGGGCGGCAAAAGATCTCTATCTTGCGATTGCGGTTGAAAAGGATCTGGATCGAGCTCGATTGCTTTGGAGGAAATTGGCGCCACTGATGAGGCTGCAGTTCCAAGCGTATCACTCGCGAGGGGAAGGAGCGCATTGGTTTTCGACCATGAAAGCGGCCCTCAACATGATCGGCCCTCCTGTCGGGAATCCGGAACCACCGATCCGCCCGCTGCCGGATTCGATACGCCCAGTGTTGGCGTCGATGTTGCGCGATCTCGGTTATCGCGTGAACGACTCCGCCGCTTGAGGGAATGAAAAAGAGGATCGACGATGGTCAGTGGATTGCGAATCCGATTTGAGGAGCTTCATCAATTCGTCGTCGACGCTTTGGTTTCGACCGGGATGTCGGCGGAGCACGCGCAGTGGAGCGCGGACACATTGGCGACCACCGATGCGCTTGGGGTCTTTACCCACGGCACCAAGCTCCTGATCGGTTATTTGAAGAAGTTGAAGGCCGGGGGGTACCAGCCGACGGCCGTTCCGATCATCGATCGGCAAGGACCTGCGTGGGGGATTGTTGATGGCCAATCGGCTCTCGGGATGGTCGGCTGCATCACTTCGATGCAACTCGCGATCGACAAAGCCAAGCAGTGCGGGATCGCGTATGTGGGGCTTAAGAACACCGGGCATGTCGGCGCTATTGGATACTACGCCTCCCTCGCCGCACGACAAGGCTT
Organism: uncultured Pirellula sp.; assembly: GCA_903930765.1. Lineage (GTDB taxonomy): Bacteria > Planctomycetota > Planctomycetia > Pirellulales > Pirellulaceae > JBKCUI01. Next base: position 1,628 of record CAIYZV010000482.1, read on the forward strand.
GATCGCCATGGTTTCTGGGAATGATATTCCATCGGTGGCTGCCCCCGGGTCCCGGAACGCGGTCTTGGGGAGCAACCCGATCGCCTACGGCATTCCTGTTGCAGGGGGTGACCCGATCATACTGGACATGGC